>CAZGRL010000042.1:25827-28975 GCA_964528155.1 uncultured Anaerolineaceae bacterium
CGCTTGTCCCCTTCGTCCATCAGACCAACACCCCGTTGATTGGACCGGGTCATGCGCGCGATGACACGTGGAGAGGGCAGGCCGTGGACCAGCGGCCGCCAGAGCAAGCGGCGGCTGGTTAGCCTGCGTGACCCATCGGAGGCAGGTCAGTCCGGGAGGGTCAGGCCATAGCCGACTCCGCGAACCGTTTCAACAATCGCCGACTTCGTCTCGCTCGTCTCAATCTTCGAGCGTAGGCGGTGCACAAGCTGTTTGAGCATGACCCGGTCACCCCGCCCCGGGCCCCAGACGTGGTCGATCAAGCTCTCGGTCGGAAGGACTTGCCCCTGGTTGATCATCAACACTTCGAGCAGCCGGCTCTCCAGACGTGTGAGCTGGGCCGACGGTAGGCCGGCGCGCGTGACCTCTCTTCGGGCGAGATCCAGGGTGAGATCGCCGGCCTCCAGGTTGCCTCCCGCCGAAGGCGCCCCGGCGCGCCGCAGGACCGCCTGAGCGCGTGCCACGAGTTGGCGTGGGCTAAAGGGTTTGGTGATGTAGTCGTCGGCGCCGAGTTCAAGCCCGGTTACAACATCATCTTCCTCACCGCGAACGCTCAGGATGATGATCGGCGTGTCCGAAACAGCCCGGATACGCCGGCACACCGATAGACCATCAAGCTTTGGGAGGTTGAGATCGAGCAAGATGAGATCGGGCGACTCACTTTGCCATCGTTCGAGTGCATCCGTGCCGTCATGAGCTGTGACAACTTCGTAGCCTTCGCGCCGCAGCGTGAAGGCCAGCACATCCGAGAGCACAAGGTCATCGTCGACGACGAGAGCCTTCATGTGTGATCCTTGGAGAGCGGCAGCGTAAACCAGAATACTGACCCTCCCCCTTCGCGGCCCTCGACACCCACTGCGCCCCCGTGTCCCTCGACGATGGCCTTGACAACAGACAGTCCGAGGCCGATCCCATATTGGGCCCCGTCCTCGCGTCGAAGCCGGACAAATCGCCGAAAAAGTGTCCGCCGTTCCGTCAAGGGTATACCGGGTCCTCGGTCGGCGATCTCCGTGCGCAACCAGCCGTCCTCCACCGATTGACGGACGTCGATCGCCGCTCCCAGCGGGCTGTACTTGCTGGCGTTTGACAACAAGTTGACAAAGACCTGGGTCAGCCGGGTTGGGTCGGCCTCGACCACTGGGATCTCCTCATCCGACCTGACACGAAATGTCTGTTGACGTCGCTCCATGAGCGGTCGGATAACGCGAAGCGCATCGTCGATCACCAACGCCACCTGCGTCGGCCGAGTTCGAATGCCAAATCGACCGGCTTCGATGCTGGTGCTCTCGAGCAGGTTGTCCACCAGCGTCTGTAGCCCCAGGGAACTCACGCGTATCGACGTCAACAACGCGCCGACGTCTTCGGATGAGAACTTGTCGGCCTCATCCATGAGCAGTTCGATCGACGCCGTCAGCGCCGAAAGCGGCGTCTTGAACTCGTGTGAGATGTTGGCCAGGAAGTATGACCGCAGCTCGCGTACGGCCTCTTCCTCGGTGACGTCCCTCAGGACGAGCGCGATCTGAACCTCACTGTCTGCCGGGAACTTCAAAGGTGCGGCCGTGATCGCGAGCGACACCTCGCGTCCCGCCTGGTTGAACACTCTCACCTGGCGTTTGCTGCCCTCGGCGGGCAAGGACCAGATCCAGGCCATGCTTTCGGGCTCGACCGGGCGCAAGACAAGATCAAGTGGCAGGCCGACCACCTCGCCGGCTGTCCATCCCGTCAAACGCTCGGCCCCGCGGCTGATGAACTCGACTGTGCCTTGTGAATCGACGGTTATCACACCCTCGACGATGGATTGGATCAGATTCTCGGACCAGGCGTTGGCGCTGGTGAGTTCATCCAGCGTTTGTCGTAGATGGAGTCGACTCGACTCCAGGGCGGAGGCCAGTGTGACGATCTCCGACGGACCATTGCGGACGGGCACAGGCTTATCCAGATCCCTTCGGCTCAATCGATCGGCGGCACGAGTGAGCACCTCGATCGGAGCTGCGACCCTTCGGGCGAGGCCTGCCCCGAGCAGTGAGCCACCGAGCCCAATCACGAGTGTGCTGGCCGCGATCGCCAGGAGGGCGCGCCGTTCTGCCAGACGCGTATCACCAATCGATAACGCGACCTCGGCATAGGCGATGACCTCGCCGCGGGTGTCTCTAAGCGGCAGGGATACGGCGCGGAAGTGTTGGTCAGCTGTTTCGAACTCCACACTCTCCCCCACCCCAACTTCAGGCGATGTATCTACCGCCATTCCACGCGCCTCGGGCAGGCTGCTGGCGATCCTCCGACCGGCAACCACAATGCTCTGTTCGACCCCTGTCCCTTCGGCCAATCGGCTCAAGAACGCGTCATCCACACGCGTCAGCGCGAGGACCGACCCAATGTGCCGACCCGTCCCGGTTTCGACGATCTCTTGTTTGGCAGCCAGAGCGAGGGATGGCGATGGCTCGGACAAGACGACATACTGAGCGCCGGAACCGAGGGAGGCAAAGAGCGCGGCGGGCAGCGCCTCGCCTGCCACACTCAGCGCACCATCGGCATCCAACACAGCCAGGCCATCGACATCTGCTCCAGCTCGCAAGGTGTCGAGGTAGGCCTCCAGCGAAGAAGTGTCTTGGTCCTCCAGGGCGCGGCGCAGGGTTGGGCGCTCCGCCGTGAGTCGGGCGGCGTCTGCGACCTCGCTGAGCGAGACATCCAGCAAGACCGACGTGGTTTGACTTGCTCCGCCGAGCCGGTCGGCCACCTGACCTTCGAGGGCGGAGCGGATGATCCAATAGGCCGGGATGCCGCTCAGCAGGGTCGCAATCCCGACGATCGCCGCGAAGGAGGCGATCATCTGGGTGGACAGGCTTCGAAACATCAGCCGATTCTCAGCCATTCTCGTCTCCGTGACCGACGGGTCAGTCTGGAGGCTTCACCGATCTCAGTATCGCACAGAACGCAAGTGTGCTGGCGGATTGGCCTGGCCGGAGCCGCCGGCGGTCGGGTGCCCCGGCGAGGTTCCTTTGCTCACTTGACAGCGCCGGGATGAGCACATCTCAAGATGCGGCCTTGTCGCCTCTGTAGGGGGGTGAAGGAGAAAGTGCGTCTTTCCCACCAAGATCGTACGGGACAA
>CAZGRL010000043.1:0-28960 GCA_964528155.1 uncultured Anaerolineaceae bacterium
GGGGTCGAGCCCTATCTCGGCGGCGATTTCCTCCATCAGGGATTCCAGGGCGAACTCCGCCTGAGGTGCTCCATAGCCGCGGAAGGCCCCGGCGACGTGCTTGTTGGTATACACGACCTTCCCCACGAAACGCAGGTCCTGGCAGCGGTACGTCGCCAGGCCCCGCTGGCCGGTCACACCGCAGACCGTCATGCCGTGGGTACCGTAGGCGCCCGTGTCCTCGATCACGTACAGGTCGAGGGCCTTCAGCGTGCCGTCATTCATGACGCCGGCGCGGTAGGACAGCACTTGCGGGTGGCGTGATCGAGCGCTGGTGAATTCGAGTTCGCGCGTGTATTCAAACCGCACCGGGCGGCCGGTGGCTAGAGTCAGGTGAGCGCACAGGTCCTCGATCAGCATCTCTTGCTTGCCTCCGAAACCACCGCCGATCCGAGCTTTGACCACCCGGATCCGCTTGACAGGCAAGCCGAGGAGCGGGGCTACCATGCGGCGCACGTGGAAAGGCACCTGGGTGCTCGTCCGGATCACCAAGCGATCATCTTCATCCCAGTAGGTGACCACCACGTGGGGTTCTATGGAGGCTTGCTGTACCTAGTGCACTCGATAGGTGCGCTGGAAAACCCTGTCGGCCTTCTTCAGCGCTCCTTCTACGTTGCCGACTTCGGAGTGCAGCCTGACGGCGATGTTGTGCTCGACGTCTTCAATCTCGATCCCATCCGCCTCGTCGTGGATCATCGGCGCGCCATCTTTCATGGCCACTTCGGGATCGAACACCGCCGGCAGCACCTCATAGTCCACTTCAATCAGATCCAGAGCCTGTCGGGCGATTTCGGGGGACTCGGCTGCCACAATGGCCACGCGGTCACCCACGTAGCGGACCTTAGAGTCCAGGCTCACTTGATCCCACGGAAGGGGATTGGGATACGACTGCCCGCCCGAGGCGTAGAGCACACGCGCCACATCTTTGTAAGTGAGCACAGCCTCCACCCCCGGAAGCGCCTTGGCTTCGGAAGTGTCAATGGACCGAATACGGGCATGTGCATGTGGGCTGGTCAGCATGGCCGCGTGGAGCATGCCGGGCAGATCCTTGTCGTCGGTAAAGACCGGCCGTCCCTTGACAAGCTTCACGGCATCGACCTTCGGTTCAGGGTGAGCCACCACCTGGGCGGTCGACGCTCCGGTGGACGGAGCCTGGAGGTCTACCTTGGGTTTGACCGCCACGCGTGTTCCCGAGCTCCCCACCTGCGGCTGCTCTTCAGATGCCGTGCCGCCGTCGATTGGCTCAAACAAGAGCGGAATGCCTTGGCTCTCGAAAGGCGCGACGGCCTCCCCACGCAGCACGGCTGCCGCCCGAAGCATGGCCTGCACCGGTTTGACGTAGCCGGTGCAACGGCAAAGCACGCCGCTCAATGCTTCTCGGCATTCGGTTTCTGTCAGAGCGGGAACCCGACGAAGAAGATCCTGCGTGGCGAGCACCATGGCCGGCGTGCAGTAGCCACATTGTATGGCGCCCGTTTCCACGAAAGCGCGTTGGATCGGGTGGAGCTCATGGGACTCGGCCATGCCCTCCGCGGTTTCAATCACGTGGCCGTCGGCCTGGGCCGCGTACATCACACATGTCGGCATGAGGCGACCATCGATCAACACGCTACATGCACCACACTCGCCGGTCTCGCAGCCGTGTTTGACGCTCCACACCTGCATACGCCGGAGCGCAGCCATCAGCTTCTCGTTCGACTCGATCTCCGCCTCGACCTTCTGGCCATTGAGCGTGAATCGGATCTTCATCCTTCACCTACCTTGCTCAACGCAGCCGTCGCTGCCCGGACGGCGAGTCGCCCCATCATTCGCCGTTGGTATTCGGCGCTTGCCCTGAACTCCTGCCTGGGTTCGACGCCTTGTTCCACCATCCCAGCCAGATCCTCCATCATGACCTCCTCCGGCGTTGAACCCTCAAGGGCGGATTCAGCCGCTCCGATTCGCCGGGGCGAAAGGCCAACACTCGCTACGGCAATGCGGGAAGAGGTCAGTCTGCCTGCTCCAAGGCTCAGTCCGACGGCGGCTGCCGCCAAGGCCTGGTCCATGGGCGACCGCGCTAGCCACGCCAAATCCCAGCCATGCTTGCCGACCTGGGGTATAGGCAAACGCAACTCCATGAGCAGACCGCGAGGGGCTGAGTCAGGTTCCGCGAGCAGGCCTTCCACAGGAAGCACACGCTCTTCCGGCGTCAAGAAGACCGCCTCGCAACCAATGGCCAGCAGTGCCAGGGCCAATTCCGGTGGCCCCGACGGCGTCATGAGAGTTCCCCCAACGGTGGCCAGATTTCTCATCCCATAATGAGCCAGTCTGCGCGCAGCGGTGTGGATCAGGCCCCCGAAAGACGAGCGTGTCGCGTCACCCTCGACCAACTGCTCCAGAGGGGTCATGGATCCGATCGCCAACACATCGTCCCGCCGCTGGACATAGGCCAAGTCCAAGTGGGACAGATCGAGCATAGAGGTCCGAGCCCACGCGTCGGGCGCATCTACCCTGGGACCAAACCACAGGACGCCAACGTCCTCATTTCCTTTGGCCAACAGGGCCCCGGCCTCCTCTGACGTCTTGGGCCGCAGGATAGATCGCGTTGCGTTCCTCATCACCTGCTCCTTCCAATCACCCCCGGCGGACTAAGTTGGGCGCGGCGCGCCGAGCTCTCCGATAACCCTCACAGTGTTGGGCCCATTCTTCGCATGCCCGGATCTCTTTTCAGGCAAGGAGCAGAAATCCGTCGGAGGCACCTAGCGCTCGAGGCTCCTCTCATGACGCCCCGTGCCGAGCTGGTGTTCAGGTTCCAGCTTGACAGTCAGCTGAGCCAGCCCGCCCGAGACGGACACTCCCGGGTTGGATAGGTCATCGCTGCCTTCCTTGGTTCGACTTTCCACTCACTCATGGAAGCACACGATGGCCCCTTCTTTGACAAGATCCTATTTTGCTCCGATTCACGGGACACTAGGGTAGCCTGTGACCCCTCACCGGAGCCCTTCGCCCAGAACGAACGGGTGATCCGATCAGGCGCGTCCGCCCATAGTCAGCGCCATGATTGACTTCTGCACGTGCAGGCGATTCTCTGCTTGCTTGTAGATCACCGATCGGGGCCCGTCAATCACATCATCATCGGCTTCATGCCCACGGTCGATGGGCATGCAGTGCATATAGACCGCATGCTTCTTGGCCAGCGCCATCCTCTGCTGCGTGACACGCCATGACTTGTTCTGATCCGCCATGGCCTCCACTTCAGCCTCATTCTCTGTGACCATGATGGGGCCCCACGATTTGGCGTACAGGAAGTCGGCATCTTTGAAAGCCTCCTCCATGTCGTTGGTTTCAGTAAGCTCGACGCCAGCCTCGTCGGCGAAGACGCGTGCTCGTTCCATCACGTCCGGCATCAGGTGATAGCCTTCAGGGTAGGCCAGGGTGACATTCATGCCAAAACGAGGCATCAGCCAAACGAGAGACTGCGGGACGGACAGCGGGCGGACGTACTTTGGGGCATACGTCCATGAAATCACGAACTTGCGCTCCCGCAAGTCGCGACCGAAGAGCTCAGTGAGCGTCATCAGGTCCGCCATGGCCTGACATGGGTGGTCTACATCGTCCTGCATGCTGATGATAGGAACGTCGGCGTACTGCGCCATCTCGTAGAGATACTTGTTTCCGATGCCGGTACGACAGTCGCGTATGGCAATGCCATTGCCATAGCTGCTGAGCACAATGCCGGTATCCTTGGCGTTTTCGCCATGGCCTATCTGGGTCGCCTTTGGCTCGAGGTAAATGGCGTGGCCGCCGAGCTGCGTCATACCAGTCTCGAACGAGTTGCGCGTGCGGGTACTCTCTTCAAAGAAGAGCATATAGAGCGTCCGCGCACGTAGTATCTGGTCGTGCAACGCGCCCATAGCAGACTCGCCCTTGAGGGTGAAGGCCAGATCGATGACTGTGTTCAGGTCCTCCACAGTCCAATCCGGAGTGCAAATGAAGTCCTTCTGAAAAAGCTTCGTGTTCATCGATGTCTCCTGCCTATTTGTGGCAATTGGGGATGCGTACACATGGATTCCGATCAGGCCCGCTCTACGTACATCAAGGGAAAGAGCGCGTAGAAGGCCGCCGCCTTTTCCAACTTTGTCAGGTCCACCTGGTCTTCCGCGCTGTGCACGAATCTCTCCTCCTGGGGACCGAAGCCGAGGGTGGGGATCCCGGCCTCGCCGGCCGAGTAGGCACCGTCGGTGCTGAACCGCCAGACGCCCACCCGAGGCGGGCTTTGCCATAGAGCCGCGCAGGTAGCTTTGCCGGCGTCAAGGAGAGGATGGCGCTCGTCAAGCAACCAGCCCGGGAAAAAGCTCGGGCCGTCGAGGCGCTGCCCGGTATGGGTGAGCACTCGCTGGTCGGGGATGCGAGCATCGGCACCCAGCGGTCCGACCACACGATGGATCCCGTCAAGTATTTCTCCCATCGTCTCTCCGGGGGCCAACCGCCGGTCGACGGTGACCTCGCACCAGCTGGGCACCGAATTGGGCGTGTGCGGCCCGTCGATCAGGGTCACTACCTGCGTGTCCTGGCCGAAGATGGGGTGAGTGGGCAGGCCGGCGTTCATGTCTTCGAGGGCACGGACCACAGGGAGCATCTTCAGCAGGGCGCTCTGACCCATTTGTGGCTGGCTGGCGTGGGCGGACTTGCCGGTCGTGCGGACGTGCACTTCACAGCGGCCACGCTGGCCTCGGCGCAGGCTGAGGTCCGTCGCTTCGGCGAGCAAGACGATTTCCGGGCGTAGGCCATCCCGCTCCACGAGCGACCGCAAGGCAAAGCCCTCGGCATCCTCCTCAAGAGTGGCCCCCATCACGATTAGGGTGAAGTCAGCCTCCAGACGGAGCGTCTTCAGAATGGCCGCGCCGTAGACGATGGAAGCCACCCCGCCCTTGCAATCGGAGGCGCCCAGGCCCCACATGGCCCCATTCTCGACAACAGGCTCAAGTGGAGGGTGTGGCCACTCGTCCTCATCGGCGACCTCGTTCGTGTCGAGGTGGGCGTCGTAGAGGATCAACCGCGATCCGTGACCCATGCGCCCAAGCGCATTACCTGCCGTGTCCATCCACACCTCGTCGCAGCCGACTTCGCGAAGTTCCTGCAACGAGCGCTCCACAGCATCCTTCTCCGCCCCCGTGTA
Source organism: uncultured Anaerolineaceae bacterium (assembly GCA_964528155.1). GTDB lineage: Bacteria > Chloroflexota > Anaerolineae > Anaerolineales > E44-bin32. The sequence goes on from CAZGRL010000043.1 coordinate 5,198, forward strand.
GCTCCGGATGCGGATGAGGTCAGCCAGAAACTGCTGCTGGCGCCCTTTCAAGCTTGTGGCAGCTGCGCGGATGCGGCCGGCCAGATCGTACCAGGACTCGGTTGCCACACTCTTCTCCTTCGGACCATCGATCCTCCGGTGGCCCGGCGCAAGGGAACGGCGAAAAGACGCACCGCCAGCCCCATCGGGACCGACGCGCTTCTGATCTTCCGCCGAAGTCGGCGGCCTGATGGGAAAGCTACCGCCCGAGGCCGCTTAGAGGATAGGATTTTACCGTCCTGGGGTTTCAAGTGACAAATGACACATGACGGCTGTCAGATGCCACTTGACAGCATCTCGGGGGACGTCTATCTTTTAGGGCGTGAATCGGCTCGCCGTCCAAGCTGGCGGCGCCTGACGCAGCTTCGCAACGGGCGCCATCGCCTATGCTTCATGATGGGGGGAGTGTGCCTCTGGGCAGGAGCAGGCCAAGAAACGCCCGCCGACCGGGAAGGTGGTGCTGGAAATCGCTCATGCTCTCCCCTGCCTGTGTGGAGTCGCCTGCTGCCGGCCGCAAAGACGAGACTCAGGCTGTCCTTCTCAGCCTAGAAATAACCGACGCCATTGTCTCATCAACTCTCCTTCACGCAGGCTCTTTCGGGCAGCCTGATGGTGGATTGTGAAGTCTTTTGTGTGTTGAAGGGCGACTCAAGCAAAATGAGATCTGAGGGAACTGGCTCGTAGGGGAGGTTTGAGGAGCCTCTAGCGTCTCAATCCGACGGTCGTCTGACGAGCCAACTCCGGCGGTTCTTGCAAGGGATTCGAGAGCCGGGGGCGAGCGGGGCTGACGGAAAGACCGGGTAGAATGAGGCGACATCGATCAGCCCTTGGCCGCCTTCTCGCCATCCTTCGAGCATGTCAGACCCACATGCGCCGCAAACGGTCCGGAGGGTTATCACTACGGAGCTCGTAGTCGCAGCCGCGGGGTACTGTGTCAATGGCGTGCATGCACTTGCGTCCCCACGCAACGGTACCGCCTCACGCCACCCGATTGACACCTCGCGCCATTCCTTCTCCCGGATTCCACGGACCGAAGCTCGGAGTGCTGGGGGCAAGTGGCCGTGAAATGACGGGACACAACCTAGTCGAGAATCTCGCGCAAAAGGAGGCGGTTCCCCGAGAAATCGAATTGGCAATCAAGACAGAAGCAGGCAAGATGAGGCCCTTCCAGCAATTGCGAGCCAAAACTAAGGAATGGAGGAAGCAATGATGAAGCCGAATGCGCTTTCCAGAGTTGTTGGCGCCCTCGCCATTCTGGCCGTCCTGGCATCTTGCGCGCCTGCACCGGCCGCGGCGCCGACGACGGCCCCAGCTGCTGCCACGGCAGTATCGACTGCTCCGCCCGCACCAACAGAAGCCATGGCCGAGGCGCAAGATGTGGTCACCTGGTGGGAATTCGACCAGAACAACACAGATCCGAAGGCCGACGAGCATGTCGGGAACTTCGCATTGGCCGCAGCCATCCCTCTCTTCAATGAGAAGTTTGCCGGCCAGTGGAATTGGGTGAACATCCCCAAGGCCTTCGATCAGAAGGACGCCGAGCTGATCGCCGCGGTGGATGCCGGCGGCGAGGTGCCAGACGCCTATGAAGTCGCCGATGGCGTGACCTCCTTCTACCAGCATGGGACGCTCCAAGACATCACCGATTGGGCCCAGGCACAGCCTTGGTTCAAGGATCTTGACCCGAGCACGCTCACCGTCTGCTCCGGACCTGATGGCAGACTGTATTGCGTGCCGATCACCGATCGCCCCCAGCTGGTATACGTGTGGAATGATCGCTACCCCAACGGCTTCCCGACCTCGGTCGATGACTTCATGACCCAGGCCGCCGCGCTGAAGGAACAGGGCTACTACGCCATCTCGTTCTTCGGCTCAACCGACAAGGGCGGACAGGGGATCTATCGCGGCCTCGGCACGATTCAGCAGTCGTTTGGTGGGCGCGTCGATGATGGCAATGGCAAGATGCTCCTGAACACACCCCAAAACATCGCGTTCATCGAGTTCGTACGCGAGATCGTGGCCAAGGGTTACGTACCCGACATCGCCTTCGCCGGCGGATTCCAGGAAGAGGAAGCCTTCAAGGATTCCTCCGCTGGGGCTTTCCCCACCGGGGCTGACGGGTATGTCTTCTTGAACCCGCTCACCGCACCTGACGGGAAGAAGTATGACCAGGGCAATGAGAATGACTTCCTGAGCGCGGTGGCCGACGGCGAGATCTACCTGTCTCCATTCTTCTCCGCGGTTGCAGGCCAGAAACCCGGCTGCCATATCGCCGGGACGGGCGTCGGCATCCCCGTTGGAGCTAAGAACGTCGATGGCGCCAAGGCCTACATCAACTGGCTCATAAGCCCCGAGGAGAACGCCATGTTCGTATCCGGCATTGGCTCAGCCCCCGCGCTGACCACATCCATGTCGGACCCGGCCTTCCAGACTCCCTACTTCGAGGAGCTCAAGAAGGTGAACAGCGAACAGGCCTGTAAGCCTTGGTACGGCTCCTTGGCAGATCCGGCGGCCGCTCAGCCCCTAGTCATGAACGTCTTCTACAAGCTGATCAAGCAGGATCCGACCGCCGACATCGCCTCGGAACTGACGGCAGCAGAGGAACAATACAACTCGACTCACTAGCCGGCACTCGCGACGCCACTTCTCGATCGCGGGTTTGAAGCGCAGGGTGGCAAGAAGTCAGGCTTGCCACCCTGCTTCCGTCTATCCTAGAATGGTTCCAGAAAGGCCGATTGCATGATGGAACGGACACTCCCCGCTCCTCCCAGGAGAGAGCGCAGATGGCTGCGCAATTCGATGCCTTTTTGGCTGATCTTGCCAACTGCGATCATCCTGTTCGCCGTCCAAGTCTATCCCTTCCTCTTCACCATCTGGTTGAGCGTGGAGAAGCGCCAGCCAGATGGATGGGTGTTTGTTGGCCTGAAGAACTTCGAGCAGCTCTTTGCCACAAGCCTATTCAAGGAGAGTGTCGGCCTCAGCGTCGTCTTTCTCGTCAGTTTTGTGGGCTTGACTCTGGCGACCGGGTTCATCATCGCCTACCTGCTCAGCCGCAATATCATGTTTTCGGGGCTGTACACAACATTGCTCTTCATCCCATGGGTTCTATCTGACATTGTTGGCGGGGAGATATTCCGGCTCCTTGTCCTGCCCACATATGGCGTTCTGTCAGGCGTTCTGCAAAACCCCAAGCTGTTTCCCCCCAACGGATTGTCTGTCCTGACGGCGGCGCCCCCTCATTCGTGGATCGGCAACTTCCCTTTCCCCCCTTCGGCTGCCATGGTCTTGCTCGTTCTCGCCACAACCTGGCGCGCACTGCCTTTCATCACGTTGCTGCTCCTGGCCTCGATCCAGGTGATTTCGCGCGAGGTGGTCGAGAGCGCCCTGGTTGATGGCGCCAACAGCTTACAGGCCATCTGGCACATAATCCTCCCATTGATCCGACCCACCCTGGTAGTGGCCATCTTCAGCCTGACCCTGGCCGGAATGAACGGCGTCGGGATGATCTTCAGCCTTACCGGGGGCGGCCCGGGTACACAAACCCACATCCTGCCCTGGTTGCTCTACTCTATTGGGTGGCAGCAGGTCAACTTCAACTGGGCTGCAGCCCTTGCACTGTTCATCGGAGTCATCAACTTGCTCCTGATCGTCGGAACGCTCCGGGTGACAAGGGGCGAGGAAGCGACCACATAAGATGCCAAGACAATCCCACCGCAGAGTCCATTGGCTGGTCCACTGTTGTCTTATCACGATCTGCTTTCTCATGATGGTTCCGATCATCATTGCAGTGATCGAATCCTTCAAGATGCAGCAGGATATCACCCGCAATCCCCCCACGCTTTTCCCCTGTGACACACAAACTCAATCTTTCGATTTGAACGCCTGCCGCTGGTCGACGGAAGGCTACGATCGCGTGCTGGCGATCAAGCCGAACCCCGACTCGTTGCTCGGATTTGATGTAACGGGCACCCTGGTCAGCGTCTACCTCGGGAATACGGTGCTGTATGCCACGGCCTCGTCTCTGTTCGTGGTTCTCCTGGCCGCAGCCTCAGGATATGCCTTCTCGCGCTTTGACTTCCGAGGCAAGAAGGCGCTGATGACGGCCGTCATCGCAATTACCGGCGTGCCACTGCTCACGAACCTTCTCGGTCTTTACCAGATGGGTGTCGTTATTCGCAAGTCTGGGTTGCCATACGATGACCGGGCCTTCCTGATCATCGTATATATCGGCATGTACTTGCCACTCAGCGTTTGGATTGCCAAAGGGTTCTTCGATGCCATCCCTCGCGAGCTGGAAGATGCCGCGCTCATCGACGGCTGCAGCCGCCTGGAAGCACTCTTCCGCGTGATCATGCCGATGGCCGTGCCGGGCCTGGCCGCGATCTTCTTGCTGGCGTTCGTGAATGTATGGAATGAGTTCCTGGCCGGCTATCTGCTCGTGAGCCAGAACCAATACAAGCCGGTCATGTTCGGCCTATACAATTTCCTGGGCCAGAACATCATCAATCTGCAGGTTATCGGCGCGGCATGCATCTTGATCTCCTTGCCCGTCATCCTGCTCTTCCTGTTCTTCCGGCGCAGCTTCTTCATGGCCATGGTTGAAGGGGCAATCAAAGGCTAGGCTTCCTCCCTCTCGGTTCCGCCAGAACGCGGAGGGAAATCAAGCACAGTCTGAAGCGCCGCGGCGGGCCTAGTCAGCGGTTGCAAGACAAGCCATTCACATTCCGCGGGCCAGGATCTCAAGGCGACTGGCGAAGTAACATGCCCAACACCTTTGATGTCATTGTCGTTGGAGCTGGGTATATCGGAAGCTCTGTGGCCTACCAGCTGTGTGCCCAGGGCCTGAAGGCTGCCCTTCTTGATCGAGGCTCTATGGCGGCAGGCGCTTCGCGTGCCAACTACGGCAACATCCAGATCCAGGACATGGAACTCGAAAACAGCAGACAATTGATCAAGACGGCTCGCACCCGCTTTGCGCGGCTAGAGGAAGATCTGGATCGGAAGGTGGGCCTGCGGGAAATTGGTGGGCTCTTGCTGATCGAAAACGAGAATCAATGGAAGATGATGCAGGCCAGACTTGAGGTATTGCATTCCGAAGGCATCCATTCTGAACTCGTAACGGCCGATCGTTTGCGTGAGATAGAGCCCCTGATAGATGCATCCCACCTGCTGGGCGGGTTGTTTCATTCTGGAGAGGGTCAGATTGACCCTTTCCAACTCGTATGGGGCTACTTGGTGCAGGCCCGCCGCCGAGGGCTGAGGGAGTTCTATTTCAATGAAGTGACCGGTTTCGACATTGTCGGCGGCCGCTTGCGGGGGGTCATGACTCCCCATGGTCTCTATAGTGCACCGGTAGTTGTGCTGTGCAGCGGGGCAGGCACACGCCGGCTGGGCCACATGTTGGGAAGGGAATGGGACATACCGTACACACTCGGGCAAGCGATGGTCACTGAACCCATTGGGCCGGCGCATCGAAGTCACGTGTCGTCTGCCTCATTCTTCGAACAGGAGGCCTCAGGGGAGAGTGGAGAAGTGAAAGTAGGCCTTGCGATCAGCCAATCTCGCCACGGTCATCTCCTATTGGGCGAGGCAATGCTCGATGCCGACCAAATCAATCATCCGGTGCCGGCGCAATCCCTCCCGGCGATCGCGGCGTGTGTATCACGCTACTTTCCTTCCTTTCGCAGGCTTCGAGTGCTACGAGGCTGGTCGGCAGCGGTGGCCTATACCCGCGATTCTTGTCCCTGGTTGGGCCCGGTCCCGGGGATAGAGGGATTGCTGCTGGCCACGGCTTTCCGCTCGACCGTGATTATCACCCCCCTGGTCGGCGAGCTGGTGGCACAGCTGGTACTTCACGGTGAGTGCGATTTGGCCATCGACGACTTCCTGCCAGAAAGGGAATCCAGTCACGCGCTGCAATAGACGATCCATTTCAGGGCTCCTTCCGGCAGTCCGGCGCGGCCGGCGGATAACTATCCGTGTCGACGGGGAGCATATCGAGGCTTACGAGGGAGAGACGGTCGCGGCTGCCCTGCTCGCCGCCGGCCGCTTTGTCTTTCGACGAAGCCGAAGATACAAAGAGCCGCGCGGCCTGTTCTGCGGAATGGGGGTTTGTCATGAGTGCCTGGTCAACGTCGATGGGGTGCCTGCGGTCCGAGCATGCCTGACAACCGTGACGGAGGGCATGCAGATTGAGACTTGCAGGGAAACGGAACTATGAGCGAAGACTTCGAGTTGGCCGTCGTCGGGGCGGGACCGGCAGGGATGGAAGCGGCCATCGCGGCGTCGGAGGCAGGTGTCAACACCGCCCTCATCGATGGCTTCCCCGAGGCAGGCGGTCAATACTACAAGAAACCCCCTGCTGCGTTCTCTGTTTCCCGAAAGACGGATGTGGAGATTCAGGGGGATGAACTGTCCCAGCGGCTGGAATCCACGCCAGTCGCCGGGTTCTTCAACGCGTTGACCTGGGGGCTTTTCAAAGCTGAAGGAGAAGAAGGTTGGTTGGTGGCCCTTGCCGGGCCCGACGCGCCCAAATGGATCCGCGCCCGCACATTGGTCCTCGCAACCGGAGCCTACGATACCCCCGTAGCCTTTCCGGGTTGGACATTGCCCGGCGTGATTACCACCGGGGCGGCGTTGATCCTCGCCAAATCCCAGCGTGTGGCACCCGGTCGACGCGCCTTGGTGACAGGAAGTGGGCCGCTGTTGCTCTCGGCCGCGGCCCACTTGGTCGAGGCCGGAGTCGAGGTGGCGAGCGTGTGTGAAAGCGCGCGTTTTCTCCCCAAGGGCATCCTTCATGCCCCGGCTTTGCTTGGTCACATGCATCGGGTACGCGAGGCTGCGCAGTACCTTGGCATCCTCTCCCATCACAAGGTCCCCTTCAGGACCGGCTGGTCAATCCTGGAGGCTCTCGGTCAGGAGCACGTAGAAAATGCGCTGATCGGGGAGGTCGATCGGATGGGCTTTCCCATTGCGGGCAGCGAAAGGAACGTGGATGTCGACACGGTCGTCTGCGGCTATGGTCTTACTCCGAACACGGGCCTGGCCCGCCTGATCGGCTGCGAGATGAGATATGAGCCACAGAATGGGGGCTGGGTGCCCATACGCGACGAGCGGACATTGCAGAGCAGTTTGCCCGGCGTGTATGTTGCCGGGGATGGCGCTGGAATCCGAGGAGCAGAAAATGCCCGCCTGGAAGGAAGGCTTGCAGGTGTGATGGCCGCACTGCATACCGGGTGTTTGAGCAAGCAGGAAGCGGGTCGAATACGCGCGCAGGCCGAGCCGGACTTGGCTCGGCAGCGTCGTTTCGCTCGCGTGCTCTCTGACCTCTTTCCGCCCAAAGCGGGTTGGTTCTCCCTTGCGAAGGATGAAACCCCTGTCTGTCGCTGCGAAGAAGTCTGCTTCGGGGAGATCAAGGCCGCCATAGCCGATGGTGCGCAGACGCTGACCGAAGTGAAAATGGTCATCCGCGCCGGGATGGGCAATTGCCAGGGGCGAATGTGCGAGGGTCCGGTGTCTGGAGCGATCGCACGGGCAATGGCGACCGGCAACGCGAGGGCCGAATCAATAGGGTATTACTCGATCCGACCACCACTCTTTCCCCTGCCGATGGAATTTCTGGAAGCAACTGGCCAGGACAAGTGAGGCAATCTGATATGGGCGATGGGCAGAACATCCTGATTGAAAATGGATCCATTCTTACCCTGGACGATGACGGTACGATCTACCAGCCGGGGTACCTTCAGGTGCAAGGTGACCGGATTGCCGCCGTTGGGGGTGGCGAAGCCCCACTCGAACTGCGGGAATCAAGCCACACGACCATTGACGCGACCGACATGGCCGTGTTTCCGGGGATGGTAAACAGCCACACCCATTTGTTCCAGACATTCCTGCGCGGCTTGGCCGATGATAAGCCGTTGCTAGAGTGGTTGAGAGCTTGCATTTGGCCGGTCGCTGGGCACATGGCCAGTTATGAGTGTCGATTGGCCGGCATGGTCGGTCTGATCGAAAACCTGCGCAGCGGGGCCACCGCTGTGATAGACCACCAATACGTCCATGCTGATCCGAGCAATGATGACAATTTCGTGCAGGCGGCAGAAGAGATCGGGGCTAGGTTGCTCCTTGCCCGGGGCTGGGCTGACACGAACTACACGCCCATGCTAATGGAAAGCCAGGAGCAGATTATCGCCGAAACCACTCGTCTGTACGAAATGTATCAGGGCAAAGCTGATGGCCGGATTCGAATTGAGTTCGGCCCCCTGATACCTTGGGGCTGCACGGACGCTTCGATGCTCAAGACGTACGAGTTGGCCAGGAAGTGGGGAGTCGGCACGCACATCCACGTGGCCGAAACGAAAGGTGAAGTGGATAAGAACATCGAAACGCGCGGCTGCCGCCATATTGAGTGGCTGGCCAGGTTGGGCATCCTGGGCCCGGATGTGCAGCTGGTCCACAGTGTGTATCTAGATGATCACGAATTGGACCTGGTGGCAGAAAGCGGAGCGGTGATCGTCCACTGCCCGGTCAGCAACATGTACTTGGCTTCCGGAGCGGCCCGTGTCACGGAAATGCTCGGGCGCGGCATCAGTGTGGCGCTTGCCAGTGATGGACCGGGCAGCAATAACAACCAGGACATGCTCGGAGTGCTCAAGACCACCGCCCTGCTTGCAAAAGTCTCGACGTTGGATGCCAATGCCATCCTTCCGCATGATGTGCTGAGGATGGCCTGTCGGGGCGGCGCGCGCGCCTTCGGAATGCCGGATTCGATCGGAGTCCTCGAAGTCGGCCGCAAGGCGGATATCGTTCTGGCAGATATGAACGCTGCCTTTGCCGTGCCCGTCCACAACCCGGTCTCTGCAATCGTCTACTGCCTGAACAGCGGGGCGGTGGATACGGTGCTTGTGGATGGTCGAATCTTGATGAGAGACAAGAAGGTTCTGATCGTAGATGAAGCGTCGGTATTGAAAGAGGCCCGCGTTGCTTGCAAGAAACTCCTGGACCGCGCCGGCGTACAATCGGAGTGTATCTAGCCCGCGTCATCCCCCTCGCTGGTTTCGAGCTCTGCCAATTCTCCCGAATTGCCCCCGGGAATGCAACAATCCCTCTCATGCCGCGTCCCTCTTCGACAATATCATTGAGAACCTGCAGCGCAGACGGAATCGCGATTAAGCGGCCCTTGGCATTCCCTTACTTGGCCTCGCCCCGGTTGCCGGGGCCCGCTGCATGTTGCCTTCTGCTATCGCGCCGACGACCTTCACCATCGCACGCCCTCAACGCATCGGAGAGGCCTTCGGGCTCTGAAGGAGTGCATCGACATGCATTCGGCCGATTGCGCTGCGCGCCGATTGAAATGTCAGATGCTGAGCCTGCGCAGGCAAGCCGACGGACGGCTGGTGCCTGCCCCAACCAAACGAAATGTGCAAAGTCTACCGGAGGGATTGCCTGCGCACGTCTTGCTCGGTGAACAAACGGATTGTGGGAGTGTTGTCCGCCCTGCCCCTTCCGGAAGATGCCGCCCTTCCCCGCTCACCCCGTACAGACGCCTATCACCTACACTCAGGGGATGTGGTTTGTTACCACGTTCAAGCAACGTGGAGTGAATTCAACGATTCGATTCACCAGCCGCCAGGCGTGCCAAGCGCGCGAAAGGTGCCGTCATCTGACGCTCAAAATCACAATAGATGTCATAGTAACGTTCATAGGCCGACGCCGAGCGCGGATCGGGCAACGTCATCTCAGGGGACGTTAACCAAACATGCTTGATATCTTCGAATTTCGGGATCAGACCGGTTGCGTGACCGGCCAAGAACGCAATACCGAGCGCCCCGCTCGCCACCGGGTAGTATTCCAACGAAGTGCCGAGGACATCCGCCACAATCTGACGCCAAAGCTTGCTACGTGCTCCGCCGGCAGTCGCAACCAAGCGGCGGATCAGTGGCCTGACATCCACATATGTCTGTCGCTGGTTATAGGCAAAGGATTCCAAGATAGCACGGTAGATGTGGGCCGGCGTATGGGCCGGGGTGAAGCCGATCATGGCCCCCCGCAGGTCGGGATCCGGAGTAGGAGTGCGCCGACCAAGCCAATGGGGCAGGACCAGTAGACCCTCGGCTCCCGGCGAGATCCGTCCTGCCTCGATGTCCATCAGAGCATAAGGGTCTGCGCCCGCCCGGTCCGCGAACTCGCTATCTTTCCCACCAAACATATCGTAGTACCAGCGCACCAGTCGTCCGGCAGACAACACATTCGCCACCCAGGTTACAGGGGCGGTGCCGCTTCCATTATCAAAATGGGGACCGTCGGCCGAATCGGCCAAGCGCCTCTTAGTCAGCGTCATCAATCCAGTTGTGCCGAATGCCACCATGCCATCTCCCGGATCGATGACCCCGCAACCCACGATCGTGGCGAGGGTGTCGCCGGTGCCAGCGATGACCGGGATTCCCTGAGCCAGGCCGGTTTCCGAGGCCGCACGGGCGGTTACTCCTCCCACCAGGGCCGTGGCCGGCCTGGTCGGAGGGAAGAGGTCCGGATCCAAGTCAAGCCGCTGACATACATTGGCCGCCCAATCCTTGCTCTGATCATCGAATATGCCACCCAAGATGCTGGAGGTATCGTAGTCAACGCATCGTTCGCCGGTCAGGCGGAAAACTACATAGTCGTGCGCAGAGAATACTGTGCGGATCCGTTCGAAATCCTGCGGCCTGTGGTTCCGGAGCCACACCAGTTTCGGAACCACTGCCTGGGCCGTCAACTCCAGTCCGCCCTCCTGGTTGACCCAGTCCAGCTCTTCCAGAGCTCGATTATCAGAATAGAGGACCGTTGAACCAACCGGTCGGCCCGCCCCGTCAATTGGTCACAGGCATGGCTCCATCCCTGTGACACCTATCACCTGCACGGCCTCGGCAGAGAGCCCGTCCTCGAACAGGTCGTGAATGACTCGGAGCACGGCGCCCCACAGATCCCGCTCCGTATCCATCTCGACCCAGCCTGGATGGGGATGGTTCGGCGCCCTTTCAAACGAAGCCTTGTGCTTGACGCTTCCTTCCGGGCTCACGACCAACGCCTTCACGGCTTGGGTGCCGATATCGATTCCCAAGAGCAACTTGTCTGAGCTCAGGATGGCCACCTCCGAGTGACCGGAAAGGCCCTCACGTCCCTGCATATGCCGGACACATAGCTAGATCGAAGGGACGCTAGGGGCTCGAAACCTCAATCCGCCGACTCACGTGAGATACGCACTTGGCGTATCTTGTCTGTAGCCTCGCCATCGCCCGGCGCGACCTGCCCTCGGCTGGCTAGAGACGTCGGGAGATCGCCAGCTCGCCGTGGCTGTCAGCCTCCGGGTCGCGGTATCGCTGTTTGGAATCAGTCCGCCCGACCTTGATCGGGCGAGGCGACTACTTTCCTTCAAGAATTCGCATCGCCTCATCCACCGACGCGTTCTGGTGGACGATGGCGGCTACTGCCGCCGTCATCGCGGTTGGGTCGTCCGATTGCCAGATATTCCGGCCGATGGCGACGCCGGAAGCCCCTGTATCGATGGCCGTCCTGATGTCTGCCAGCATATCGCGCTCTTTGCCGCGCTTGGCACCGCCCAGGATCACGATAGGCACATAGCTGGTACCGGTTACGGCCTCGAAATCGGGAGCATAGGATGTCTTTATCACATCGGCCCCCAACTCGGCACCTATGCGCGACGAGATCGCTACCGCCCAGGCCGTGCGCATCTCGGCCGGACTATCGAAACCACCTGGAACCATTTCGCCAAGGACTGCCAACCCCCATTCGTGTGCCTTGCCAGCAACCAGGGCCAAGTTCTGGAGTGTGTCCGCCTCGTTCTCTGATCCAGGGAAAGCCGAGACCGCCAAGGCATCCGCGCCCAGGCGCAGACCGTCTTCGATCGAGTAGAAGATCCTACCGGGGCCACCCTTCTTCCCCAACCCGGTCGAACCGCCGTCCATCCGCAGGATCAATCCGATGCCGGCGAGCTCAGCCGCGAACCGCCGAGCCAGGCCGTACGACGTGAGCACAGCATTCGCCCCTCCCTCGACGATCTTCTCGATCGTGGACTCTGGGTGTTCCAGGCCTCGAATCGGCCCATCCAAGAGGCCGTGATCCATGGCGACGATCAAGGCTTTGCCGTCAGGGGCGAAGATTCGTTTCATCCTTCTGGTGACACTCATCAATGAACCCTCCGAGTAGCCATTATCCGGCTTCTTCCTTGCGGTGGCCAAAACGTTCGCCCCCGTCCACCGTAATGACTTCTGCGTTGATGTAGTCTGACTCGACAAGGAACCTGACGGTCTGTGCGATGTCATCCGGAGTCCCCCAGCGATTGAGGAGGGTCTTGGCAGCCGTCCTCTCAATCTTCTCCGGGGAGTAGTCCTCCGGGGGCAGGACCGGCCCCGGCGCGATCGCATTGACTCGCACATGGGGCGCCAGGTCGATGGCCAACTGCCGGGTCAGCGCCAGCAAGGCTGTTTTTCCTACGACATGCGCGGCATAGCCCGGCCAAGCCTCCCAGGCGGCCAGATCGACAATGTTGACGATGACGCCACTCTTCTTCTGTAGCATGTCCCGGGCTGCCAAGTTGGAAACATGGAAGGCCCCGTTGATCGACACACCGGTGACCATCTGCCATGTCTCGACCGAGTCGGTAGGAATCGGTGTCCGCTTGAACAGGGAAGCGTTGTTGACCACGATATCGATCGGGCCCAATTCCTCGTGTATCTGGGAGAACATGCGCTTGACCTGCTCCCAGTCGGAGATATCCGCCTGGACCGTCAAGGCAGAGACTCCGAACGACGATGCCTCCTGCGCCGTCAGCGCGGCCTTCTTGTCGTCGCGATGGTAATTCACGACCACATTCGCGCCTGCCTCAGCCAGCCTAAGCGTGATCGCCTGGCCGATCCTAATTGCCCCACCCGTGATGAGAGCGGTCTTGCCTTGGATTTTCACCGCGGCCCTTTCTCGAAATGCACTCAGGTCTTCGCGAAATTAGAGTAGCCTGTCGATCGCCGATTACGTTCAGCTACCAAACCGGGCGACAACTCGCACCGAAGAGTCTTCCCATAGGCGATCCCTCGCGTGCGGGGATTGAGGTCGCAGTGCTGCGCAGCCTGTGTGCAGCTGAACTCGAAGACGCCTATCCAAGCCGCATTGCCGCCGGCCACGCCCAGCACGCTCCTCAGCTCGCCTGGGAAGGTGTTCCCCGGATTTCGACGCACCCCCGAGAGGCAGCAGGACGAGGCCGGTGCGGCCCAGAAGAGTCCGTCCAACCATCGTTTCCCGCGGGTCCCGGGGAGCCCAAGTACGTGATGCCTCGCTAAGTCTGCTTCTGACGGCCGATTAGGTGAATAGGCTCTGGATGCTCAGGGTCGTGCAATGCACTCTCTATTCCTCGAAAGTCATCAAAACCCGATATGTGTCAGGGCTGAGAGCCCGTTCAAACGCGTAGTCGACCTGCGGGAAGGGCACTCGCTCCGTGATGAATGGAGAGACATCCAGTTGGCCTTCAGAGAGGAGTTCAACGGCCTCGCGGTAGCTCTCCCGGGTGTGACTGAACGTTCCGGTAACGAATAGCTCGTCATAGTGGATGTGATTTGGATCAACACTGACATCCCCGCTGGGGTGCACCGAGCCATAGAGGCACAGCCATCCTCCCTTGGCCACAAGCTGCATGGCCTGCTGTATAGCTGGTCCGCCTCCAGCAGTGAAGAAAACCGCGTTAACCCCACGCCCTCCGGTTTGGTTCAGGATCGCCTCCCGGAAATGGTCGTCGGAGGGATCCAAGGCGACATCTGCTCCGCTTCTCAGCGCCTGTTCGCGGCGATGCGGATCCGGCTCGCTCACAAACACCCGGAGACTCCTTCTTCTGGCGAGCAATATGTGCAGCTGTCCCATCATGCCTGCACCTTGGATCAGAACCTTGTCTCCTGGGAACAAATCGGGTCGTCCGACGCTGCGAAGCACGCATGCTACCGGTTCCGCCAGTGCCAGCTGATCGGGGTCGACCCCAGGATCCGCCCGATAAGCTTGATAGTCCTCGACGATTATATAGTCGCTCAAACCCCCGGGCCCCCACGGCTGACCAGCCTGGCGCGCCGCCGGGTCGTTCTCGCACATGTTGTCGAGGCCTCGGCGACAGTAGTAGCAGGAACCGCAGCGAGTCTTCAATGCGGGGGCGACCAAGTCCCCTACCGCGATGTCGGTCATGCAATCTGGACCGACGTCCTCGACAACTCCGGAGACCTCATGTCCCCCCCGGAAAGGATAGTCTCCTGGGGAGCCGCCCTTGTAGAAACGCTGCTCCCATGTACAGAGAGCACACCCCTTTGTCTTCAGGAGCAGTTGCCGAGGTCCAAGCGGAGGCAATTCCAGTTCCCGGACCTTCATCTCCCTGGGTGCCACGAATTCGATAGTACGAGTCTTCATGCTTCCGTCCCTCTTGTCATGCCGATCGAGAAATGTCGAGTCGCGACGATCTCAAGACAGGATCATGCCACCGTCAACCTCAATCGCTTGTCCGGTCAGATAGCGGGAGTCCTCAGACGCCAAGAAGACAATGACCCCGGCAATCTCCCACGGCTCCGCGAATCGCATCATCGGACAATCCTTGCGACGCATTTCCAGCCATTCACTTACCTCCAAATCGGCTTGCGGTGCGACGACTGAAGCGACTCGTTCCACCATCTCCGTTTTCGTGTTGCCAGGACAGACGGCATTCGCGGTGGCGCCATGAGGGGCAAGCTCCATGGCTACGGATCTTGTGAGGCCGATAACCCCGCTCTTGGACGCGGAATACTGGGCTGAGCCCGGCCAACTGGTCTTCCCGGCCATCGAAGAGATGTTGATAATGCTCCCGGAGCCCTGCTTGATCAAGAGTGGCACGACCGCCCGGTTGCATAGGAACACCCCCGTCAAGTTCACGTCGATGGTCCGCTGCCAATCCTTTTCAGTAACCTCAACTAACGGGCTGCCGGTGTAAATGCCCGCCGAAGCCACAAGAACGTCCACCTTGCCCCATGCATCAACAACCCTCTGAACTGCAGACTCCACACTCTTCGAGTCGGTCACATCACATCGAAGCGCCATGGTCTGGTTTCGATCCGTCCGACATTCCGCGGCGGCCGATTCATTCGCAGCGGCGTCGAGATCCAGGCAGGCAACGTTGGCCCCCTCTTTGGCGAAACGCAGCGCACTCGCCATACCAATGCCCCTGGCACTTCCGGTCACAATGACGCTCTTGCCTTCAAATCTCTGTGTCTCCATCCTTCTTCTCCTTCTGCTAACCCAAGTCCAGGATGTTCGTACGCGTCCAATTGGTCAAGCCAGAAACAGCAGGTTCGTTGTTGTGAGTGGCATCAATCGATGAGACTGCATTCTGCCACAGGGCGCATTCGCGATCAGCCTTGCGGCTGCGCACAGACAGATCACAGAGAGAATCCATCGCAATCCTTGAATGATCGCGTCTCCAGGCTACGGCCCATCAAGCCCTCGGCCAAGAATGATCGATATCCGTCGCGGTTCACTTCGAACACGGACCTGGCGAACTGATCCCCGCAAGAACAAGAGGCCTCTGCAGCTCACTTCTTGCGCGCCACTGCCGTGCAGCTGCTCCGCCATTTCGTCCGGCTTAGCTCCATGGATCGAGGGGGAGACCCCCGGCATCGTCGCAAGTGAGCCGATGCCTTGAGAGCAGCCTCTTCCAGCGGCCGCACGAGCCACGCTGTCCCTGATCACCATCCGATTGATCCGAATCCTCTCCTCAATCATCTGAACCGACGCTGAGCCCGCACACGTCGCCCTCATGGAAGCTCAAACGCCATTGCTTACAGAGCCGCCGGTTGAGATACTCGCTCCCTACGACCATCCTTCCCTTCTCACGCGCCAATCTCCCATCCATTGAGACCATCCACCAAACGACCTCGGCCAGCAAGCTGAGGTCATTGCATCATGGCTCAAGATGAAGGGGACGGAGATTCGGAGAGACGCCGCGAGCGAGGCCTGGCGGCCTCATGTCCCGGCTTAGTGTGGAGCATCCCTGGAACGGCTATTTCTCTCGAACCCCTGTTCAGGCCCCTGATCAAGAGATCGAGCTCACCACACGACCCCAAAGGCAGATAGGCGGGCAGTGAGTTGTCTATGCGATGTCACGATGAAATCCTGCCAAGCACATCGGCTGTCGATCATCATTCCTCGGCAGCCTCAGGTAGGCGTTCATGTATTGCGTGTGGCCAATGATCTTGGTGGCCTGAGCCCCTCCGATTACCCGACATCTCCTCACTGGCCCTCTTCGCCGCGAGCCGCGAAGCTGCCGATCTCCAGGGTGCAATTCGACAACTGTCTACCCGGACGCGTTGACACGAGTGGCGAGACGGGAGCAAGGCGACAAACGAGTATCCCTGACCGACGATAGCAGGGACCAGAATGACTGTCAAGCGCTGCTTTACGGATTTTACTGAGGTTTATCGGCCCGGGCTGAGTGTCAAATGTCATGAAATAAGGGCTCCCGACCTCCTTCATGAACAGCCAACCACAAAGTGGCCTTCGCTGCTCCATGCGGAGGGGCGCGAGTGCTTTTGCCGATGCTCGTCCCGGGGGCCGCCATGGGGGGCAGCCTTCCTAGCTCGCTTCCCTGCTTCTGAGGCAACTTCGCCGTACGCGCGCGAGACACCTCACGGGACCAGGCCTCTACGAATACAGGCCCATGCCATCTCCTACCACAATCACGAGTGGCCCCAGATCTGTCCTTGGCTTACAGCCCCTTCCGCATAAGCGGAATCCCGCATCAGGCCAGCCTGTAGCGCAACGGCTCACCCTTGAGCACTCGCAGGAGGTTGGTGTAGTCATCCTTTCGCGCATCCGCCTTCGCGGCGTCCGAGCCCGCGGCGGTATGGGGTGTGAGGAGGATGTTCGCCCGTGGATGGCGGGCCAGAGGAAGCAGGGGGTTATCGGCTCTCAAGGGTTCCCACGTGTACGTATCCAGCGCCGCCCCGCCCAGGTGGCCTGAGCGGAGGGCTTCCGCCAGAGCCTCTTCATCGATAACCCCGCCGGCGCCGCAACTGACAAGGCACGCCCCCACCTTCATCTTGCTGAAGAAACCCACATCAATCAACTGCTCCGTCTGCGGAAAGAAGGGCAAGAGCATGCACACAAAATCGCTCTCCGCGGCCAGCTCATCCTCGGATGCGAAGCGGATCCCCAGATCCCGCTCGGCGCGCAGGGGCAGTCGATCACGCTTGTTGTACAAGATCGTAGGCTCGAAGGGCCGCAGGCGACGGGACAACTCCGTGCCGATCTCACCGAAGCCCAGGATGCCCACCGTTCGATCCCTTAACCCCACCAGGCCTTCCCGTCCGGACCAGTTGTAGGCGTAAGTATCTTCATCACAGCGCCTGGATTCTTGTCCCCACTCGCCCGCCTCGAGGGCGATGTCCATTACCTCGCGCAACCGCTTGGCCAGGGAGAGAAGCTGAAGCACCATGTGCTCTGAGACCATGATGCAGCTTGACACGGGCCAATAACAGATAGGCACTCCCGCCTTCCGGCCCGCGTCCAAATCGATATCATGCGTCTGGGAGCCGAGGCGCTGGATGAGCCGCAGGTTCCTCCCAGCCCGAATGACCTCGGCGTCGATATCGCCTGACCGCTCGCTGATCAGAAACTCTACCTCGGGGATTCCGCCCAGGAGATCTCCCCTCGAAGGGCTCCGCATCATGATGATGTCCAGCTCGGGGGGCGCCGCCTCGAGAGCGTCTTCCTGGTGACGTTCTCCCCGGTGTGTGACGAAGAGAGTCTTGTGAGCCTTCACAAAGCCTCCTGTTCGTGTTCGAAGTGCTGAGCCACGGCGGAACAATCGGGCCACGATATCTGGCCAGAGTCCCCTGACACGTCGCGCCAATTCGACCGCCGTGAGGCGAGTAAGTCATGAAAGACGGGAGGGCTGTCCTCGACGTGGCCTCTCGGGCTCAGTTTCCAAGTGCAACGCCGGGAAGACACTGGCGTTGCAGAGAACGCATTTGTCTCTCTCATCGGACGAGCAACTACGGATCCACCTGTCTTCCCGGAGGGAGCACTCCCAAGGTGAGAGCACCCGTCGTCTGGGGTGGGATAAGGCCGGCGTCAGCAGGGAGGTGCGCCGCAGCGAGGCGCCGGATGGCTACCACTGCCTGAACACCCGACTGGATCATCGTGGATGGATCTTGTCGCGAGGAGTGCACGAATCCTCTTGGGCGTTGAGGTCGCTCATGCATACCCACGGTACCTTAGCCCCCCCTGGGGCCTCGAGTCAGCCCCTGCCGGTGATCCCCAAAGATGTGCGAGGGATCCGCGACCTGGCCAGAACGATAACCCGGACGCGAAGGTGAGGCTGACCCCTCCCCTTGCCTGACTGCATCTGTCTTGTTGGAGAGCCCGGCGACAGATGCTGTGTTCAACCAAGCCCTCGCAGACGAAGGTGGGTGTAGGGAAACCCGCGCAATGGCTACTGGACCACCAGACGGCCGTCCAGCTGGACGCCGGATTGGGCAGTGACGCCGCCATGGCCTCTTATGTAGCCCACGATCTCTCTGCGCATGATCAAGCCGGTCGTTTCCTTGGGAAGCCTATGGAGGTCCAGATCCGTCAGAGGGAGATGATCGCGCTTGATGGCCTCCCAAGAAGCCGCCGAAACACGAAAGAATGAGGAGCATGCAACCCGGAACACTTCATCCAGGGAACGCTCCAGTGGCACCCCCTCGTATGTGATGTCTAAGGCCTGAGCGGAGGCTCGGCTGGAGCCTAGGGAGATTCGATACCTGAGCGCCCGGCTGAAGTGCAGGAAACCTCGCTCGGTGTGGGGGCATCCAGGCCGATCTACCCGGAGGGCATTGTCAGTGACTAGAGTCAGGAGCTGCCGGCCCGTCAGCTTCAGGATCCAAATGGTGTCGGCGAAAGGCATGATGTTGAACCAGTCGCCGTATGACACTTCGCCTCCGGCGGGAAGCCCCGTTCGGACGCTTGACGAGTCCAGGAATGCGAGATTGACCCGTATGCCACCCGCCTGAAGGCGCGATACGAGAGCGTCGCAGATGAAGTTGGCAAACGCCGACTCCTTCGTCGCGAAGGAATTCCGTACGGCATCCATAGTCACATCGGGATGTTGGCTTGCCACGCCAATCGGAGTGTCGCATATGGGCATGACTTGATCGAGAAGGGGTTTGACGTACGAGTGCTCAAAAGACTCGGCGACAGGGAGTGTTTCAGTTGGAATTAGGCGGGCGTTCGTCACGGCAGCCTGCTCTTCAACGGTGATGTCCACAAGACCGAGGAAGCGCCCCAGCATCCCGGCCTGGACAATAGGAATGCCGTTGACGATGTTGTGCGCTTCCATTCCTTTCTCGTTAAGCACATGGTGAGTATGACCGCCGACAATCAAGTCTACACTACCCCGGGGGAGTGCTTCAGCTAGTTCGACGTCGCCAGCAAGCTGGACGGCTGGCGAGCCGGAGGTAAGGCTGAACCCCAGATGGCTGAGCACAATCAAGACGTCGCAGAACGGCTTCAGTCTGGGAACAAGCCGCGAGGCGACTTCAACGGGGTCCGTAATCTGGAATTCTTCTTTGGCGAGCAAGTTGCGTTCTGCTGAAGTGGTGAGTCCCAGGAGGCCGACTCGAACTCCCTTGATGACGTATAACACCGCAGGCAGGCATGGGGAGGTGAGAGGGACAGGAGTCTTGAGATTGGCGGCCAGGACGGGAAAGGCGGCATCGCGCTTGATGGCACTGCAGATTGGATCGAACCCGAGATCCAGGTCGTGGTTTCCCAAACAGGTTGCGTCGACGCCCGCCTGAGAGTAGAGCCTGTATCCCGCGTGTGCGCTCGCGCCTTCGGGTCGTTCGCTAAGCAACTGGTCGAAGAGAGTACCAATGATGTCATCCCCTGCAGAGACGACAATCAATCCGTGGTCTTCTCGCTGAGCGCAGCTCGAACGGATGGCTCCAATCTCGTGAATCATGCGTGAAAAGATCGGCCGTGTTCCTTGGTGTTGAATGTCAGATATCCAGCCATGCAGGTCGTTGAAATGCAGTACCTTCAGGTGGAAGGGACTGGCCGGTTTGCCTCGACCCTCTGGGAGGACGACGCCCTTCGCCACTGATATTTCCACATTCGGGGCGGTAGCATCGCCTCGCAATAGGTACAAGGCTCGCCCTTGCCCGCTCGCGGGATTGGGTTGACCTCGGTAGAATGTCAGCTCGGCCGACTTAGACACAATTCATCTCGCCCCGCAAAGGGTCAGGCCATGCGGTCGAATTGCTCGGGGTCGATGGGATTACGCAGGGGCTCTCCCGCGAAGAAGCGTCTCAATTCCTCGGCGGCCCACTCACTCATCCGTGCGCAGTTGCGGATGCAGCCGGCGATGTGTGGCGTAACCACAACGTTCGGCAGATGACGGAGGGGACTATCCGGGGCTGGCGGTTCCGGGTCCGTCACATCGAGGAAGGCGAAGAAGTGATCCCGGTGTCGCAGTTGTCTGGCCAAGGCCTCCTCGTCGATCAGAGAGCCCCGTGCTGTGTTGACCAGCACGGCATCATCCTTCATAAGGGACAGGCGGTCTGAGTCCAACATATGCCTCGTGCTCGGATTCCCCGGAACGTGGAGGCTAACGACGTCCGCCCTCATTAGCAGCTCATCTAACTCGACCTGCATGACATTGGCCTGCTTCAAATCGCCCTCCTGGAGATAGGAGTCATACACCAGGATTTCAACGTCGAAGGCTTGGAGGAGCTTGATCACATGTCGACCCACGGCGCCGGCGCCAACGATACCAACGGTCCGGCCGAAGGTCTCGCCGGCGGGCCAGTGTGGACTGTTGCGCCAACCTCCCTCCTGCACAGTCTTCGCCAGTGGCCAGGCGCGCTTGAGCCCGATCAAGATCAACGCCAACGTCGTCTCGGCCACATCAATGGCCAACGCGGCAGAGGTCGACGAGACCTGGATCTTCCTTTCCCAAACAGCATCGGAGAGATATCGCTTGACACTTCCCCCCAGGTGGACAATGAACTTCAATTCCTGGGCCGCCTCGACGACATCCCCATCGAGGCGCGCGACCTCCCAGCTGGTAATACAGGCATCTGCCCCAGGAAGAAGCGCGATCAAGTCCTGCTTCGTAGCTGCCTCCTGACCCGGGTGGTGGACAAGAGTCGCCAGGGACTCCAGTTGTTCCCAAGCCTTGTCAGAGAACATGCGTGCATAGTGCTTCTGCCCAATCGTGACCGCGATCGTGGGACGATCCATGGAACCTGTCCTTCAGCAGTCACTTGCCTCACCCATCAACGGACTGCTTCTGACAATTATATGCCTGCCAGGGCATTCATAGAACTCATCGCACGTCAAGAGTGGCGCGGGATGGGAGATCGTTGGGAAAGTGACTAAGGCTGGATATGCGATCCCGCCCCTGATAGCGCATTTCAAGTGGACTGATCAAGGGGCAACCCGAAGGAAGATACTGTTCTACCCTTTCATTCCTAAGAGGAATCTCCGAAAACGTCAGCTTCCGTCTACGGCGCGGCGCGCCAACTACCGAATGTTCAACTACGTGGGTTTAGATACGCTCCCGCATTTCGTCCTCTTTGACACAAGTGACAGCAGTTGAAACTGCGCCCGCGGATCCGGCGTCCACAAACTCACTCAAGCGGACGGGGCAAGGGACGAGTCAATGAGTGGGAGGGGGCAACTGGCCCGCGCGCTGCGAATTCTTCGGCCAGTCCTTGTAGCCACCGTATCACCCTTGTGCAGCTCCGCACGGCAGAGGACGTCTCCAGAACAACATCCCTTGTGGCGGTTACGCAGCTCGCTTCTTCCGCGGCCAAGCACTGAGGCCAACCTGCACAGTGCTGCCCTGCCAGCGTTCCATCAGATTGCCTTTGGGAACTCCGGTTCTCCGATGCGTTAGAATATCCGTGGCTGCCTTGGGTGCGCGCCCCCCTCGCGTGCCCGAGGCGGCTTGCGCGTCTCTAGAAGGGCGCGAGAATCGCGTTTAGGAAGAGAGGGGAACGGGGGATGCGACAAACATGATGGGTCGATGGGGGACAGCCATGAAAGGCCTCCTGCTTGCGTTCGTCCTGGCAGTCACCGCTTGCGCTGGCGGTGCCCAGGACCCAGACGCTCGGATCGCAACCGGCGTCGCCCAGACCCTGACCGCCTGGCCCACCGACATACCAGCCCCCACCGACACGCCTCTGCTAAGCTCCACGGCTACCCTGACCCTTGAGCCAAGCCCGACCGCCGAGACGACGCCGACGTTAGCTATCCCGGTTGTAGCAGGCGGCGACTGTATTCCAACAGGGACACTGAGACAGGCCGCGAGCGTCGCGAGCGTCACGGACGGGGACACAATCCGTGTAGACGTTGAGGGAGTCAATCATCCCCTGCGCTATATCGAAATGGACACGCCGGAACCTGCGGAGTCGTACGGATCGATAGCAACGGCGGCAAACCAGGTGCTAGTTGAAGGCAAGACGGTCCTGTTAGTGAAAGATGTGTCGGAGACCGATGTGTACGACCGTCTCCTGCGGTACGTGATTGCGGACGGGGTGTTCGTGAACTACGAGTTGGTCAGAAACGGACACGCCAGGGCGGCGAACTACCCGCCTGACTCATCCTGCGTACTGACCTTCGCGACGGCGGAGCGTCATGCAAGAGAGGAAGGCCAGGGTA
This sequence comes from uncultured Anaerolineaceae bacterium, assembly GCA_964528155.1. Lineage (GTDB taxonomy): Bacteria > Chloroflexota > Anaerolineae > Anaerolineales > E44-bin32. The sequence goes on from CAZGRL010000043.1 coordinate 27,935, forward strand.
TGTGGGCCGCGACGCCGACCCCCAAGCCTCAGCCGACAGCAACCTACAAGCCCGCCCCGACTCAAAGGTCAGGAGACTGTGACCCGGCATACCCGACGGTCTGTATCCCGTCACCCCCGCCCGACCTCGACTGCAAAGACATTCCGTACCGCCGGTTCAGGGTGCTCCCGCCCGATCCGCACCGGTTCGACGGGGACCATGATGGGGTCGGTTGCGAGAGCGGTTGACTTCAGCAGAGCGAACCCGGCCAGGGGGCGCGATAATCTGAATAGGTCTTGGCCGGTCGGCCCGAAACCGCCAGGCCGGTCGTCTCCACAACTGGAGAGTGGTCCGATTGAGTTGGGAAATGACTGACGAAAGTCAACACGAATCACACCCCAGAGTAACAGCCGGCGAACAGTTTACACAGACCTATGCTGTCAATGAAGACATCGCGACTGACCCGGTTCTTCACATCAGCCAGGCGGCTTTTCCGCTGACCGAGGCGGACTTCCTTCGCTTGAAACACCGCTGGTCGCAATTCAGCGTTTGGGCTGGCCGAGTGTTGATTCTAGGTATTGGAATGCTGGTTGTACCTGCTGCCAAGTATGCTGATGCAGGTCTTCGTCAAAGGCCCGTCCCAATCGAGGAATGGGAGTTGGCGGCCCCAGTAATTGCGATCCTCCTAGCGGGAGTACTTTTCTTGATCGGGAAGGTCCTACCGGATGAACGAACGCAGGTTATGAAAGACATCGAAGCGCATTTCACCTCAGCGCCTCGCACACAGCACGTCGAGGGACGCCATCAATGAAGAGAGAGTCCGCTCTGCCGAAAACGTATATCCCGTTCCAGGAGATGATCCTATGCAGTAACAAGTTGATCGATGTTCAAATTCCGTTCGAAGTGGATGGCGGAATTCCCTTGCTGATAGGAAGAGACCACGACCCATTGATTTGGCTCAACGCTCGGCCTGCTGACCCCAGGCATCAATGGCAGCCAGTCGTCCGTCAGAATCGCGTACTCCACGAGGGCGTTGAACTACTCGGC
>CAZGRL010000044.1:0-9585 GCA_964528155.1 uncultured Anaerolineaceae bacterium
TGCAACGAGGGTCGTCGATGAAGATCCGAGCGCTTGTCGCCTTGTTCCTTGCCGTCCTTCTCTTCGGCGTCCCGTTCGGCACGTCGGCGCAGAGTCCCAACGCGGACCTCGACGTGGGAAATGGATCCGGGCTGCCGGGCGCGAGCGGCGTGAATGTGTCAGTGGACCTCACCTCACACGACGGGGCAGAGGTTGTGGGGGTGAACTTCGATATTCTTTATGACACGAGCCGACTTGAAGTGAGCAACGTAACGACAGGTTCTGCCGCATCCGCTGCTGGAAAAACAGCCGCGTGGTCAGAACCAACTCCAGGCACGATTCACGTGATTGTGGCTGGGATCAATGCAGATCCCATGGACAACGGCACAGTCGCCAATGTCGTGTTCAATGTGTTGCTTGGCGCGGCGCCCGGCAACTCCTCTTTGACCCTTGACTCCTACGAGGCATCGGACCCGGCCGCACAGACAATCCCAGTGAATCCCTCCAACGGCACCTTCACCGTCCTGGCGCCGGCGGCGACCGACACGCCCACGTCCACTCCCACCGACACGCCGACCGCGACGGATACAACGGTGCCGCCGGCGGCGACGCTCTCGCCGACCAAGACCAAGACGCCGGTGACCCCCTCGGTCACGCCCACGGGCCCGACGGCGACCCGCACGAGGACGCCGACCCGGACGTTGACGCCGACGCGCACGCTGACGCCGACCATCACACAGACGCCAACCATCACCCTGACACCGACGCGCACGAAGTACGTGTCCCCCACGCCGACGGGGACGATTACGCCGGATACGGCCACGCCACAAACCACCGGAACGCTGGTCATCGGATTGCCTGTGACGGTCACCCCGACGACCGAAGGCGGGAGCTTCGTCGATTTGCGCGGCGCAGCCGGGACGGAGACGGCGCAGGCCAAGTTCGAGCAGGACGCGGCGGCGACGGCCACGGCGCTCGCCGGTCAGGGCGAGGGCGGATTTCCTTCCGGCGACCTGCTGGACTCGTTCATGAAGTGGATCGTCCGCAACGCCACCTGGCTCGCGCTGGGGGGTTTCGGCCTGGGGGCGATCCTCATCGCACTCTGGATGGGCTTTGCCATCTTCCGCGAGCCCAAGAAGCAGAAGAAGTAGGTTCTCCCGCTCGCTGGCGAATCTAAGCCGGAGATTCCCGACTTTTCGCCGATCTATTCCATTCGTTGTGACACGACAGTTGAGGGCTATCCGTGCAGGTAGACGTTGACGATGGCCTGCACGTCGAGCACGTTGACGGCGCCGTCGTCGTTGACATCGGCCCGGGCGACGATCGACGGATCGATTTGCGTCCCCAGGAAGACGTTGACACACAACTGAACGTCCAACACGTCCACACGGCCGTCCTGATTGATATCCTCAGGGCCTGAGGCGCCTCCCTGGGTGGGCGTAGCGCTCGGCGATACCGGCGTGGAGGTGGTCGAGGCTGTTGCGCTGGGCGTGGCGCTGGCGGTCGCGGTCGCCGTCGGCGTCCACGTCGACGTGGCGCTGGCCGTGGCCGTTGCGCTGGGCGTGCCCGTCGGGGTCCGTGTCGGAGTCGAGGTCGCGCTGGCGGTCGCCATCGGCGTTGGCGACGGCCCCTGGGTCGGCGTCCGGCTGGCCGTCGGCGACGGCCCGGGGGTCCACGTCGGTGTGGGAGTCGGGTAAACGATCGGGGCGACGTCGTTCGACCAGACCGGGCCGGCCGGCGTGCCGCCGTACATGCGCAGTCCGTCGCTCGGCCCACCGCCATACCCCGATGTGTCAAAGATCGAGTTTCCTCCGCCCTCGTCGAAGGTGTAGATCGCCAGGGTAGAAACGTCCGGAGAGAAGGGACCCGTCGGCGGAGTGAAATCAGCCGAGTATCTCAGCGCGTTGGACACCCGAACCTCGTCGATCCAACCTTTGAAGGACGGATACACCGTCGGGTTGAGGCCGTGCTTCTCGGCGCCGATGACGAGATACGGATCGTTTGTGCACGGGTCCGTTCCAGACGGTCCGCAGTAGCTGCCCGGGGTGGCGCTGTCGGGATACGAGATGTCTCCTTTAGGTCCCGGCCCGGACGCTTCGAGCTTCCCATCGACGAAGAGCCACAGATACCCATCCGGCAGCACCCCATCCCAGCGATTTCGCTCGACGGCGATGTGATGCCATTGACCATCATCGACGCGAGTGGTGCCGCAAAGAGTGAGGTCGCCGGTGCCATTCCCACTCACACCGAAGACAATACGACCACCGGCGAGGGAAATCCCGAACTTGCGGTCCTGGTTGAAGCGATCCCGATCGAAGATCGTGTTGCCGTAGATCCAGTTGATATTCGCCCCACACGTGACGGCCGAGGCGGGATTGTCTCCAGGCGAGACCTTCATCCACCACTCGAGGGTGAAATCCTGCCAACCGACGTCGATCGGAGGGCTCGGATTTTCTACGCCTGTGACCAGGACGGGGATCTTGACACGGTCGATGTCGTTGGCGCCGTTGCCGTAGAAGCGCATCGAGTAGTGTCCAGTTCCGTAGTACGTCTGGTAGTCATTGACAACCTGAGTGAACGGCGGAAGCGTCACCCCGTCGCGCTGGATCGAACCGCTGTAGTACGCCTGATTCCCCACGCGAACCTTCCAACCCGAGAGCTTCGTGCCGTCGAGGCTGACGTATGAGCCGTTGTACTTCAGGCTGAAGTGCACGTGAGGCCCGGTAGCGTAGCCGCCGGCACAGGTCTGACAGTCGATCGTCCCCATACGACCGTTACGCAGGATCGATGTCCCCTGGTGCGTGTTGATGAGGTGGTAGTAGCTCGTCGTCCAACCGCCACCGTGATCGATCTCCATCCAGCAACTGTAGTGAGATGGATGGATCGTCGACCCGGAGGCGGCGGCCACGGAGAACAGGTACGGCGGCGCGCTACATGTCCCACCGCCGGCGTAGAAATCCATGGAGGAGAACGGCGGTGTGTTGTCGCCGTTCCAACTGTGCGGCCCGTTGAAGTACCAGACGGCCCCAAGGGGGAACGGGAACTGAAGGAGATCGGCCGGCGGCGCGGCCGGCGGATCGATGGCGTTCGCCTCATCGAGCGGGTCGACCCCGGGAAACAGTTCCTCGAAGGTCGTCGCAAAGCCGGCGGCCGCCTGGGGCGCGATCTGTTGCTGCCAGCTCGACAGATCGTTCCGGACGGCCAGGACAGAGGCCACCGCGTAGCTGCCGGACGAGGTCAGAGAGCTCACCTGAGCGACGGCCCCATCGCCGAGTTCGATCAATGGCTCGGCGGTTGGAGTCTGCGCATCGGCGGGCCGTCGGGAGCCCCACAGGTAGAGGTGCTCGTAGAAGGCCTTTGCCAGAGCGACGGAGGTGTCCTCGATGCGGGCACGCACGTCGTCGGCGGTCATCCCCGCCAGCGATCCATCGACCATTCCGTCACGTATCTCGAGCACCGTCAGGAGAACCTGCGGGTTGACACTGGAGTAGTCGGACCAGACGATGATGTCATCGGCATAGGTCGCCAGGTCTGAGCCACGACTCTGAAGGTAGGTTCCGACATCGAAGTCCTCGGCATTCGGACCCCAGACGAACTGCCCATCGGATACGAGCATGGGCGTCGTATCCACCTGGACGACGGGAGACGCCCACGCACCCTCCAATGGAGGCCCGAAAGGCGCCCAGTCGCCGCGCCCGAGAAACCAGGAAGCCACGTCGCGCAGGTTCACCCCGTGGGTGATCGCATACCCCAGCCGGGCCAGGTCGATCGAGGTGGGGACCAGACTCGAGCGCTCGCCTCCCGATCCCATGACCTCGTCCTCCCCGGCAAATGTCTCCAGCCTGAGCTCGGGCCGGGGCGTCTCTACCTTCGAAGGCTGCCCGCTGGCGCGGCCAAAGGCCGCTGCCCCCGTGCAGAGAATGGAGAGCAGCAGGAGGGCCACGGATACCCTGGCAGAGCGCCCCATCAGGCCTCGGCCTCGTGTGGTCTGGCTCGGGCTTCCCAGCCAGTCGGGATCATCATCGGCGCATCCTAGCGGAAGTCGTCATTGACAGCAATCAGCCCCTGGCACGCGGCATCGTCGGGTCGCCGCAACCTGCGGGGAACGGTCCAGACCTGGCGCGACCAGGGTCTGCTGTGCAGGAAGCATGCCTGGGTTCAGCGTGGGGGGAGAAGAGATCATGGGGGCAGGCTGGCCATGGGCCCACCTGGCGACGCCCGACGGCCGGGCGCCGACAAGCACCGCATGGGCGGCCCTCCGCTCAGCCGGCCAGGAACGTGTTCACGATGCGCTGGACGTCGAGCACGTTCACGGCACTGTCTCCGTTGACGTCCGCACGGGCCACAATGTCCGGATCGGTCTGGATGCCGAGGAACACGTTCACACAGAGTTGGACATCGAGGACGTTCACGCGGCCGTCGAGGTTGAGGTCCTCTTTCACAGGCGTGCTGGACGGCGTGTGAGTCGCGGTCGGAGTGGCCGTAGGCAGAGGTGTGTCGGTCGTTGTGCTCGTGGGCGATGCAGTCGGAGTATGGGAAGAGGTCGCTGTCGGCGTCCTGGTAGGTGTCGCCGTCGGAGTGTCCGTTGGTGCCGCGGTCGGCGTGTCGGTCGGGGTCAGCGTCGGCGTATCGGTTGACGTCGGCGTCAACGTCGGCGTTTCAGTCGGAGGCAGCGTCGGCGTATCGGTTGACGTCGGGGTCAACGTCGACGTGTGAGTTGACGTGGGCGTCGCCGTCGGCGTGTCCGTCGGAGTCAGCGTCGGCGTGAAGGTTGACGTGGGGGTCGCCGTCGGGGTGAACGTCGCCGACGGCGTCGAAGTTGGCGTGGATGTCGCCGTCGGTGTCACAGACGGGGTGGCCGTCTCCGTGCTCGTGGCCGTTGGCGTTTCCGTCGCCGGCGGGACGAGCACGTCGAGGGCGGCATCGAGCTGGATGCGAGGTTTGGTGACAGTGCCGCCCGTCCGGTTGTCGGCGATGAGCGGGCCCGTGCTTGTCAGCGAGTCGAGCACCTGGGCGACGCTGGCACCCGGGTCGGCCGACTTGAGCAGCGCCCATGCGCCGGCGACATGTGGAGCCGCCATCGAGGTGCCACTGAGGTATGCGTAGCCCGCTCCGGGCATGGACGAGTAGATCGACACGCCCGGTGCAAAGACATCGAGCAGGCTCGACACGTTGGAGAAGCTGGCAACGCTGTCGCTCTTGCTTGTAGCCCCAACACTGATGGCCGATGAGATACACGCAGGCGCCCCCAGGGCATCGACGTAGTACTCGTTGCCGGAGGCGATCGTGGTGGCGATCCCGACTGAGACCAGATTGTCAATCGCTGGTTTGCGGCTATCGCTGTCGCAGGCGGCGGTGAAACGATCGCCGCCGAGGCTCATGTTCACCGAGGCGATGGAGAAGGACACCCGCTGGTCATACACCCAATCCAGCGCGGCCATCTGATCAGACGTGAAGGACAGCACGCAGGGGCTGTCACCAGGGCTTGGTCCGCAGATACTCCCGTCGAACCTCGAGAAGACCTGTACCGCGATCAGCGTGGCATCCGGTGCAACGCCGGAGAACGTGTCCCCACTTCCGGCGGCGATGCCGGCCACGTGCGTCCCGTGGTAGCACCCGTCCACGCCACAAGGAACGGCCGCACCTGCTCCGATCTGTTGGTCGAGGCCGTTAGGGCAAACCGTGCTGGCTCCTAGGAACCCATAAGTCGTCGAGAAACAGGCCTCGCGCACAACCTTGTCTTGGAGGAATGGATGCGAACCATCTACACCTGTATCTAGAATGGCGATCGTTTGACCCGCCCCGGTGTAGCCACCGTCCCAGACGGCATCAGCCCCGATGAGGGGAACGCTGTCAATGAGGACGGGAGGGACCGGCACATCTTCGACGATGTCGACGACCTGCGGGTTGGCCAACAGGTCCGCCAGTGCATCAGCGTTGACCTGGATGGCGAAGTAAGGGATGTGTTTGAAGCGGCGGGCAGGTCGAGACTGAAACGCGTCGAGACGCTTGAGCACCCGATCCTGAGCCTGGGAGATGCGAGTTCGCTGCGAATTGGCGGCGAAAGGGCTGATGATGTGACCTTCCGGCTGGAAGTCGACGTCGAGCTTGACGATCACACGGAGACTTCCGGCGCTTTGAGCCTTCTCAATGAGGGCCGGGCCGGCGACCGCCTTGGCCGGCAGGGCGTCGGCCTGCGACGAAGCCTCGACCCCGGGGCCCGATTGCGCGGGCGACCCGAACGTTGGAATGACGAGGGCGAACGCCAACAAGAGGGCCATTCGGCCCTCCCAACGTGCCCGGTGCGCTCTTGGGGTGCTCATTCCCATATGCCGTCTCGCGGCAGAAGTGGGTGGGGACTCGATTCTAACCGCATACGTTCGAGGATTCCTCCCCGATCCGATCCCCTATCGGTCCTATCCCCATCTCTCGATCACCCCTGTAGCCTGCGGTCCAGGCGGGCCCGCCCGGATTGAAGGCAGAAACTCCTGACTGGATCCTGCGGCCTGCTGCGTGCGTAGCCCGGATTGCCCGGGCGATATGCCAGCGTCTTGAAGGGGACGGCCCGGGGAATTCCATGCAAGACTCATGCCCTCGTCACCCACACTGCGCGGTTCACCAGGAAGGGACCGGGCCCGATGGTGGGCTGGCGAGGATTTGAGGCCAATGGCAGGATAGTGCCGATGATAGCCCGGGAGCCGAGGCAGCCGGGCGCTCACCCACCCGGGTCGCCACGCTCATCTATCAGCTTGCCCAGGAGTCGCAGGTGACGCGCGAGCTCGGAACCACTGATCAGCTCAAGTCTCCCGTCAGACTCTTCGGCCGTCTTCTTCGCCGCGGCGCTGAAATCGCCGATCCCGACCAGATACGCCCGGGAGATGTCCGGATGCTCGTCGAGCAGGTCCAGCGCCAGGCGCGCATCGGCCACTCCGACGTTTCCTTCTTCGGTCAGACATCGTACGAGGATTCGCTCGATCCTGCCCTCGGCCTCACGCCAGGCCAGCAGGTCGACGCCGGCCTGACTGTTCCCGAAGAGTTGCTCGATGTCGGGGAATCCCAGGGCGTGGATGAAATCGGTGACGCCTTCTGTCAACTCGGTCGGGTCCATGCCCGTCACGAGCTTCTTGTCCGGCAGAATCTCGGACAGCATCTCCGCGTCCGACGTCCACTGGAGGGGCGCACCCGAGGCAGATGCAGCCCTACCGACTTCGATGATGTATTCTAGCCAGTCCTCTCGGCTGAGTCCGGACGCCGCAGATGTGTCCCCCCCGGTGAACCTGGCCTTCTCCAGCATGAAATCGTGCAACCTGGCCTCGAGGGTGGCCGCCGACCAGAGCTCGTAGACGATGACCGGCGATCCCGGCGCAACCTCGGGCCGCAACAGGTCGTCGACTCTCCGCCGTACTACCGGATTCCAGTACGGGTCGACGTGGAAGATGTAGCTCAGCTCCGGGATAGCAACAATCTCGTCTGCCTGGCCCACGCCACCCAAGAGCACGTGCATCTCTGGATCCGAACGGAAACGTTCGACGGGGTTGAATCCCGAAACCTCGCTCTCGGCGACATCGACGGTGACGACACCGAATCGTTCCAATGTTTGCGCCAGGGAGCCCAATCTTTCCTTCCGGTCGTTGACGACAACAAACGCTTTCAAACCTGAGGCGGCGACGTCCTCGAGCAACTCTCCGAGGACGTCCGCCTTGGCCCCCTTTCCTGGGGTCGGGCCGTAGTTGGCCGCATGGACCAGACGGTCAACGGCCGTCTGGATGTGCTCAGAGGAAACCGCATCGCCCAATCCCGCCAGCCTTCGCCGCTCCTCGGCGATGGCCTGACGATAGGCCTGGCGTTGCTCGCCGTGCAGGTCGATCCAGAGCTCAATTCGCGTCCGATCAGGGAGCTGTTTCGCAAGCTCGATCCGGGTTCTGCGAAGGATGGTTATTGGAGACGGACCGGCCTGAGCCGCCATCAGGCCGGCTTCGGCCTCGGGGGCTTCCGGCTGCGGAAACAGCAAACCAAACACCGAGAGCCAGAAGTCTTCAGAACCGGGAGGCGCTCCGGTCAGGGCCAAACGTCGTGGCGCCTGGAGTCGATCGAGCGCCTCCCACAAGCGCTCGCCATTGTTCCGGGCCCCGACCAGGTCATCCAGCACGACGAGGTCAAATGTCAGGCCCGACTCGGTGAGCGCGCCGACTTCGAGGGCAGCGATCAAGCCGCTGTGATCGGTCAGGTATACATGCGCCTGTGATGTCCAGGCCGCTTGGCTGTTCGCTTCTCCGCCTCGAACCAGGCGCACGAGCAGCCCCGGCGCCCAGGTTTGAAGGTGGTTGAGCCAGTGCCTGAGGCTGGAGGTCGAACATACGACCAGCGCGTGACGGGCCAGTCCGCGCTGTACGAGGGAGTAGATGGCGGTAGACGCCTGCACCGTTTTGCCCAGGCCCAGCTCGTCCGCCAGAAGAATGCTCCGACCGAGCATGATCTGCCGGACGCCTTCGATCTGGTAAGGTCGGAGGCGGTTATCCCCGAGCTGGGGTGCGGGCGCGGGCCCAACGGCCGGCGGTTCGACAAGGGGGAGGATCCAATCCCAGATATCCGGGGCCTCCGGGGCTGGCGCCTGTTCCCACGCCTGATCGAGGCTGACGCTGGCCGATAAGTTCGGCCTGCCGCTTCCCCGCCGGTCCGGGCCCGCTGGCGTCGACTCCCCCCGATCCGACGGCGCCAGGACGGACACCGGACCCGGGTGTTCGAACACAGCGTAGTTGGCTTCCGTCACGGGGGCCGTCGGTAGCCTGAGATCCACCGGGAGAGGGTCGCCGATAGGTCGGACGGCGAGGTCTTCACGCCAGGGTATGGCGTGGACCTCCTGGCCTGGCATCGGCAACTCGCGCGCCTGGCCGATATGGGGGGCCTTGCCCGGGGTCAATGCCCGACCCAGCGTAGTCCGCCAGGTGGGCATGTCAGCCCTTTTGCGGATCGCCGACCTGGAGGTTGTGGGCCTCTTCCAGAGCCGCGCGAATTCGGAGGAACGGCTCCATGATGTTACGCCCGCGCAAGCGCGCCGGCATCGCATCGCCGACCATGTCAGCTTCGGCTTCGTAGCCCGGGAACGCCTGCAGGGCGTACTGACCGTCGACGGTAGATCGGAGCCAGAGAAGCGGCATTTCCAGTTGTGGCCTCAACTTGAGGAACTCGGCATCCCGAACCAGCACGAAACCCGGCCGGCTCTCGATCGCTTTGAGCAGGGGCTCTCCCAGCAAGACGGTGCAGATGTACTCGTGCAACGTGTCGCCATAGAGAATCTTTTGGAGCGAGCTGGGACGGATGGCGCCGCTCACTCGAAACTCCAGAGGCCGTGTCCTCTCGTCGGTGACCAGGCATCCTCCGCGGAACGCGGCCCCATCATCGAAGGTCCCCATGTCCAGAAACGCCAGGACTTTGCCCTCTGTTCGAGACTCAGGTGACTCACTCATTGTCGCGACCTCGTGGGACTCCAACGCTTCCATCCCCCGCTTCTTCGCAGAACGGCAGTCCGCGGAAAGAAAACTCTAGCGCGATCGAACTTTTCTCGCAAGCACAAGCGCCGATCGGTGCATTCCAAGAAAGGAGGCA
>CAZGRL010000044.1:9685-28741 GCA_964528155.1 uncultured Anaerolineaceae bacterium
AAAGGAGGCAGTCACGCTGAGCCCCTCGGCGCAGCTCGGGATGAATTCCGCTGAGCGCAGTTGAAGCGCGCCTGTCGTGCCTGGAACGATCCTTCGACGGAGTTTCTCCCGAGCCAGTCGGGGGGCTCGGCCATGCCTCGCGGAGTTCACCCAGCCTGCCCTGGCGGCAGGCCAGGGAGCGAAGCCGAAGGGTTCAGGATGCCATTTGCCCTCCCAGGGTGGAATACAGCCGCACAAATGGGATCCTTGCCGGGCCTGGAGAAGAATCCCGGCGCTCCGACGTGACGGAGTGACCCATCGGAGGAAAGCGACTCCCAGAAGCCGCGTCGATTACGATCGGTCAGGCTGGAGATGAGGCGCGGTAGATCGCAATGAAACGACGGCGCGCATAACCGCCGAGCGTCAATGGTTGGGCGTATGGGTCGCCAGTCGCGGCGCGCGCAGGGCGTGTTGAACGAGGGTCCGGTACAGGGCAACGTATCGCTGAAGAGTCATCGTCAGACTGTGTCGCCGCACCTTGGCCCGGCTGGCGCGCCCCATAGCTGGCCAAGCCTCGGGCTGATCGGCAAACTGAGCGATGCAGCGCTCGGCGTCTTCCACGTCTCCCGGCTTGAACAAAAAACCGTTGACACCGCTGGCTACCAGTTCCGGAAGCGCGTTGGCGTCTGCCGCCAGAACGGGCAGGCCGCAGGCCATCGCCTCGAGGGTGGCAATGCTCTGGAGCTCGGCTTCGCTCGGCATTGCGAAGAGGTCGGCAGCGTTTAGCAAGCGAGGCAAGTCATCTCCGGAGACTCGTCCGGTGAACACGACCCGCCTGTCCGCCAGAAGCCCGAGCTGCGAGGCAAGTTCGTGGATCTCTTCGTCGTAGCGGCCTGTACCGACGACTGCCAGTTGAAGATCTGCTCGAGATAGGCGCGCGACCGCTTCGAGAAGCAGATCCACCCGCTTCTCCTGATCCACTCTGCCTACGAACATGATCAGTTTCTTGGATGGATCGAGCCCGAACTCGGCCCGCACCATGGCTCGATCGAGACCCGACATCGGTCGGAACCTGGAGAGGTCCACTCCGCAGGAGATCGGGAAGACAGGCACGCCCAGACCTTTGCCTTTGAGGATGGAGGCAGCCGTCCTGGTTGGGGTGGTCACGACGTCGACCTTGTCATAGGCCTGGATCATCGTCCACCAAAGCAGGCGTTCGATCAGATCGCGCGTCCAGGGAACCTTGTTGATGTAATGGATGATGTTGGCCGGGAGGAAATGATTGGTTCCCGCCACAGGCAGATGTAGGCGGTGGGCTTCCATCATGACCCTGCGACTGAGTGGGTAGTGATCCTGGATGTGAACGACGTCGGGTTTGAATTCCTCAAACAGTTGACGAACCCGCGCGGCCGGCATAAGCGCCAGGTACGCGTCCGGGTAGGATGCACCCAGAGGCGCCGCGGCGAGACCTTCCACTCGAACGCCGTTGCGCTGGATCGAATACGAGGAAACTCGGTCGGAGGGGACGACGACCATGACCGCGTGGCCGGACTGGGCCAGGCCTTCGGCCAGCCTGACCGTAAACACCGCCTGACCATTGGCGGCTGGGAAGAAGGTTTGTCCAGAGATTATGATTCGCACTGCAATGCCTTCTCCAAAACAGGCGGATGGGGCGGGTCATGCACCCGCCCCTCCAGGGTCACCCGCTGGAGGCCCGTTTGCGGATTGTTGGATGGATCGGATAACGTGCCGAGCAATGAGGTAGAACGCGGCCGCCCCGGCGACCACGACAATGACTTGAATGACCGCCTCGATCTGGCGCAGAGATTCCCCGAGCTTGTAGCCGGCGATGACCAGCCCGCCCGTCCAAATCATCTCTCCAAGCAAGAGCGCGCCGATCCAGCGTCGAATCGGGACCTTGGCCAGCCCGGTCGCGACCAGTGCCGGGATTGAAAGACTGGCGGTGAGCTTCCCGACCAGGATGAGCTTGAGCGCATGTGTCCGTACCTCTTCCTGAAGGTGCAGGACTTGTTCTCTGCGCAGATGTAAGAAACGTCCCCAGCGGATCAACCACTCGCTCTTACCCATGTATCCGAGGGAATACCACAGTGTGTCGGCAGTGAGGTTGCCGGTTGCCGCTGCCGCAAACACCCACACCGGTCGCATCACGCCGGCCGAGGCGGCGAAGGCGCCCAACAACGTGGCAATCGGGCCCTCAACGAGCACAAGCAGCGCCAGGGCCACATAGGCCCACACACCGAGCTGCGGCATCTCACCGGCGGACATGGCCGACCAGAACCCCTGGAGGGTGTGTAGCCATTGGCCAATCAGATTCACCGGAGAGAACCTCCTCGCTCCGCGCAAACGATCCAGAAATCCTGCTAGCGGCGACCCGCGAACGCCGTCCGACGACTCCCGATCGGAAGAGTGTCACATAACAGACGCTCGGACCTCAGAAGGAAGGCGATCCGGCCCGGCTACTCACCCGCGGAAGTAAACCGCTTTCCGGTCGGTGGTGAGACTCTCACCCAGGTCTCGCGCGGTCTGAACCTCTGGGTTCAGCTTCCGCGACGTAGAGTGTACCCCCAGTCGCTCGCAGGTGAAGATTAACATTGGATTCATGTTTCTGAGCGTGTACTTGTGGGCAAGATCGGCATTTGAGGCCCGCGCACGCCCAAGATCTCGGCCAGTGCAGCCCTTGCAGCCTGCCGGTCATCCCAGGGATACTCAATTTCACCAAAGCACATCGACTGTTCGTGACCCTTCCCACAGATGATCACAAGATCATCCGCCCGGGCCTGTCGCATTGCCATGCGAATCGCATCTCCCCGATCTGGGACCTTGATGAATGAGCGGCCTTCTTCGGCGGAGGTTTCACGCATAGCCGCGCCCATGTCGTCCAGGATGGCTTCTAAGGGTTCAATCCGCGGGTCTTCCGCAGTCAGAATCGTCAGGTCCGCCAGCTTGGCGGCCACCTGCGGCATCAACCGTCGTTTCGCAACATCCCGCAGACCGGCCGAGCCGAAGACGACGATGACCCTGCCCTGGGTAAGACTTCGGGCTGTTTCGAGCGCTCTGGCCAGCGCATTCGGCGTGTGGGCGAAGTCGACGATGACGGAGAAATCCTGTCCGAGATCGATCCTCTCCATCCTGCCCGGGACGCCCGTGAAATGGGCCATGGCTTGCGCGGCCGTCTCGGGCCGGATACCCAGACCGGCGACGACGAGGGCGAAGGCGGCCAGGCAATTGGAAACGTTGTGCACGCCGATGATCGGCGTTCGCACGCGTACGTCGTAGCCGTCTCCTTCGATCCGGAATTCAAGCCCATCCTGACTGCTGTTCACACCGGTCGCTCGGACGTCCGCCTCGACGGCCAGTCCATACGACATCTTGTCCGATCGAGTGATCTGCTCCAAATAACCAAATGAGGCATCGTCGCGATTGAGGACGGCCAGTCGGTGGATTCCATGCTCTTTTGCCGAGGTGAGGTCCATTCCCGTGAAGAGCGTTGCCTTTGCGTCTCGGTAGGCCTCGAACGTATTGTGGAAGTCCAAGTGTTCGTGAGTGATGTTGGTGATGGCGGCCAGATCGAAATCGCACGCGGCCACGCGTTTCTGTGCCAGGCCGTGAGATGTCGCTTCGACAACGGCGATCCCCATCCCGGCGTCAACCATCCTGGCCAACATCGCCTGGAGCTCAAGCGCGCTGGGAGTCGTGACATGGAATCCGGTGTCAAGAACCTCGTTTCCGATCACGGCCTCTACGGACGTGACCATGGCCGCCTTTCGCCCAGCCGTAAGTAGGATGTGGTGGATCAGGCTACACGTCGTGGTCTTGCCGTCCGTGCCCGTCACTCCGATCATGACGAGCTTGCGGGCGGGGTATCCATTCCACGCGGCCGCCAGTCGAGCAAGTGTTTCGCGCGAGTCCTTGACTCTAATGTAGGGAACACCCAGCCCCGGATCACTTTCCTCCCCGACGAGGGCGGCTGCGCCCCGGCGTGCGGCGTCAGCGAGGAAGCGGTGGCCGTCCGCGTGGCCGCCTCGTACGGCGACGAACATCGCGCCGGGGATCACCCGGCGCGAGTCGTCCGTCAGATCAGCGATCGGGATGTCCGCCAGGTGAGTGAGGGGAAGCTCGGAGAGAGCCGAGACCAATTCGTGGAGGTTCATGGGAGGGCAGACGATGGACGACTAGAGATCGTCCGCCGTCTGCCGTCCGCCGTCCGAGCTAGCGGAGGCTTTGACGTAGGCTTTCGAGTTGAGCCGAGACCGAGCCATCCAGCACCTTATCGCCCACCCGGATGATCAGTCCGCCGAGTATGCGGGGATCGACACGGAAGCTGATCGTGGCGCCGTCGCCCATCTGCTGCAGCACCTGGTCACGCACGGTCGACTGCTCGTCTGACGTAAGGGGCAAGGCACTGGTGACCTCTGCGCTGGAGCCGCTCAGTCCCTGGTTCTCCAGGACGACGACCCTCCCGGCCTTCAGTCCGCTGAAGAACTCGGCCACGAGCGAGCGCTGACGCTTCTCGTCCAGGGCTTCGCCTATGAGCTTCTGAGCAGCGGCGATGGCCAGGCCGGCTACCTGACCTCTGAGCTCTGCCAGCGTCTGGACCCTGGCGTTATCGGCCGCCTCGGCGCCCTCCTCGCGCAGCCGTTCGGCATCGTGTTCCGCGGCGACCTTGATCTCGAGGGCAATCTGCTCCGCGCGTTCGGTCGCTTCGCGCATCACGTGAGCCGCGTCCTGCTGGGCTTTGGCAAGTATCCCCTGCGCCTCTTGTTCGGCATTGGCGCGCGCCTCGGCAGCGACGCGTGCGTCTTCCAGACCCTGGGCGATGGCTTCGCGCCGACGCTTGAGCAACTCGATAATCGGCTTGAACACCCATGCACGCAGGACGATGAACATGATTGCGAAGTTGAGAATCTGCACAAGCAGATACCCAAGATTGATCCCAAGTGCTTCCAACGGTCGCTCCCTTCTTTGCTCGAGAGTGGCTGTGATCAGAACACAAACAGGATGAGCAGGGCAACGACCAGGGCGTAGATGGCCGTCGCCTCAGCGAAGGCGATCCCCAGGATCATGTTTGTCTGGATCGTTCCGGTCGCGTCAGGGTTGCGGCCCATCGCCTGAACTGCCCCTCCCGAGACGACGCCGATGCCGATGCCGCCGCCGAGCACGCCGACCATTGCCAGCCCGGCACCGATCAACTTCCCCAGAATCGTAGCCGCCGTGACGATATCACCAACCATGTGCTTCTCCGCCTCCATCGGGTGAGATGCGCCCGAAACCTGCAGCGCCTAGTGTGTCGCTTCCTCGTGCGCGTGACCGGCTGTCGCCTGTGCCATGAACACCAGAGTCAGCAGCCCGAAGATCAAGGCCTGAATCAGGCCGATGAAGAACTCGAACAGAAGTACCGCCGACTGGGCGAACACCGGGATCAGACTCCCGATGACGAATAGAAGGACCGAGCCGGCGAAGATATTGCCAAACAATCGGAAGCCAAACGACAGAATCTTCGAGGTCTCCGAAATCAACTCCAGCAGGCCGACGCCGAAGTCGATTACCCCGAAGAGCGGCCGGCTGAAAAACGTCTTGACGTTCAGGAACTTTGAGAAGTACGACAGCCCCAATGCGCGCAAGCCGACGACCTGAGACATGACGACCGAGATCAGTGCCAGGCCGATCGTGAAATTGAGATCGGTCGAAGCGACACGCACGAAGGGAGTCAGGACGAAGTGTCCTTCTTCCGCGGCGTGCTCGGCGCCGGCCTTGACGATAGTGAGCACCGGGAGTTCGCCGATCTGGGCGACCTGCTGGACCGGATAGCCTTCGGCGGCGCCTTCAGCGTGATGGATCAAGCCGATGCTGTCGGTCCCCGGGATCAGCTCGAGCCAGTTTGCCATGAGCACGAGCAAGACGATGGTTGCCATCCAGGGGAAGATCGTCGCTGCCCATTTGCCGGCGGTCGACTCGGCCATCTGGTAGAGCACTTCCAGTAATGCCTCGATCGCGCCGGCGATTCCGCGCAGAACCATCTCACCGCTGCGGATCGCGCTGCGCACGGACAGGGCCAGGATCAGAAGGACGACGTCACCGATGAGCATTGCGACGATACTGTTGCTCAGGTAGAAGTCGCCGATCACCGGCAAGGTGAAAAGGCGGCTGGTGACGGCTTCCGCCGGGAGTTGAACGTGCGGGAGAATCGGGGGATAGGCGCGGGCGCCGATGACACCCAGGATCACCAGACCAAGGATGATCCAACGGTTGACGCCCCACCGCCAGCTACGACTCTTCTCCAACGTCATCCTCCATCTCGGCAGACGGCGCAGTCTCCCCCTTCCCGCTCTGGAGCCTCGCCAGACCGGAGGTCAAGATCCGCACCATCAAATAGAGTGTGACCGGTACGCTGCCCAGCACGAGCAGCAGTGTGAATAGGGGCTTGCTGTCAAACCGACGGTCGAGCCACAGCCCTGCGACCAGCGCTACGGCGATGATCACCACGGTCACGCAGCCCGACTGACTGATCAAGCCGACCAAGGTGATGGACAGCGATGCCTGATCTTGACGAGGTCCCTGTCCAGCCCCGGTCATAGTTCGCGAAGTGTATCACAAGCTCCGCGGACACGTCAAACATATCCCCCCAAACCGACCAGATTCAACCATGACCCCCCCCCCGCGCAGAGATCGGGTTCAGAAGATTCCTCTCGCCGCCGCCATGGCCCAATCAAGCCACGGCGCGCTGACGGTCCCGACGGCGATGATGGCAGCCACACACACGCCCAGAGCCAGGGCGTGTGGGCGGGGAACAGCAATCGGCTTGTCCTCATCCTCCGAACGATACAGATAGATGACCTTGAGGACGGTCATGTAGTAGTACAGACCGGCGATCGCATTGAGCACACCGACAAACGCCAACCAGATCCATCCGCTTTGGACCGCCGCGGCGAAGACGTAGAACTTTGCGACGAACCCGGCCAAAGGCGGCATCCCAGCAAGGGACAGCAATGCGACCATCATGACCAGTGCCAGGCCGGGGGCGCGACGACTCAATCCGGCGTAGTCAGAGATTTCTTCAGACCCGGCCGAACGGGCGAAGAGAATCACCACGGCAAATGCCGCCAGGTTGGTCACGATATATGCAACCAGATAGAACACCAGACTGGCCGCGCCAAGCTCTGACAAGGCGACCAATCCGATCAATGCATAGCCGGCATGCGCGATGGACGAGTATGCCAGCAATCGTTTGATGTTGTGCTGGGCCAGCGCCAACAGATTGCCGATCGTCATCGTGGCCGTAGCCATCGCTGCCAGGAGCGCCGTCCAGGTGATCTCAATGGAAGGGAAGGCGACCAACATCACGCGCACCAGGACGGCAAAACCGGCGGCTTTCGAGGCGGTCGAGATGAACGCCGTGATCGGCGTCGGTGCCCCTTCGTACACATCCGGCGCCCAGAAGTGGAACGGCACTGCGGCGATCTTGAATCCGAAACCTACCAAGCTGAGGACGGCCACCCCGGCGATCACCCAAGGCGCGATGCCGCCGGACTGGAGCGCTTCGGCAAGACGATAGAGATTCGTCTCACCCGAGAAACCGTACAGCAAGCTGAAGCCGTAGAGCATCACCGTCGACGTGAGCGCGCCGAACAGGAAGTACTTCAGACCGGACTCGGTCGACTTGTCGTCACGCTTCAAGAATCCGGCGAGGACGTAGAGCGGGATGGACGTCGACTCGACCGACAGGTAAAGCATGATCAGGTCGGCGGAGGCAGCCATCAAGCTCATGCCAAGTGTCGACACGACGAGCAGCGCGTAGTACTCTCCCTGATCCCCGACGCCTGGCAGCCCGATTGACAGCAAACAGGTGACGGCAGCGGCGAAGAGGAAGATGATTTGGAACGAGAATGCCGGCCAGTCGTGGCGGAGCATTCCTCCGAAGATCAGGCCCGAGCCTCCCGTTGGACGGCTGAAAATGATGGTGACCGCCAGAATGACGGCGAGGCCGAAGGCGGTCAGCCAACCCAGCCCGTCGCGGCGCTCACCCCGCCAGAAGAGATCGGCCCCCAGTACGAGGATCACCAGGACCAGCAGCAAGATCTCGGGCAGGACCGGCAGGACCAACGAAACGAACACGGCTTGGGCGGCCATCACACGCCTCCCACGACGCGCAATACCGCGCCGGCGCCGGACTGGATCATCGGCGCCATGACGGCCGGGTAGAGGCCGATCAAGATCAGCAGGCCGGCCAGAACGACCAGCGCCACCCTATCCTGACCCCGGATGGGGCTGATGTGGCCGGCGAACTCTTCCGGCATGGCCCCGAAGAACACGCCCCCGACAACACGCATGATATAGGAAGCGGTGATGACGATTCCCAGCGCAGCGATCAGAGCCACGATCGGCTGGACCTGCCACAATCCCAGGAAGATCGGAAACTCAGCTACGAAGCCCGAGAAACCGGGCATGCCCATGGAGACCAGGCCGCCTACGATGAAGGCGAAGGTGACGAGCGGCATGATACGGCTGAAGCCTCCGAGTTTGGGGATCTCGCGCGTGTGAGCCCGGTCGTAGACCATCCCGACCACTGCAAAGAAGAGGGCCGTCATCACGCCGTGGGAGAACATCTGCAATCCTGCGCCTGTGAGCCCGTCCAGATTGAGGGTGGCAAAGCCTAGCATCACCAGCCCCATGTGAGAAACCGACGAGAACCCGATGACGTACTTGAAATCCGTCTGGACCGAGGCGATGAACGCTCCATAGATGACGTTGATCGTAGCCAGGACGAGGATCACCGGCGCCCAGTAGCGCGCCCCATCGGGCAGGAGCATGATCCCCACCCGAAGGGCGGCGAAGGCTCCCAGCTTCATCAGCACGCCGGCGTGGAACATGGACACGGCTGTCGGCGCGGCGACGTGGCCATCCGGAGACCAGTTGTGGAAGGGGAATAGGCCTCCCAGCACGGCGAAGCCGACAAAGACGAAGGGGAACCACAGCCGCTGGAATTCCGGCGAGAAGCCGGCATGCTCGAGCTCCAGCATGTTGAAGGTTGCCAGCCCGGAGGTGAAGTACATGGCCAGCGCGCCGACGAGCGACACGACCGAACCTATGAACAGGTACAAGGTGAGTTTCATCGCCGCGTACTCGCGAGTGACCTTCCATCCCCAGATGGAGATGAGGAGGTACATCGGAAAGACGGCGATCTCATAGAAGAAGAAAAGCTGGAAAAGATCGAGCGAGACGAACACCCCGAACACGCCGGTGGCCAGAATGAAAAGGAAGGCGAAGAACTCGCGCGGCCGGTCATCGATGCCCCACGAGATCAACACGCCGGTGACGATAACCACACCCGTGAGGAGCACAAGCGGCAGGTTCATCCCGTCAGCCCCGACGTGATAGGCAATGCCCAGCGTCGGCACCCAGGCGAACTGTTCGACGAACTGGTAGCCGCCCAGGCCCTGATCGTAGGTGAGGTAGGCGACGACGGACAGCCCGGCCGCGATAAGCGCACCGGTGAGCGCCAGGCCCCGGATCAGCCCATGTCTCTCGGAGGGCATCATGAGGATGACCAGAGCCATGGTGATCGGGGTGAAGACGATGATGCTGAGGATGGGGAAGGTCATCGTTGGCACCCAATTTTCAGCAATAAGCAGTAAGCAATAAGCAAGATAGCCTCACGACCACTGGCGGTCATTGAACTGATTCCGACTTCACCTTGCGCAGCAAAGTCGACAGCATACTCTTCAACTCATGAACCTTTGCGCGGAGTTGCACATCCCACTCTTCCGCCAGGTAACCAAGATCCTTGGCGAGCAGCAAGTGGTACTCCAATTCAAGCGTTGAACCCATGGCGATCTGCAGGAACCTCCCCAGTTCCGCATTGCCTCCCCTGCCGCATCCTTCGGCGATATTCGCCGGGATCGAGCCCGCAGCCCGCCGCAACTGAGACGTCAAGCCATATAGTTCTTCTTTGGGAAAGTCCCTTGTTGCCTCGTAGACCATCAGCACAAGCGCATGACCCTTGTGCCACACTTTCAACCTTCTGAAGTCCTTCACCTCGTGTCCCCCTCCCATAATGTTCTTTCTTGTTGCTTATTGCTTATTGCTTATTGCTCATTGCTTATGGCTTATTGCCTTTCCCCTAATGCCAGCCCACATCTGCCGCTCTATCCAAAAAGATGTACAACCGTCTTGTTAATCACATCAAGTATCCACGCCGGCCAGACGCCGATCCACAGCATCAACACCAGGAGCGGGCCGATAGCCACGATCTCACGGCGGTTGATCTCCAGACCGTGACCAGTCCACTTCTCGTTCAGCGGTCCGTGCAGGACCATTCCGATGCCTTTCAAAATGTAGGCGCCGGTGATCAGCAAGCCGATCATCCCCAGCGCCGTGTATACGGTGAAGATCGGCCATACGCCTCGTACGACCAGGAACTCCGAGACGAAACCGCTCAATCCGGGCAAGCCGAGGCTGGCCATGGAGGTGAACATCAGAATCCCGCCGTAGACCGGCGCCAGAGGGAACAGCCCTCCGAAGGACCGCAGATCACGCGTGTGCGTACGCTCGTAAATCACCCCGACTAGCAGGAACATGCCGGCGGCGGACAGGCCGTGGTTGAACATCTGCAGCACGGCGCCGTTGAGCGCGATGACCGCATCGGGGGCGGACATCGTGCCGCGCGCATAGGCCGCGGCGGCGATCCCCAGGACGACGAAACCCATATGGTTCACCGACGAGTAGGCCACGAGCCGCTTGAAGTCCTCCTGACCCCAGGCGGCGAAGGCCCCAAAGATGATCGCCAGTACGGCCAGCAGCCCGAGCACACCGGCATAGGTCTTGGCCTCGGCCGGGTAAAGCGGGAGCACCAGGCGCAAGAACCCGTACGCCCCGAGCTTGAGCAGCACGCCCGCAAGGATCATCGAGCCCGCCGTCGGAGCCTCGGTGTGAGCGTCCGGCAGCCAGGTGTGGAACGGCCAGACGGGGACCTTGATGGCAAAGGCGATCACGAACGCCCAAAAGGCGATGGCTTTCACCGTGGCGACCGACAGCGTGATCGGCAGTCCGAGCAGGGTAAGCGGTTCGCTCAGACCGGACCACAGTGTGGTTATCTTCTGAAGGTCGAATGTGCCGGAGGCGACCCCGATCAACTGAATCGCCAGCAGCAGGCCGAGCGATCCGGCCATGGTGTAAATCAAGAATTTGAACGAAGCGTACTCGCGGTTGCTGCTGCCCCATTGATTGATGAGGAAGTACATCGGGATGAGGCCGATCTCCCAGAAGACGAAGAAAAGCAGGAGATCAATGGAAAGGAACACGCCGAGCATACCCGTTTCGAGCAGCAGAAACAGCGCCATGTAGCTGCGCACGTTCTCCTTGACGCTCCACGAAATCAGCAGCGCCAGCGGCGTGAGAAGCGTGGTCAGCAAAACCATCGCCACGGAAAGCCCGTCGACGCCGAGGTGGTAGCTCGATCCGACGGCGCGGTACCAATCCGCCTGTTCTACGAACTGGTAGCCGGGCTGACCGGCGTCGTAGGCCAGCCAGAGCCAGATCGACAACGCCAGCGGCAAAAGACTGGCGACAAGCGCCACCCCGCGGATCACATCGACCCGCTCCTTGGGCACGATCAAGAGCAAGACCGCGGCCAAGGCCGGGATGAACAAGATCAAGGTCAGCAAGTGGCTTTGTACAAACGCCATGCGTAACTACTCCGAGGGCAGATCATTCGGGTTCCGCGGGCCGGACGAGCCGGTCCAGATCAGGCGACTGGACGATCCTCAAGGTCGGACAGCCAGCGTGTACGACAAGACGATGCCTGCGAAGAGCAGGCCGATCACCAGGTAGAACTGAACCCGGCCGGTCTGGATCCAGCGCAGCCCACGTCCGCCGCGCTTGACACCTTCGCCGACCATGTCACCCGAACCGTTGATGATCGGCAGGTCGATCGCGCTTCGCAAGAAGGCGCCCAAACGTAAGGCGAATCGGCCGACGGCGTGCAAGAATCCATCGATCACACCGCGATCGATCCAGCGATAGGAGAAGGTCTCGGCGAACCAGTACGCCGGCCGGACGAACGCGAACCCGTAGAGTTCATCGAAATAGTACTTGCGCTGGACAACGGTATACAGCGCACCCAGTGGTTTGACCAGCGGATCGGACGCACCTTGCCTCATCCGCCGATAGACAAGCCAACCGATAAGCAAGCCACCCAGGGCAACAGTGATCGAGGAAAGCACGGGGACGGCGTTGAAGCGGGTCGCCGCCGGCTCCTCGAGGAGTGTGCTGCCGACGAAGGCATGGAACCAATTGGGCAGCAAACCGCCCAGCAGCGGGAAATCCTCACCGATTCCCAGCCAACCGGCGCCGACGGCGAACACGGCCAGCACGATCAGCGGGATCGTCATCGTCGGCACAGACTCGGAAGCATGCTCGGCCGCTCCGCTGCGAGGCTTACCCAGAAAAGTGAGCGTGATCTGGCGGGCGGTGTAGAAGGCGGTCAACAAGGCGGCCAGGACCAGCGCTCCGAAGACCCACACCTGCCCCGTCTGAAATGCGTGGCCGAGAATCTCATCTTTCGACCAGAAACCGGCCGTGACGAGCGGGAAACCCGAGAGCGCCAGGCCACCGGCGACGAACGTCCAGAAGGTGATCGGCATCTTGCGGCGCAGGCCGCCCATGATCATCATGTCGTTGGCGTCAACGTGCTCATGCGTCGCACGCGCTCCGTGCTCGACACCGTGGATCACAGAGCCGGAGCCAAGGAACAGCAGCGCTTTGAAGAATGCGTGCGTGATCAGATGGAACGCGGCGGCGACGAAGGCGCCGATGCCGACGGCGGCCACCATGTATCCGAGTTGCGAGATCGTCGAATAGGCCAGGACGCGCTTGATGTCGTTCTGCGTAACGGCGATCGTTGCGGCGAACAGGGCGGTGAAGGCCCCGACGGCAGCGATCACCCACATCGTTGGATTGAGGGCCTGGCCCTCGTGCCAGCCGGCGGTGATCAGTGGGAAGAAACGCAAGATCAGATACACGCCAGCCGACACCATGGTGGCGGCGTGGATCATTGCCGACACAGGTGTAGGCCCTTCCATGGCGTCCGGCAGCCATACGTGCAGCGGCCACTGGGCCGATTTCCCGACCGTCCCGAAAAAGAGCAGCAACCCGATCATGCCGGCGACCGACAGCCCGGCGATGACCGACGGCGTTCCGGCCAAGCGCGCCAGCACAGGCTCGGAGAAGATCACCCGGTAGCTGAGCGTCCCCGTCGATGAATACAGGTAGGCCAGACCGAGCAGCATGAAAACATCGCCGACGCGGGTGGTCATGAACGCTTTGACCATCGCCTTCCTGGCCGAGTCTTTGGCGTACCAGAAACCGATCAACAGGTACGAACACAGACCCATGATCTCCCAGCCAATGAACAGCGTGAGCAAGTTGTCGGAGACCACCAGGGTCAGCATTCCGAAGGCAAACAGAGAAATGAAGGCGAAGAAGCGCGCGTACATGGGCTCGATCCCGCCGGCTTTCGGCGGCAGCCCTGGTACGTCGTCCTGGCCTGCGGGATGTCCGAAATTGTGATAGCCGATGCTGTAGACGAAGATCGCCAGGCAGGTCCATGCGACAAAGAACAGGCTGACGGCGCCGAGAGGATCGATCAGCACGCCGACATGCAGGGCGGTCGTGCCGGTCGGGAGCCAGGCGATCGACGATGTGAATGGATTCTCGGCGAGATGTTCGACAGCCAGGGCTCGGAAGAACACGGCCATCGCCAGCGCCCACGAGATCAGCATCGCTCCGACGGCGATCGTGTGACTGAGGCGGTTGTTTCGGCGCGCGAATAGCACGATCAAGAAGAAGGACACGATCGGCGGCAGCGGTGTGAGCCAGGTCATGATCTCGGGTTGCATGGTGCCTCGTCTACCACTTCAGCATATCGATGTCTTCGGCCACGATGGTGTCGCGTTTCCGATAGATCGAGATGATCAACGCCAGACCGACGGCCGCCTCAGATGCCGCCACAGCGAAGACGATAATGGCGAACGCCTGTCCAGCGATGAAAGCCGGCGTCAGGTACCGCCAGAATGCGACCAGATTGACGTTGACGGCGTTGAGCATGAGCTCGATACCCATCAGGATGGCGACCGAATTACGCCGGGCCAGCGCTCCGTAGAGGCCGATGCAGAACAACGCCGCGGCGAAGATCAGATACCAGGATAGCGGGATCACGAGTCAGCCTCGTCTTTGCCCGCAGGCTTCGGGGGCAAAGCGACGACGATGGCCCCGATCAACGCCGCCAGGAGCAAGACGGAGGCAGTCTCGAACGGCAGCACGTACTGATCGAGCGAAACAAGGGACCGGCCGAGATCAGCCACCGTGTTCTCCGGGTTGCCCGGCAGCGGGGGCGCCATTCCGGTCAGGGATGGGATCTGGGTGAGCATGGCCAACAGCCCGCCGAAAAGCACCAGCGAGGCCAGCGCCGCGAGCCACCAGGTCCGCGTCACCTGAGGTCCGGTATCTGCAGTGACATGACGCGTCAGCATGACCGCAAAGATGATCAGGATGGCGATAGCGCCGATGTAGACGGCGACTTGCACGACCGCCAGAAAGCCGGCATCGAGCAGGACGAAGAGCACGGTCACACCGGCCAACGCCAGGATCAGCCACAACGCGGCGTGGACCAGATTTGGACCGACGACCACCATGATGGCTGCGGCCAGTGTGACAGCTGCGGTAATCAGGAAGATCAACTGCAACACCGTCATGTCCGTCTTCTTCTCCGAACCCGCGTAACTGGACAGGTCAGGCGGCTGCCTCGGCGGTCTTGTCGGCGCCTGTACGCTCCAGTCGGCGCCGAACCGAGCGTGCGTATGCGCCGATCAGCCACACCGTCGCCAATGCCAGCAGCACGTTAGCTCCAAGCAATGCGCCAGCGCGCCCCAAACCAACCTGCGCCGCCCATTTGTCGGCGACTGCGGTGACGACGACCACGGCCAGCGAGAGCGGGGTCAGGAACTTCCAGTTGAACGCGTTCAACTGGTCGATGCGCAGGCGCGGGAAGGAAAACCTGACCCACATTACGCCGAAGTAAACAACCGCCGTCTTTGCCAAAAAGTAGATCAACCCCAACAGCGGATACTTCTCCGCCAGCGGTCCTTGCCAGCCGCCCAAGAACAGGACAGCCGTCAGCGCGGCGATGGTGAAACCGTGGAAGAACTCTCCCAGATAGAACATCCCGAACTTGAGCCCGCCGTACTCGATGTTGTACCCGGCGACGATCTCGGACTCGGCTTCCAACAGATCGAACGGCGCCTTGCCGGCCTCCGCCATCGAACTGATGAAGAAGATCAGCGTCGCCAGC
Organism: uncultured Anaerolineaceae bacterium; assembly: GCA_964528155.1. Lineage (GTDB taxonomy): Bacteria > Chloroflexota > Anaerolineae > Anaerolineales > E44-bin32. The sequence goes on from CAZGRL010000044.1 coordinate 25,029, forward strand.
GGCGCCAAGACAATGTAGGGCACATTGGACTGGGCCTCGACGATGGCAGCCATCCCCATCGATCCCGACAGCAACGTCGGAACAAGCAAGGCCAGGACCATGGGAACCTCATATGAAACCAACTGGGCGACTGTGCGGAAAGCGCCCAGCAAGGCGTACTTGTTGTTCGAGGCCCAGCCGGCCATCATGATCGAGAGCGTTCCGATGGCCCCGACCGAGACGATGTACAGCACGCCGACGTTGATGTCGCTCCCAATCAACCGGGGAGCGAGAGGAATGACCGCCCACAAACCGATCACGGACATCACAGCCAGGACTGGAGCCAGATTGTAGACAACGACGTCGGCTCCGACGGGTGTGACGGTTTCCTTGGTGAGCAGCTTGAGGCCGTCGGCGATCGGTTGCAGGAGACCGTACGGCCCGACTCGATTGGGGCCCAACCGATCCTGGAAACGGGCCACGATCTTACGCTCGACCCAGGTGATCACTGCGCCGAGCGTCATGCAGATCGAGCCCAGCACGATCGCGGCGAACAGGCTGATCACCAGGTTTGCGGCGCTCAACTGCAGCCCCAACCGCGTCAACAACTCAAGCAATATCTGGCCGATCCAACCGAAGGGGTCGGCCAACACAACACCCATTTGTCACTCCGTCCGCGAATGAGCAAATGGCTGATGGTTTGTTACATCAGCCATTCGACGAAGCTCATCCTTATCAGACCCATTCCAGGGCGCCCTTGCGCCAGGCATAGATCAGACCGGCGGCGAGGATGAGGATGAAGAGCACACCCTCCAACACCATGTAGAGGGGCATCAAGCTGTAGGCCGCCGCCCACGGGAAGAGAAACACGGCCTCAACGTCGAACACAACGAACACAAGCGCAAAGATGTAATACTGAACCTTGAACTGGACCCAGGTGTCACCGACGGTTTCAACGCCGCACTCATACGTCGATTGTTTGATTGAATTGGGTTTATGGGGTGAGACCAGTGCCGCCAGGAGGATCGAGACAGCCGGAATGAGGAGGCCAATGGGAAGGAGAAGTGCCACGAAGATCCATTGATCAAGCATTCATGCTCCCTACAAAACGGGTCCGCCAGATTCGTTGGGGACGCCCGCGGTACCTGGTCCAGGTTCGAAAGAGTTTATCACGCCACCCGGCGAGCGTCAAAAGCCGAAGCGGGTCGGCGAGGGTGTTCGAGAGCCTCATATGACTGCGTTTTGCCGGTCTTCTTAGCCTTGCAGGAGGGCCGATCCTCGAGAGACAGCCACCAGCGTCCGTCCCCGAGTCGGGGGTGCATTCTACCACGGGGTCGCGCAGGAAGCCGGATGGTATAATGTCCGCGTGAGCCCCGGTGTACCGCCTCCCGAATGGGAGGCGTTCCTCGCCCGGAACCCCCAAGCCCACCTGCTACAGACCGCCGCCTGGGGAGAGCTCAAGGCGCAATTCGGCTGGTCGGTGGAGCGAGTTCGCATCGGCAGTAGCGGGGCCCAAATCCTCTTCCGGGCGCTCCCTTTTGGATACAGACTGGCATACATCCCTCGTGGTCCGATCGGGGATTGGCTTCCCGACCTTCTCCCTCAGATCGACGAGACATGCCGGGGAAAGCGCGCATTCGTGCTGATCGTCGAGCCGGACAGCACGCAGGACGCCTCCCTGGAGCACGCGCTGGCCCAGCACGGTTTTCGGCAGAGCCCACACCCGATCCAACCGCGTCGGTCTCTGATTGTCAGCCTCGATGGAGATGAAGAAGAGATACTGAATCGCATGCACCAGAAAACGCGCTACAACATCCGACTCGCCTTGCGCAAAGGGATCGTCGTCCACACATCGGACAATGTTCCTGGTTTCACCAGGCTGCTGAGAGAGACGGCGGCGCGTGATGGATTCGGAGCGCACACAGATGAATACTATGAGACCGCCTACCGTCTCTTCAAGGCGGGAGGTATGGTCGAGCTTCTGGTCGCTGAGTTTGACGGGCAGCCGCTGGCTGCGGTGATGGTTTTCGCCCACGGGAAGCGGGCCTGGTATCTCTATGGGGCTTCGACTGATCGCGAGCGAAATCGCATGCCGACCTACGCGCTTCAATGGGAAGCAATGCGCTGGGCCAAGGCGCGAGGCTGCGCGGAGTATGACCTGTGGGGAGTCCCGGACGCCGAGTCCGAAGTCCTCGAAGCCGGTTTCGAGACCCGCGCCGATGGCTTGTGGGGGGTGTACCGATTCAAGCGCGGATTCGGGGGAACGCTAACCCGTACGATCGGCGCCTGGGATCGCGTGTACACGCCGACGCTGTTCCAGGCTTACCGTCTGTTCTCCCGCCTCACCCGAGGATCTGGCGAAGAGGGTCTTGGTGGCTGAAACGTGTTGACCGCCCGCACCGTCACCGATCGTGAGGAGTGGAACCAGAGGATCGCCTCGATGCACGGCGGCCACCTGCTCCAATCCTGGGATTGGGGTGAGCTCAAGAGCAGGCACGGCTGGCTCGCGGAACGCATGGCCTGGGACGATTCACAAGGTCGGCCGGTGGCGGCAGTCCAGATCCTCAGTCGGCGAGTGACGATCCCGTTCCTGGGCATCACGCTCACCGTCCGCTATGCACCGCGCGGACCTTGTCTCGATTGGTCCGACGCCGCGAGCGTCGCCCTCGTCTTGCACGAACTGAAACGCCGGGCCAGGGACAGTGGGACCGTTCTCGTGAAAGTCGACCCTGAGGCGGGCGAGCCTGTGTCACAGGAGGAATCTCACGCGAGCGCGGCCGAATCCGCACCGGGAATGATCCCGCGGATACTCCTCGCGGCGGGATGGCGACAGTCGCCCGAACAGATCCAGTTCCGCAATACGATGGTGCTCGACCTGCGGGCTTCGGAGGACGAGCTGTTGGCCGGGATGAAGCAGAAGACGCGCTACAACCTGCGACTGGCCGAGCGGCGCGGCGTCCAGGCTCGTCCTGCCCACGAAGGCGACTTTGAAGTTCTGTACAAGATGTACGCCGAGACCTCACTCCGAGACAAGTTTGCCATCCGCAGGTACGGATACTACGCCGACGCCTGGGGGAGCTTCCTTCGGGCCGGTATAGCGCAACCATTTCTGGCGGAGGTCGATGGCGAACCGGTGGCGGGGTTGATCGTCTACCGTTTCGGCAAGCGCGCCTGGTTCCTGTTCGGCATGTCGCGTGATCTCCACCGGGAGCGGATGCCCAACTACTTGTTGCAGTGGGAGGCGATCCGCTGGGCGCGCGCCAAGGGATGCGAGTCCTACGACTTGTGGGGAGCGCCGGACGAGTTGGAGCCTTCGGACCCGCTGTGGGGTGTCTACAAATTCAAGGAAGGCTTCGGCGCGCGCCTGGTCCAGGGCGTCGGCGCGTGGGACTACAGCGTACGCCCCGGGCTGTACTGGATGCTCACCGCGTTCCTGCCGCGCCTGCTAACGCTGATGCGGCTGCGCGGCCGGTCTCAAACGCGCAGCGCCGTTGATTGACATGAGGATTTCGACAAGGCCTTCCCGATGAACGTGCTGATGGATCTCCCGGCTTACGTTAAGACGATGCTCCATGATCGACCGGGCTCCTCCTCGATCGGGGCTCCGACCTCACCCCCCTGCCCCCTCTCCGCCATCGGTCGCCCGAGTGGATATCACGCTCCAATGCCGGGGGAGGGGGACTGAGGGGGTGGGGGCCATTGAGGAACATATATCGGCACTTCACGCAGTAACA
>CAZGRL010000045.1:0-28557 GCA_964528155.1 uncultured Anaerolineaceae bacterium
GATGTCGAAATGCGGGCCGGGGTGGCGGTGAATGTACTTCACCTCGTCGGCATCGTCCCCCAACTGAGCATACTTGTGCCAGCCGGTGTGGATGAAGAGGATATCGCCCTCCTTCACCTCGACCCTGTCCTCGATCATCTTTGGGGTGAACAGACTCAGTTCGTCGAGCTCGTCGCTCAGATTGACGATGACGCCTTCACCGTACAGCCATTGCAGGGGTAGCTCGTCGATCGTCTTGCCCTTTGTGACGAAGTGACGCGGCGCGTCGAGGTGCGTTCCCATGTGGTTCGAAGTCATGATGTACTGCGCGTTGACCCCCTGCTCGGCTTTTCGCTTGATGTACTTCACTTCGAATGGTGGGTAGAAAGGCCAAAAGGGCGCGTCCTGATTGAGAGGTTGGGAGAGATCATAGATTTTCATGAGGGGCTCCTGTCATCGATGGCGTATTCACGTAGATTGCCGCCAGGGTCGCGTCTGCGGTTGGTGTATCCCTGGCCTGTCAGAGTGCATAGCGTTCGGCAAATGCAACCAGTGCGTTCTCGAAGATCTCCTTTGGTGGGCGAACGAGGCCGGCGCCGACCTGCCCGATGCCCGGTTCCTTGTGAGCGATCCCGGTGTTGATACGAGGCGTGATACCGAGCTCGACGACCTTGCGGATGTCGATCCCCGTGGGCGTCCCACGGAAATCGAGCGCCGGAATGGTGAAATACTTATGCTCGGCGGTGGTGATCTCATACATCTCGAGGGTTGTGTTGAGCGCGTCCTCCGGCGTCCCGCTGACGAAGGATACGATCGCCGGCGCGGCGGCCATGGCGAAACCGCCGATCCCGGCGGTTTCGGTGATGGTGCTATCACCGATGTCGGCGTTGGCGTCATCGCTGGAGAAGCCGCTGAAATACAGCCCATCGGGGATCTGCGCCGGGGCGGTGAACCAATCGCCGCCGAGACCACTCACCCGAATCCCGAAATCGGTCCCATTGCGCGCCATGGCTGTGACAACCGTGCTGCCCTCGACGCCGTGGGCGGCGTCGGCCATCGCCTTGCACGCGGCCATCACCGGGTTGAGGACGCTGAGGGCGTTGTCGCCTAAGAAGCGCAAGATTTGCGACTCGAGGGCGTCGTCCTTGGCGACCTCGGCGACCCAAGGGGTGAGCTGCTTGAGGTAGAGCAACGAGCCGGCTTTGTTGCGGTTGTGGCCTTCATCACCCATGTGGAGCGCTTCGGCCAACAAGGCGCGAATGTCGATGCCGCTGCTCCGTTCGATGGCCTCCGCCAGGATGGGCCCCATCTGGTCGTTCATCCAATGCAGTTTGTCCAAGACCTCCGGGCTGTAGGCGCCGTAGCGGAGCACCTTGCCATAGCCCTCGTTGAGGTTGGAATACGCCTTATTGCCATGGGTGACGTTTTCAATGGTGTAAACAGCCATCGAGGCCGAGATCACACCGGCCATCGGTCCGGCAGCGCCGTAGTGATGGCACGGTGCGAAGTCGACATCTCCGGAGGCAGCCATCTCGGCGGCTCGCTTTTCATCCTTGGCCAGCCCTTCGAAGAGGAGCGCGCCGATCACCGCGCCGCGGAGTGGCCCTGACATTCGGCCCCATTCGATCGGAGGACCAGCATGCAGAATCAGGTTCGACTGCATGCCCGGAATGACGTCAGAGGCTTTCCCCAGCGCTTTGAGGATGGGCCGGGCCGACATCATCTGCTCCACGGCTTGAGCGTTTGCAGCATCGATATCGAGGGTCATGTCTTTGTCCTCATCTTCTCCAGGATCGCCGAGAGACGATCGTCGCCGCCGGCTGGCGGTCGCCATTCCGTTTGCACGGCTTTAGCACCCTGGCTCAACAGGCTCTCGTAGAACGACTCGACCCCGACATTGATCGCCGCCAGCGGTGAGGTGAAGCCATCGAGTGAGACCGCCCTGCCTCCCGGTTCGTGCGCTACGCCCAGGCGTTGAAAGACGAACTCGGCCGCCGACGCGGTGTCCTCGAAGATCTGCGCGCCGGCCTCCAATAATCGCCGGCGTTGGGAATCCAGACCTTGCGGATCGTCCTGCGTTCCGACCATCAGGATCGGCACATCGACGCCATGTGCTGCGCGCATCTCTTCGATGACCGGCGCCCACTCAGTTGCCGGATCTGGATGCGCGCCTTCGCCCAGGACCATGTCAAGCAAGATGACGGCCACCTCGGGGTCGGCGGCTTCTTGACGGAAACGACGGATGCGCAGATCGTTATCGATCATCGGGTGCAGGCGGCCGACGGTGAACTCGTCTTCTCCCAGGTCGAGGATCGTGTGAGCCTGACTGACGAAGGGATCTGGGAGTTTTTTGGCCGAATCGGAGGTCAGGTTTGCGAAGAGCGGGTCGAGGAACAATCCAAGGGCGCGCAAGGCCTCGCTGGCGAGGGTGCCGCCCGAGAACAGACCGCGCAGGTATCGGCGGTTGCTGTCAGTAGTCGAGGCGGTCGAGCGGCTGCGAGCGTCGGAGCCGGCTTGCGAGAATGTGGATGTGTTTTCATCAGCGATCTCGACGGCGATCGACGCCGCCTCGGAGAGTGAATTGGCGAAGACGAGATTGCCGAGCCGTCGCGCCGGGGGTGGATATCCGATGAAATGCACGACCGTCGGCTTGCCGAGTGTATAGGCCGCGGAGAGCACCCGGCGCGTCACCAAGGGATCCGGCGGCTTTGAAATCAGCACGAGCACTCTGGTGTCTGGATCGCGACCCAATAGATCAAGGCACTGGAGCGCAGTGAGACCGCCGACTTCGGCCTTCAAATCTCGCCCGCCGGTCCCCAGCGCATGGGATACCCCGCCTCCGAGCTGGTGGATGCGGGCCGTGACCGCTTGCAGACCGGTCCCGGAAGCGCCGACCAATCCGATCTGGCCCCGGCGGACGCGGTTGGCGAAGCCCAGTCCCACACCGTTCACGATCGCTGTGCCGCAATCCGGCCCCATCACCAGCAAGCCCTTGTCGACCGCCTCTTGTTTGAGGCTCACCTCGTCCGCCACGGACACGTTGTCGCTGTACAGGAAGATGTGCAGGTCGAGACGCAACGCCTGGCGTGCGACTTGAGCCGCGTATCTACCGGGTACAGAGATCAAGCACCACTTCGCACCGGGGAGCATCTTCGTCGCCGACTCCAGGCTGTGTGGGCGGAACTCTGCTTCAACCGCGGCCCTTCGGCGAGATAGCAACGCATCGACCTGTGAGAGAGCGGCGGAGGCGTCTCCGTCATTCTCGGCGCGCACCACGATCAGCAAGTCTTCCGGGGCGGCTTTGATGTCCAAAGGCAACAGATCGTTCTGTTGGAGGAGTTCGAGGTTGGCCGGTGTGGCCATCACCACTCCGGCGTCGATGACATGATCGAGTCCGACAAGCGCTCGCTGAAGCTGCATCAGCACAACTGAGTCGTAGTAGGCGCCGCGCCGAATCTCGAACGAGATCTGTGTCACGCCTCGGCCTTCCTGGGCGCGTTGAGATCGCGCTCGAGCATCTTGCCGAATGCGAGCAGGGCTTCATCTTTATCCCACCGGCCGACAAACTGTGCACCGAATGGAAGGCCGTCGGACGTGACCCCGGTTGGGATGTTGAGAGCTGGCAGTCCGGCGTGCGTCCACGGCAGATTCATCACCGGATCGCCAGTGCTCTCCAGGCCCAAGGGCGCCGGGCCGGGGGCGGCCGGTGCGATCCAACCATCAAGCCCATGCTCGTCCATGAGTGACGTCATTCTTTCACACAACGCCTGGCATGCTTCGAGGGCTTCCGAGAGCGTCGCCGGCGAGATTGACTTGCCTCGCTCGATGAGGTCCGCCGTCTTTGCGTGGTAGAGATCGCTGAACTGCTCGTACCACTCGGCGTGTACGCGGGCGGCCTCGGCGGCGAGGATGAGATTGTGCCGCTGGCATATCTCGTCGAAGTCGTCCATCGCCGGCACACGACGCAATGTGTAGCCCGCCTGCTCCAGTCGCTTGCACGTCATCTCAAAGTGGGCCAGGCCTATGTGGCTGGCGCGATCGAGATAAGGTCCTTCGGGGACACCGAGCACGGGCCGGTTGAGCGTAGTGGCGCTCATGTCCGACCAATTCCGCAACAGGACGGATGCCGCCAGTTCCGCCCCCGCGACGTCGGTGGTGAAAAAGCCGATGTGGTCCAGCGAAGGCGCCAGCGGGATCACCCCGTCACGTGAGATTCTCTCCCGGGTAGGCTTGAAGCCGACTACGCCGCAGAATGCCGCCGGGCGGATGATCGAGCCGATGGTCTGGGTACCCAGGGCAAGAGGGACCATGCCTGCAGCCACGGCCGCCGCCGAGCCGCTGCTCGAACCGCCGGGCGTGTGCGCGAGGTTGCGCGGATTGCGGGTCGGTCCAGGCGCGAAATAGGCGAACTCGGTGGTGACCGCCTTCCCCAGGATGAGCGCCCCTTGTCGTTTGAGCTGGGAGACGCTGGCCGCCTGGGGGCCGATCAACCGGTCTTGCGGCACCCGGCTTCCGCCGTGCGTTGGGAACCCGTCGACGTGGAAGATGTCTTTCACGCCGACGGCGACGCCGAACATGGCGGGGCGCGTCTTGGGTTCGGGGTATCTGTCCAGCAGGACCTCGGCCTCGCGCCGTAGTCTGGCGAATCGCCCTTCTTCCGGGAGGAACGCTCGCACCTGCGGCTCGCGCGCCTCGAAAACCTCCTCCATTTGACGGACGTACCGAAGCAGATCCAGCTCGCCTGATCGCAGCAGTTGCGAGAGGTCGACCAGGCTGCCGACTACATAGGTGGTGGATTGATTCACCAGAGGTTCACATCCGCGATTCGCATGGTCAGTCCACTAACACGCTGGGGCTGGTCTTGTGTCCTGCTCGCTCATGCCGGCTCAGCCCGCATTTGTTCTGCGGCGGACTGAACGGCCTTGACGATGTTCTGGTATCCGGTGCAACGACACAGGTTCCCCGAGATGGCGGCCCGGATTTGATCCTCCGAAGGGTTGGGATTCGATTCGAGAAAGGCAACGAGAGTCATCAGAAAGCCGGGAGTGCAGAAACCACATTGGAGTCCATGCGATTCCCAGAACGCCTGCTGGAGCGGATGCAGTTCATTCATGTCCTCCGCCAGGCCTTCAACAGTCATGATGGTGTGTCCGTCTGCCTGGACGGCGAGCATCAAGCACGAGCGGACGGGGGAGCCGTCATACAGAACGGTGCAGGCGCCGCACACGCCGTGCTCGCAGCCAACGTGCGTACCGGTGAGGCCGACCTCATGCCGCAGAAAATCGCTCAAGAGGGTGCGTGGCTCAACCCGGCGTTCGTAGCTCTTGCCATTGATCGTCACGTGTACGCTGTGTAATTTGTTCTCCATCGATGGCTCCGGTATTGTCTTTTCGTCCGCGATCGTCTCGACTGGAAGGCAGGGTATGACCGCGAAGGCTACATCCGGGAGGCCCTGATGAAAGCCTGCGCCAGCGCCCGGCGCGTCAGCACTCGTGCCAGGTGTCGCTGGAAGTCAACGCTAGCGTGGACATTACCCAGGGGGTCGATCTCCTTCTCGGATGCGATCGCTGCCGCTTCGTCATAGGCTGTTGCGTTGGGTTTTCTGCTCAGCAGAGAATCGGCGGCCCCGCTGGCGTCAACGGGGCCGTCCCCGGCGTTGAGATAGATCAGCCGGGCGTAGTTGCACAGCCCGTTGTCATCGAGGCCGACCAATGCAGCCAGTCCCATCATGGCATAGTCCCCGCGCCGGCGAGAGGCCTCCATGAAACTCCACCCTGAGCCAGCCGGCGACGGGGGCAGCACGATCTCCGTGAGGATCTCCTCTTCGGCCAGGTCGGTTACGAACATGCCCTGGAAGAAGTCACCGACGTCGATCCATCGTTCGCCTTTGGGGCTCTGGGCTTTCAGGCGTGCGCCGCAAGCGAGGGCGATGACGGGAAGCTCGGCCGCTGGATCGGCGTGGACCAGGCTCCCGCCGATCGTGCCGCGGTTGCGGATTTGGGGGTGTGCGATGTGTGGCAACGCTTCGAAGAGCAACGGCGCCCGCTCGGGAACCAGTCCGTTGGTCTCGAGTTCGTGCTGAGTTGTCATTGCGCCAATCATCAAAGAGCCGTCATCACCCGGTCTGATGTAGCGCAATTCCGAGATCCGATTGAGGTCGATGAGTATGGCTGGCTGGACGACGCGGAAGTTCATCGCCGGGATCAAACTCTGGCCGCCAGCGAGCAACTTGGCGTCTGCGCCGTGCTGGGCCGCCAGGCTGACAGCCTGCTCCAGAGAATCGGGAGCGACGTATTCGAAGGGGGCTGGTTTCATGATCGTTTCCTCGGGCGATTCCGAAGGGGGCATTCAACGGCTGGGCACCGCCGCCCATCCGCATTGCATAACACCGGCCGGGCGGGTTCAGTTGTGAGCTAAATCCGACTGGGTATAATTCTAACCTCTCCTGACACGGATTGAATACACGCGGCTGCTTGGCTGCTGTGCCGGTGGCGCGTCACTCACAATGTCCAATCCTTCACGGAATGACCCACCCAATGATCCGATGAACCCTCGGCCTTTGCTCGACGGTGTGCGCGTGATCGATCTGACGCGCATTCTGGCCGGCCCATATTGCACGATGCTCCTGGGTGATCTCGGGGCTGATGTGATCAAGATCGAGATCCCCGGTCGTGGCGACGATACTCGCCAATGGGGGCCGCCTTTCGCTGAAGGTGGGGAATCGGCATACTACCTGGCTGCCAACCGCAACAAGCGCAGTCTGACCCTCAACTTGAAGTCCGAGCGAGGTCTTCAGGTGCTGGAAGATCTTATTCGCCACGGGGATGTCGTAGTGGAGAACTTCCGTGCCGGGACGATGGAGGGATGGGGGCTTGACTACGGCGCGCTGCAAGAGCTTCGTCCTGGTCTGATCTACTGCACGATCACCGGCTATGGATACGACGGGCCGTATCATGAGCGGCCGGGGTACGACTTCATCGTGCAGGCGCTCGGCGGGTTCATGAGCGTGACGGGGCCGATCGAGGGGGAGCCGACGCGCGCCGGGGTGGCGATCGCCGACCTGGCCAGCGGGATGTTCGCCTGTAGTGCGGTTCTGGCGGCCCTCTTCCGCCGCGAGCGGGCGGGCGAAGGTCAACGGATTGACATCTCACTCCTGGACAGTCAGGTTGCGCTGATGTCCTATGTTGCCAGCAATTTCCTGGTCTCCGGTGAGAAGCCGAGGCGCTACGGGAATGCGCATCCGAATATCGTTCCCTATGAGGCATTCAAGGCGCGCGACGGCTACCTGGCTTTTGCCGCTGGCAATGATCGACAGTGGGCGACGTTCTGCAACGCCGTTGGGCGATCCGATTGGATCGAGGATGAACGTTTCTCGACGAACCCCGCCAGGAACCGCAACCGGGCTGTGCTCATCGGTCTGCTCAATGAGCTCTTTCAGGAACGCGATGTGGCGGACTGGATCGCGCTGTGTGAGGAAATCGGGTTGCCGGCGGGGCCGATCAACGACATGCATGCCGTGTTCGACGATCCGCAGGTTCGCGCCCGAGGGCTTAGACGGGATGTCCCCCATCCGACCGCAGGTAGCGTGCCCCTGCTTGCGTCACCGCTGAATATCCCGACCTCGCCGGCGAAGGTGCGTCTACCGCCGCCGCTCTTGGGACAGCACACCGAGGAGGTCCTGTCCGAAGTCCTCGGCTACGACGGCGAAACCGTGGCCGCCCTTCGCCGCGAAGGGGTGGTATGAGGCGAAAGTGGGGAGGTCAGATCGGCGAAGCCGATGTGACCTCCCCACTTTCGCCTTCCCGCGCAGGGGGAATGGTGGTCCAAGATCGGAGGCCGACTTGAGAGAAGTCAGCATCGTTGGGATCGGTCAGGTGCCGGTCGAAAAGGCGACGACCCGGGGGCTGCGGGAGCTCGGGGCGACGGTGGTCCGTCTGGCGATGGCCGACGCCGGCGTGGACAAAGTGGATGCGCTCTACGCCAGCAACATGCTTGCCGACGAGCTGCAGGGGCAAAAGCATATCGCGGCTCTGGTGGCCGATGCGGCCGGCCTGGCCGGGATCGAGGCCCTTCAGATCGAGGCGGCGATGGCCAGTGGCGCGGCGGCGCTGCGCATGGCCTACCTTTCGGTGGCCAGCGGCGAGGCTGATCTGGCGGTGGCCGTCGGGCTGGAGAAGATGAGCGAGGGGCTGGCCTCACCGGCGATGTCGAAAGCGCTGGATGCCAAGGAGGTCGAAGATGGGGCCACGCTCATCAGCAAGAATGCAGATCTGATGCGGCTCTATCTCAAGCGCTACAAGGTTCCGGCCGACGGACTGGCGAATTTCCCGGTCGTCGCCCATCGCAATGCACGCAACAACCCTAACGCGTTGTTTCGCGATATGAAGGTCACGGCGCGATCAGTGATGCGATCGCGCGTGGTGCAGGAGCCGCTACATCTGCTCGACTGCTCACCGATCTGTGACGGAGCTGCGGCAGTTGTGCTTTCTGCCACCCAGCAGGCCAGGGCGCACAACCCCAATCCGGTCCGCATATTGGCTTCGAGCGTCGCCACGGATCGGTTTCGCGTTGGCGATCGGCCCAATCCGCTCTGGTTGGCGGCGGCGCATTCGTCGTCTCAGAAAGCATTCCGTCAGGCGAACGTCAACCGAGGCGATGTCGACTTCTTCGAGGTGCATGATGCCTTCAGTATCATGGCCTGCATGAGCCTGGAGGCGGCCGGGTTTGCAGCGGCCGGCAAGGGTTGGCAACTCGCAAGCGAGGGCCGGATCGATCTGCGGGGTGAGATCCCCATCGCCACGATGGGAGGACTCAAGGCGCGCGGCCATCCCATCGGGGCGACCGCCCTCTATCAGGCGTGTGAGATTGTCCTGCAGCTGACAGGACGAGCGGGGAAGAATCAGGTCAGAGGCGCGGAGATCGGCATGATGCAGAGCATCGGAGGTGCGGCCAGCACTGTGGTTACCCACATCTTGAGTACTTGAGCGCCGTCTGAGAAAGCCGAGCCGTCCCCCTAGCCTTCGATCTTCTCCTTGACGCAATCGAAGAAGGCCGTGGTGACCTTCTTGGCCACGCTGCCCATCAGGCGCGAGGCCAAGCTGGTGATGGTGCCGGACACAGTCACTTGCGCCGACCACGCCAGATCCGTCGATCCCCCTGCTCCATCGGACATGGCCATATTGGCCAGCACGTCAACCGCGCTGCCCGGCGCCGTCCCGTGGGCCTTCATGCTCGCCCGATCGGGCGGCTCAAGCGCCGTCCATTCGACGTCTGTCACGAACCGGACTTTGACTGTCCCGAACCCGACCGCGGCGACTACTTCGAACTTCTCATCCGGGGTGATGATCTTGATCGATTCCAGCCCAGGGGCGCACTGACTTACGGCATGCGGGTCGGTGAGGAAGTCCCAGACCTTCTGCCTCGGGGAGGCGATGGTCACTTGCCCGTTGAAGTCCATGGCTTCACCTTGGTGCGTTGTTGGGGATGGGCGCGGCTGTCGGACCGATCGCCCGGAGGTGCATCCCCACAGCAGGGAGTCTATGAGGCCTCAAGTATAGACCAGGCGCGACAGGTTGTTGGAGTACAAACGGAAGGCGAGTGCCTCAGCCCGCAATACGCTGCCACGGGCGGGGGACCAGACGCGGCACGCGGTCCTTGTAGTCCATGTAGGCCTGGCCGAACTCCGTCAGTAGGCGACGTTTCTCGATTGCGCTTCCGATCAGGATGTACGCCGTGAGGCCGAGGTTCATCGACAGGATGCTCGTAGACATCTGCGGTGGAGAGATTGGTTATTCGGATCGCGCCACATGTTTCCAGGCCTGAATGCCTCACCCTCCCACTGCGAACGCGCGGGGCTAATTTCCGCTAAAGGTTCTGATGTAGGCGAGGACTTTCCAGGCTCTCTCCTCGGTCAGGATCGCCTTCCAGGTAGGCATGCCTGAGTTGAAGGGGGCCATGCCACCGCCTTCCGAAACCCGCCAGAAGAGGTATCCATCGGTCGTCTCTTGCATCACGTTGACACCGGTGAAATCGGCTGGCGCGGGGTCAAGGGTGACGCTCGTGGGACCATCCCCTGCGCCTCCGGAGCCATGGCACTTGGCGCAATGCGTATCGTAGATCTCCATTCCCTCGGCGATGGCCGCTGCATTCCCGGTGTAAGGGTTCGTCAGCCCCTCGTACTGGGAGGGAATCTCGGCGTTGGCGCGTTCTTCCAAGTCCATTGTCGGCTTCACAGCGCGTGTCGGGGTTTTGGTCGGCGCAGGCGTGGCGGCCCCGGCGCAGGCGGCCAGCGTGCTCCCGGCAGTTATCAGCAGAGCACACAACATGGGCATGACTCTCACCCTTGCTTGCATCGCTCTCCTCCCTTGTCGATCATCGAATCCATCCGCTCACAGGTCGACGCCACACGGCCACGACAAACTCTACTACTCTTGTCCGATTTCCACAAATCCAGGGAGCAGCCGGCGCTCCCTCCTGGGTTGAGAGGATCAGGGGGCTTATTGATGAGCTCGCGGGTGGTTGAGCCAGACTCAAGCGACAGGGCAGGCGGATGGGGACAGCGCCGGCGCTTGTGCGAGTGACCTACGCAAGAAGATCAAACCAGAGGAGAGGTTCAGGGCGTCCGCCACGGCAGGGGGATGAGGCGTGGCACGCGACGTTGATAGTCTATGTAGGTCGGGCCAAACTCCGAACGCAGCCGGCGTTCCTCAAACTCGCTCCCGACCAGAATGTATGCCGTGAGGCCGAGGTTCAGTGCCAGGATGCTTGTCGACATCAAGGGCGTGAACCAGATGAATGCCAGACCAGCCGTGTACAGCGGATGGCGGACCCAGCGGTACATCCCGCTGACGACGAGCCGGGGGGGTGAGTCAGGGTCGGGCTGCCAAAGTTGACGCAGGCCAAGGAAATGCAGGGCGTCGGTCTGGAGAAGACCGAGTGCGAGGACAATCAAAGCCAGGAACTGCACACAAATCGCGATCACAAGCCAGGGCGGCCCCAGGCGATAGATGACCGCGCCTGGATAGACCGCTGCGACGAAGAGAACCGGGAGAAACAGAATCCCGGCCAGCAGATTGAATGCGAGCCGGTACCAGCGGTCGGTTCCGGCGCCGAAGGCGCGTCGAGCGCCATTCTTGGCCCAATTGCTTGCCATGAGGCTGTGCAGGGCGCCGTAGATCGCCACCGCGGCAAGTGTGATCCAGAAGTCCCTCACATTGTCCTTTCAACCGTCGACCGAAACCGGGCTGTCCATCTCGCGGGTTGCCAAATCGGCTGGCGAACGCGCTTCGTCTGCCGGCCAAAGCGATAGGGGTATCTGCGATCGGCAGTCGGGGATGACTCAGATCTTGGCTAGCAGTTCTCGCTTCTTGGATTCGAACTCCTCGTTGGAGAGGACCCCCTGTTGGCGGAGTTGATCCAGGTCGGCGATCAGTTCGGGGATGGTCCTCCCGGCTGAGTGATGTGATGGCCTGGGTGCATCCTCGTCCCGGCCGAGATATTCCTTGGCGTTCAGCATGGCCGTCTTGAAGCGCACGGGATCGCCGATTCGCTTGAAGAGGTTGATCCCCAACTCGCTGGCGGTGAGAATCTCAACGTCGCCATAGTCAAAGATCCTGCCGAGGACGCTCTGTTCCATCTTTACATCATTC
Source organism: uncultured Anaerolineaceae bacterium (assembly GCA_964528155.1). Classification (GTDB taxonomy): domain Bacteria; phylum Chloroflexota; class Anaerolineae; order Anaerolineales; family E44-bin32. The sequence goes on from CAZGRL010000045.1 coordinate 11,628, forward strand.
ACCTTCTCCAAAGACGAGTCGGTTACGTTCTTGTTGAGCACGCCAGACAGGTGGATGACACGGCGGTTGGTTACGACATATTCGACATTCCACCATCGCAGAAAATCGTAGATGCCATGGCCGACCGGGAGGATCAGAACGAGATAGGCAAGCGCGATCAGAGGGTTGATGGGTAGCGTGATCGTCACAGCGACGATGATCACGATGGTTGCGATGATCTCAGCGATGATGGCGCTGACCATCAGGAACCAGTGCTGGCGCGTAATCAGGATGACGCGTTCATTCTCACCGAGCAAGCTCTCCAGGTAGGTCTTGGCCATGGGATATGCCCCCGCTGTGGTTGTTGAAAGGCTACGAGATTCTAGCAGAGAAGTCGCTGCGCCTCAGCCTCAAGTGGGGCGAGTAGCTCACGTGGTCGGAGCACGGTGAGGCTTGGTGCCCGGGCGAGAGCTGGTCTCGCGAATCGCGCGGGCAGCCGGTCCGTACGCGGCCCACAGGATGAGGGTCATGACGACGGCCGAGGCGAGGCACCAGGCGCAGGTCGCGCCGATGACGAACGGCTCGAGGTAGGTGAGGTATATCGAATAGCCTGTCCCGAGTATCGCCATGGCAAAGACGACCGTGGCTGAGAGGCTCCGCGTTCGACCTCCCTTCCGATGGCCGTAGAGCCACACGACAAGGATGGCGGCGTAGCCCATCACGCCCAACCATGCGACGGGGAGCAGGCCGAACAGGATCGCTGCCGGACTGTCCTGAACGGCGTTGCAGTCGCCGATCGGGCCGCAAGCCGCCGGGTTGCCGGTCCATTCGACGTAGGCCAGATAGCCGGAGATAACGGCCCCGAGAACCGATAAGTAGGGAATGGCGAGGCGCCCCTTCGCCAAGGGTAGCCTGGGGCGCCGGGAGAGCAGACTCACGACAACGCCAACCAGGGTGACGGCCATGCCCAATAGCACGATCACGGAAAGGCCGTTCCCGACAGGGTCGCGTTGGAAATTCTCCATTGGTGTGGCGGGAGCCGGCGGAGTCTCTTGCGGCAGCTCGCCGAGGGCTTCCCTCAGCCCTGGTATCTCCGGCCAATCGACGCCGCCTTGAGCGAGCCCGGCATCGATCAGACCTGGGAGCTGCTCAGGGATTTCGAGGTCTCCCACCAACACGACATCGCCGATGACGAGCGTGGGAACACCCCAGCGGTTGCTAGGGATGGAAAACTGCTCGATGGCCGCCTGGTACAGCGCCTGCCCACCGGGGGTCGAGACGTCCACGCCCACAATCTGGAGTTGATCCCCGTACTTCTCGAACAATGGCGGCAAGTCTTCGGTGACGACCTTGTGGCAATGTGGGCATGTTGGCGAATAGAAGAAAATCGCTTTTGCGGTGGGGGATTCCGCGAAAGCGGGTTGAGAAAGGGCGAAAAACAGCAAGGTCGGGGACAGAACTGAAAGTATCCAGCGCCTCAATGTGGGCCTCCCATATCTGGCTGGGGCCCTCACCGTGGTCTCCATCATAATCGATCTCGCGCCATCCACAATCCCCACAGACGTCCCATGCAGACTTCAAGCCTCTCCGCCAGTTCGGGCCCGGCCTGCGTGGTGACGTCGTCTTCGTTCTCGAGGACGACATACGGAACGCTGTGGTCGCGCGCACGCAAGTATCCGGGATCGGTCGCCGTCCAGGCGTCCCAGTCGTCGTCCCGGTATAGACGATCCATCTTTTCATCCGAAAGACTGTGTTGCAGGATGCTGTCCGGGCGCGACGGATCGAACCGCTTCCGGTTCTTGCGGAGCGATTCTTGATACGAGACTCTGACGTAGCAACACGCGGCCTGAGCAAGAACGGTATCGCTCAGATGAGGGAAGGCCGAGCGATAGCCCCCATGCTCGGCCCCGCGGGAAAACTCGATGACGGCAGTCGATCCCTCGTGAGGGTCGCGGGTCCACTTGTCGTACTCCAGAGACAGGCGTCGGATGAGGACGTGCCAGAAATCGACCTCAGTGAAATAGCCGTCGGGCGTGGTGTGAAGCCGTGGCCGACCGAGGGCATTCTCGAGCAAATCGTCTTCCTCGAACCACGACCAGAGCATCGGGAAATCGTCGAAAACGTGCATTCTGCCCAGATGGTACCGGGCCCGGCGGTCTGCATCGGGAAGCGCTTTCAGGAAGTGGATGATCTCCGACTTCCCGGCTGCGGGACGCGCGACCATGATGAGAATGGGAAAGATGTCCTTCATGGGACTTATCTCGGGGATCGGTGTGCCTCGCTATTCTTGCGCGTCCGCAGCGTCGAGTCAAGCACGTCTGGTGATCCGCGATCGGGAGCTGGGACGGCAGGGCGAGAACGGGGCGTCATTCGTTCATCGCAGGCAGCATGGTAGAATCACCTGCCGCGGGCCTCGGCGAGAGGTCCCGTGTCCGCCCCTTCCGTTTCTCACGGATGGTCTTCAACAGTCTGAACAGATGATCGCTCCGTCCGGCGAATGGCTCAAGCCGGACGGCGTATGGCATCAAGCATTTCGTCCATGGAATCAGCGCCCGCGCGCCCGACAAGATCCGACAGCACAATGGCAACTCTACAGAGTGTGTGCGTATACTGTGGCTCGAGCGACCATATCTCCCCGGTCTACCTCGACGCGGCTCGGGCGGTCGGGCAGGCGCTTGCCCAGCGCGGTCTCACACTTGTGTTCGGTGGTGGAAAGGTGGGGATGATGGGGGCCCTGGCAAACTCGGCCCTGGCCGCCGGCGGCCAGGTGATCGGGGTGGTGCCAGAGTTGTTCAATAAGCCACAATTGGTTCACTCGGGGCTCACTGCCCTGGATGTTGTCGACTCGATGCACGCCCGCAAGGCGCGCATGTCTTCCCTGGGCGATGGTTTCATCGCTCTGCCGGGTGGATTCGGCACACTGGAGGAACTGTTCGAAATGCTCGCCTGGCTGCAGATCGGGCTGCATGCCAAGCCTGTAGCTGTGCTCAACACTTCCGGCTACTTCGATCGACTGCTGGGGGCGATCGATCATGCTCGTGCCGAGGGATTCATCTACGATGAGCACCGATCCCGGGTCCTATGCCACTCGGATCCGGAGGCGTTGATCGATCTCATGTTGGCCTATCGGCCGCAGGAACTCCCAAACCGATGGCTGAACCGCTGGGAGGAGGGGTGATGAACGCTGCTCAATTCTTTGATCACTGGAATATCGCGTGGCGAGACCTACTTCGAGGCGTTTCCATGCTGCGCGACGACCAATTGGGTTTTCGTCCGGCCGAGAACTACGAGCGCTCGGTGGGAGATGTTCTGCGACATATCATCAACCTGGAGGAGGGCTGGATCCACTTCGTCGTCGAGCGCAAGCTGCCGGCGTGGCCCGATGAGGGGGCCGAACGGCTGGCGACGGTGGCTACCATTCGGGCGGAGATGGATCGGGTCCATAAGCATACCCTCGACTATTTGAAAACCGTTCCGGTTGAGGACTTCAATCGAATCGTCCAGATCCCCGAGGACGGAACGCCAAAATTGGCGTGGATCCTATGGCACGTCTTCGAGCAGGAAATCCACCACCGCGGTGAGCTGTTTCTTTGTCTGAGCTTGCTGGGGATGGAACGTCCGGTCATCGACCGTCCAGGCTGACGACTTACCTTCGCGCCCTCCGCCGGTAACGAGCTCCACAACGATCATGGCTGATCCGATCCGCTTGATTCACTTCGCAGATGTCCATGTTGGGATGGAGAACTACGGTCGTCTCGATCCCTTGACGGGGACCTCGAGCCGCGTCCGAGACTTTCTGGATCGGCTGGACGAAGTGATCGATCACGCGATTGAGCATCAGGCGGATCTGGCCATCTTCGCCGGCGACGCGTTCAAGAATCGGGATCCTGAACCGACCCAGCAGCGGGAATTCGCCGCACGGATCAAACGTCTGGCGGATGCCGTGCCGACCCTGTTGCTTGTGGGGAACCATGACATGGCGGGGATGGTCGCCAAAGCGAGCTCGATGGACATCTTTCAGGCCTTGGATGTACCAGGCGTGATCTTGGGCGACCGCCCAGGCGGTCGCGTCGTTGAAACACGCAGGGGGAAGGTCTTCCTGGCCTGGATGCCCTATCCGTCGCGTAACAGGCTGCTGGCCCGGGAGGAGTACCAGGGGAAATCGATCGAGGAACTAGAGCTCGCCCTGCGACAGGTCGTGACCGACATCCTGACTGAGATGGCGGCTCAGGCCGAGACCCACGACATGCCGCGGGTCTTGGCCGGACATCTTGCGGCAGCCGAAGCCAAATTCGGCTCGGAGAGGACCGTGATGCTCGGAAGGGACGTTTCGGTGTTCACCTCAACCCTGGCGGAGCCGGCCTGGGACTACGTGGCACTGGGTCACATCCACAAACATCAGGATTTGAATCCCGAGCGACGACCATCCGTCGTGTACAGTGGTTCGCTGGAACGGATCGATTTTGGTGAGGAGGGCGAGCCCAAAGGGTTCTGCTGGGTCGAACTGGTGCGCGGGGAGACGCGCTGGTCCTTTGTACCCGTGCACTCTCGACCCTTCATGACGATTCACCTGGATATGCGCGAAGAAAACGATCCGACCGAGGCTGCGCTGGCGGCGGTGGAAGGGACGGATGTGCAGGGCGCGATCGTTCGCGTGATCGTCCGGTTGCGATCTGACCAACAGCCGGCGTTCCGCGAGCGGGAGGTGGAGGCGGCCCTGGCTGAAGCCTCGAGTGTGGTGATCGTACGTGAAATGGAGGCCGAGGCGCGTGCCCGATTGGGCGACGTTTCCCCCGAAGCGTTGTCGCCCAGCCAACTCGTCGAGCGCTACTTCGAGGGCCGCGACGAATCCCCGGAGCGGCAACATGCGCTGCTGGTCAGAGCCGAGGAGCTCATGCGTGATACCGATTGAGCTCGAGTTGGAGAATTTCCTCGCCTACCGGCAGACCGAGCCGCTGCGGTTTGAAGGCATCCACATCGCCTGCCTGGCTGGCCCCAACGGGGCTGGCAAGTCATCCCTCCTGGAGGCGATCACGTGGTCGCTCTGGGGCAAAGCTCGATCCAATTCCCCGGATGATCTCATCCACCAGGGCCAAACGGAGATGAGGGTTGCGCTGACTTTCGACCAGGAGGGCGGGAAATACAAGGTGATCCGCCAGCGTAAAGCGGGGAAGCGCGGTGCCTCGCTTCTGGAACTCCTGATGTGGGACCCTGGCACGGAGTCATGGCGCGGGATTTCAGAAGGGGGAATGCGGGCCACACAAGACAAGATCGAAGAGCTGCTGCATCTGGACTATGACACTTTCGTCAACTCTGCCTTTCTCCTGCAGGGTAGAGCTGACGAGTTCACCACGAAGACCCCTTCAGAACGCAAACAAGTCCTGGCCAATATCCTCGGGCTCTCGATCTGGGAGATGTACGAAGATCGCGCCAAGACTCACCTCGCCGCCAACCGGAGCGACATCCTCAGACTGGACGGGCGGCTCGAGGAAATCGAGCGCGAGCTGGCCCAGCGCGAGCGTCACGAGGCGGAACTCGCCGAGTCGCAAAAGGTGGCCGAGGCGGCCGGCGCCCGACTGGCAGAGACAGAGCGAAAGTGGGCCGATATTGAGCAAACGCGCAATGAGTTGGTCACCTTCCAGAAGCAAGTGGACGACCTGACTCTACGGATCACTGCCCTGGACAGGGACATCGCTGAGGCCACGCGCGAACGTGAGCAGGCTCTGGTCCAGGCGGACAAAGCCGCCATTCAGGCTGCAGTCGAGACTGTGCGAGCGGACGTCAAAGCGATGGAACCTCTCCAGGTTCGGCTATCCGATGCCACTCAATCGCGGGCGGGTCTGGGCGAGGAAGCCGCTCACCTGCGCGGAATCAACGTCGCCCTCGCCCCACAGACGGTGCCTATCAAAGAGCGCGTCCGCATCCTAGAGACGACTCACGAGCCGACCTGTCCGACTTGTGGCCAACCGCTTACCGAAGAACACCGGCGGCAGCTTCTGGCCGATCTCACTCGCGAGATCGAGGAACGTCGGCAGACGTACCGTGGGAACCAGGAGCGGATCAAAGAGATTGAAGATCGTATGGTGATCGCCGATCGGGAGTTGGCAGACCTCAACCTGCAGCTGCAGAACAGGTCGGCCCTCGACAAGCGCCTGGCGGAGCTCGAGGCCGCCCTGGCGCACGCCGACGATGCGGCCGCGACAGCCGAAGCCCTGAGCCGGAAGATCGAACGCTGGTCGAACGAAGCTGAAACGGATCGAAGCCAACGCGCTGAAGTCGAAGGGAAGGCCGCCGAGAGTGAAAGAAGGTTGAGCGCGGCCTCCCTGACGCAGGCCGACGTCGATCGGGTGAGGCTTGAGAAGCGCCTGGCGGATGAGCGTGTCGGGGGGGCGCGGCAGAAGCTCGAGGCGCTGGATGCGTTTTCGCAACAACGCCAAACACTGAGCCAGGAGAAAGACAGGCTGAGCGCGGACTCAGGCCTGCTCGACGATCTTAGGGAGGCCTTCAGCAAGCGCGGGATCCCGGCCATGATCATCGAAACGGTTGTGCCGGAGCTTGAAAGATCCTCCAACGAGCTCCTGGCGCGCATGAGCGACGGGCGAATGCATGTGCGCATCGAGACTCAACGCGAGACCAAATCCGGCGACCTGCGTGAAGCGCTCGAGATCATCATTTCAGATGAGTTGGGGGATAGGCCGTATGAACTCTATTCGGGGGGCGAGGCATTCCGGATCAACTTTGCGATTCGGATCGCATTGTCCAGACTGCTGGCCCGCAGGGCAGGCGCTCAGCTTCGTAGTTTGTTCATCGACGAAGGCTTCGGCACACAGGACATTCGCGGGCGCGAGCACCTGATCTCCGCCATCAACAGCATCCAGGATGATTTCGACCGCATCCTGGTGATCACGCACCTCGACGAGCTCAAGGACGCCTTCCCCGCTAGGATCGAGGTCACGAAGACGTCGAGCGGGTCGCGCTTCAGCCTCTCATAGTCCGGGGAGTTCCGCGGGCTCCATCGGTGCCCGCAGACGTTCGTCAGGATCGCAGAAAAGGGAGCGGGCCCGGGGCTCAAGGGTGGACATCTGCCGGTGTCTTGGGCGGTTGGCGGAGAATCGTCCGTCGGGGGGGATGCATGTGTCAGGGGATTCGAAGGCAGCTCAGCCTTCGGTCTGGGTTTCCAATCCCCGGGATACATCGGCAATGGGCAACCACAGGGTGAACCGGGTCCCACGGCCCGGGATGCCTTCGCTTTCGACAGTGATGCGACCACCGTGGCGCTCGGCGATCTGCCGGCAGATGGCCAGACCCAATCCGGTCCCCGGGGCGCCGGTCTTCTCGCTGGCCGCTCCCCGAAAGAATCGCCGGAAGATCATGAGTTGTTCGTCCACGGGGATACCCAGCCCTGTGTCTTCCACTACTGCCACCAGCCAGACCTTTCCGTCCTCTCGCTGCTTGCGCGTGCGGAGCGTTATCCGGCCGCCTTCCAGTGTGTAATTCATGGCATTCGTGAGAAGGTTGGTGAACACTTGCACCAGGAGGCGCTCATCCCCCATGGCAAACGGGGCGTCGTCAGGACAGTCGACCTCGATCTCCAGGCCCTGGCTGGCCGCAAGGTTGCGACGGTCGTTGGCGAGCGAGCCGAGGAGGTGATTGACGTCGACCGGGGCGGCCTCGAAAGGAGTTGAGCCCGACTCGAGGCGCGAGAGTGAAAGAAGGTCGTCGATCAAGTGCGCCAGGCGACCGCTTTCGCGGGACAGAGTCCGAAGGTAGCGCGCTGCCTTTTCTCGGTCATCGGTGGCAGCCAGCAAGTCAAGATAGAGCAAGATGTTCGTCAGCGGCGTGCGGAGCTCGTGGGAGACGTCAGAAACGAACTGCGACTTCAAGCGATCAAGCTCCTTAAGCGCGCTGATGTCGTACAGGACGCCGACGAAGTTGATCACTTTGCCGGCCGGATCCACAATCGGGGTGATGGTCAGCCCTGCATCGTAGCGACTGCCGTCTTTGCGTTGGTTGATCATCTCCCCATGCCACGGTTTTGCTGCGAGGATCGTCTCCCATAAGTCCTCATAGACCGAGTCTTCCTGCTCTCCACTCTTATTGATGCGCGGTGTCTGGCCGAGGGCCTCGGCCGCAGGATAGCCGGTCAGTCTCTCCCATGCCGGATTGACGTACTCGATCGTTCCTTCGGCGTCCGTGACCAGGACGGCGTCGCCGATGCTGGTCAGGATCGCGTGCAACCGATCGCGTTCGGCGCGCAGGTCTGCCTCGAGCTGTGTGCGCTCGGAGATGTCGAGGACGAGGCCGGTGAGGCCTTGCGGCGCGCCGCCTTCCTCCGTGATCGTGCTCACCGCCAACATCGCCGGGATGCGCCGACCAGCCCCGGTTTCGAGTTCGACCGTATACACCTCGCGCAGCGACTCTTCCTGCCGATCTTCGGTCAGCGACTCTTTGAGGTGCGTCAAGCCGAGGAGACCGAGCGCCGGGCGCCCGATGAGATCTTCACGTCGTCGTTCGAGCAGCTTGCTGAATGCCTGGTTGGCGTAATTCAAGCTGCCGTCGGCGTCGAGTTGGAAGATCCCAGCAAGCGACGTCTCCACCAGCGCCCGGTAACGGGCCTCCGAGCGAGCCAGGTCGCGGGTACGTTTGACGACCTCGGCTTCCAGGCGTTGTGCCTGGGCCTCGATCTGACCGTAGAGATGAGCATTCTCGATAGTCACCGCGGCCTGCGCGGCAAAGGCGCTAAGCAGATCGAGGTCGGAGGGGAAAAACGGGCGCTCTTGTCCGATCCGTCGAACGGTCATCACACCCATTGGTCGCTGACGGATCGAGAGGGGCGCCAGGATGAGGCACTCCGGTTCGTCGATCGTTGTTCCTGGGACATGCACGCCGCGCGGGTCGGAAGCCGGGTCGTTGGTCAGCAAAGGCACGCCGCTTTGCATGACGTAGCCGACAAATCCCTCCCCGGGCTTCAATTGCACTGACAGCATCTCCTGATCTTTCGGATCGCGGGCGACCAGGCAACGCAGAATGCCTTCAGCGGGATCGTACAGGTGGATCCGGCTCCCATCTGCCTGCGTCAACGCCATGGCTTGATCTGCAATCAGGTTGAGGACGGTATCCAGATCGAGGGAGGCGGAAATCGACCGGGCTGTCTGCATCAACGCCTGCGCCTCGCCGGCGCGTTGGTTGACTTCTGCATAGAGGCGAGCATTCTTGACGGCGATGGCCGCCATTTGAGCGATAGCCTGCGTCAGCTCCACTTGCTCGTCGCGGAATGTCCGTTTCGGATGGAGACTGAACAGGCCGAGCGCGCCAATGGTCTCACCGCTGGCGATCAGGGGAACGCCGAGGAACGCGTGCACTCCGGCCTGGATCCACTCCGGGAGTGCCTCGGCGCTGCTGGCATACTCGTTCAGGAGGATCGGCTTCTCCCCGATGGCGATCTGCCAGGCGAGCCCAAGGCCGCGGTGTGCGGGGGCGGGCCGCAGACTCGCTGGTAGACCGAAAAGGTGGGGATACGTCATCGTATCGCCATCCGCCTCGATCAGGGCGATCACCCCTGCTTCGGCCCCGGTCACCTCGGTCGCCAGACGAATGACGCGCTCGAGGACGACGGGCAGGTCCAGCGCGCTGGTGATGGCCTCGACAACCTGATTGCGCAACCGCTCGCGGTCGAGTGAGGCGCGCATCTGGGCACGCGCCTGGACGTGGTCGAGGGCGATGCTGACATGGTCGGCGAGGGCCATGACCATCGGAACGTCGCTTTCCGTGAGCCAGTCGCCGCTCACGTTGAGAGCGCCCAGGATCCGGTCGTCACCAAGCAGGGGGGCTACGATAACCGGGTGCTCGCCCAGGATCCCTATGATGGCGTCGACCATGGGCCGGACCGAGGCCGGTACCATCTGAGATATCACGCCTCTCCTGTCAGTTGTGAATATGGCCTCCCGCCGTGACAACGCTTCGTGATAGAGATCGACCTGTTCTGGATCGAAGCGGTAGCCTCCGATGCCGATCCCGGTCAGTTGCTTCAGGCCTTCATCGACTGTGTTGCCGATGGACCACGTGCTGATTTCGAGTTTGCCGTCGGGCGTTGTCAGCCAGACTGCGCCCTTCAGTCCGAGGTTGGGCAGTTCATGGGTGAGCGCGTGGAGTACATCGCTCTGGCTGGCGAAGGCGCGCCTGGCGACGGACGCGGCGGCGCGCAGGACCGAGGCCCAAAGGCTGTCAACGTCTTGGCCGATCGTCTGACTGTCGGTGTGCGTCACCTTGCTCCATGTCATAGGGGAATCGAGTTTATCACGGACAGGCGGGCGGCGCTTGGAGGGGGCTTGTGTGGGGAAGTGCCTCGCCGCAGGCGCGAGGTCGAAGCGAACAGATGGTTATCGGTGAAGGTAGCCGTTCTCGGCATACCAGGCCAAGGACTCGGCGGCCGCCTTGTGATAAGGCTTGGGCATCCCAAGCCCTAGATCCTTCCTCGCCTTCGATGCGTCGTAGAAGAAGAAACGTCCGGCCAGGCGGAGAAGTTCGCCGGGCAGCGGAAGGCCCAGGAACCTGGGCAACAGGCCGACTGCGGAAGAGGCGGAGGTGACGGCCCAATCGGGGATAGTCCAGCGAGGTGGGCTTCGATGAGTGATTTCGGCCGTTAGCGCCAGCAGGCGTGGGATCGACAAGTTTTCACCACCCAGGATGTAGCGCTCTCCGGTGCGACCTTGTTCGAGAGCGGCCATGTGTCCCTGGAGGACGTCGTCGATGTGAACCACATTTACCCCGCCCTGAACCGCCACCGGCAATCCGTGAAGCGCCATGAATAGGATAAACGCGTTGGAAACCTGGTTCAGATCACCGGCTCCGATGACGATGGATGGATTGAGGATCACCGCGTTCAGGCCTTCGCGGACTGCCTGAAGAACCTCCAACTCGGCCATGTGCTTGGCGTATCCGTAGGGCCAACGCCGAGCATCATAGTTCCATTGGTGGGTCTCGGTCATCAGCGGCGTCGTTTCCCTCGATGGCGGGATATCCGGGATGCCGAGCGCAGCCACGGAAGATGTGTAAAGGAAGCGGTCGACGCCGTGCCGCTGCGCGGCTTGGGTCATGTTGCGCGTCCCAATTGCGTGACTAATCATGACGGCTTCGGGCTTCAGGTGGGAAGCGCGCGGGCCGAGCTCTCCGGCACAGTGGATCACTGCCTCGACGCCATCGACAACCGCGTCGAGGCTGGACGGATCCAGAATGTCGCCCAGAACCAACTCGACGGGCAAGCCGGCCAGGACCCCGAGGGGGCTCCGGGTCCTGTGAAGCGCGCGGACTTGATGGCCGGCGCCCAGGAGGGCGCGACAGAGGCGCGAACCGATGAAGCCGGTCGCGCCGGTGACGAGGATGCGCACGGGACAAGGTTAAGCCCGTCGGATGCCGGACGCAAGGTGGGTCACGCCGATGGGTGCACTCCGTCTCTGGGGCAACGGGGCGGCCTTTCACACCCGCCACTCAGGAGGAGGCGTGCCTCCCTGTGCGATCCCGCGCCCCATCGTCTCCTTCACAGGCGGGCGCACTTGTAGGCGGACCCTTCATGGGTGCGCCCCCCATCACATGCGAGGTGCGCAGGCTTTAGCCTGCGGCTACAAGAGCGTGTCACTTGGAGCATGTCTTCACCTCGGCCAATGTGACCTTTGTTGAAGCCACGCCTTCCAGAACCGAAGGCATGCTGCGATAAGGGATGGCCGAGGTCGTGTTCTAGCGAAGTGGTCCGACAACGGCCATTTGCGTTAGGGGCCGCTCGCTCCCCCACGACGAGTCACGACCGCCCGAGCTGGAATGCACCCCCGCCGATGAGCAGCGGATGCATTCCAAGGACGGAAAGGCCCGTCGTCGACGGGCCTTTATAGGAATGACGCGGGGGTATACGGAGGATTCTGAGAGACTACTTCTGCCTTCGCAGTAGATCCACGTACTGAGCGCGTTCGAAGCCGAAAGGATCCAGGACTTCTTTGTGGCTGAGCTTGCCCCTGAAATCGGCAAGACTCTGATAGCCGCGCTCGTCCATCCATCCTTCAAGCTGACGGAGCATGGTCGACAGATAGGCGATCCCGTACTCGAGCAGGGCTGAAGCCGTCTGAACCACCGTAGCCCCGGCTAGGATCGCCTTGGCCGCATCCAGCCCCGAGTGCACGCCGGTCGTGATCGCCAGGTCGGCCTGAACCCGACCGTAGAGCAATCCAATCCAGCGAAGGGGGAGCCTCATCTCCTCCGGACGGCTCAAGACCATTTCGGTCACCAGGCTTTCCGTCGTCGGGTCGATGTCTGGCTGCAGAAAGCGATTGAAGATGACCAGTGCCCGAGCGCCACGCTGGGCGACTTGGCTGGCAACGTTGGCGGCGGAGGTGTAGAAGGGGCTCAGCTTGACCGCCAGTGGGATGTTGATTTCGGCCTTGACCGCCTCGACGATCTGATACAGTTCCTGCTCGATCTCGGCGCCGGTCCGACGGGGATCGGCTGCGACTGAATACACGTTGAGCTCCAGCCCGTCGACACCTGTACCTTCAAGCTGGCGAGCGTACTTCGTCCAACCCCCAGGGCTGACGGCATTCAAGCTGGCGATCAAGGGCATCTTGACTTCGGCGCGCGTCTTCTCGATCCACATCAAATGCTCGTCGGCCCCGCCGTGTTCGATGGCCGGGTAGTAGGTGAGGGCCTCCGGGTAGCTCTCGGAGCCGACGGCGAGCGAATCTTCCATGTGTTGGGCGTCGAACTGGATCTGTTCTTCGAAGAGCGAACGGATGACCAGGGCCCCGGCGCCAGCCTCCTCTGCCATTTTGATGCGGTCGATCATATTGGAGATCGAGCTGGCGGCCACCACGATAGGGGTCTCCAGGGGGATGCCCATGTATTCCGTCTTTAGCTGAGCCATGTTTCCTTCCTGTGGGAGATCGGCGGCGCTCACGAGGTGAGCTGGTAGAAAGCCCACCGGCCCGCCTTCCCAATGTGCCGCAAAAGGGGGACCTGTAATAGTGACAAGTGTCCTCCGATTTGCGATGTCTTTTGCACTACTGTAGGCCCGCCCGCCTGCCTACACTGAGCGTCGGATGCCCGCGGAGCCCCTGCCAAACGGCGGAGGGTGAGAGGCTTCGCGCGCCTTGAAAGGAGATCCAGATGGTCAAGCGGGAATCCAAGCGGAATGTGGTCACAATCGACGGAAACGCGGCTGCAGCGCATGTCGCGTATGCCACGAACGAGGTAGTAGCGATCTACCCCATCACACCATCCTCGCCGATGGGCGAGATTGCTGACGAGAAAGCATCACGTGGTGAGAAGAATCTGTGGGGCACGGTTCCGACCGTCGTCGAAATGCAGGCAGAGGGTGGGGCCGCCGGCGCAGTCCATGGTGCGCTAACCAGTGGAGCCCTGACGACCACGTTCACCGCTTCGCAAGGCCTTCTGCTCATGATTCCCAACATGTACAAGATCGCCGGCGAGCTCATGCCGACGGTCTTCCACATCGCCGCTCGATCCGTCGCGGCGCAGGCGCTTTCGATCTTTGGCGATCATAGTGATGTCATGGCTGCTCGTTCGACCGGGTGGGCTCTGCTGGCCTCGAACTCGATCCAGGAAGTGATGGATCTGGCCCTCATCGCACAGGCATCCACCCTGGAGGCGCGGATACCTTTTCTGCACTTCTTCGATGGATTCAGAACGTCCCACGAGATTCAGAAGATCGAGGAGCTCTCGCACGACGATATGCGGGAGATGATCGACGACGAATTGGTATTCGCTCACCGGGCCCGCAGCTTGTCGCCGGATCATCCGACCGTCCGAGGGACGGCTCAGAATCCGGATGTCTTCTTCCAGGCGCGCGAGACGGTCAACCCCTACTATCTGAAAACGCCGGAGATCGTCCAACGCGTGATGGACCGCTTCGCCGAAGTCGTCGGGCGGTCATACCACTTGTTCGATTACGTTGGCGCCCCCGACGCTGAGCATGTGATGATGATCATGGGCTCGGGTGCCGAGACGGCTCACGAAACGGTGAGCTACCTGGCGGGTAAGGGTGAGAAGGTGGGGCTGATCAAGGTCCGGCTCTACCGCCCGTTTGACGCCGGGGCTTTCCTCAAGGCCCTGCCGGATAGCGTTCGCAGGATTGCCGTGCTCGACCGCACCAAGGAGCCGGGAGCGCCCGGGGAGCCCATGTATCAGGACGTCCAGACGGCGATGGCCGAGGCGGTCGCTGAAGGCGCCATCCAGGCGGAGGCGATGCCTCGCGTTGTGGGCGGGCGCTACGGCCTGTCCTCCAAGGAATTCTCTCCGGGGATGGTCAAGGCCGTCTTCGACAATCTTGCCGTCGGGTCGCCGAAGAACCACTTCACGGTCGGGATCTTCGATGACGTCACACACACGAGCCTCGAGTGGGACGAGCACATGTCGACGGAGCCGCCCGGGACGCGAAGCGCCATGTTCTACGGTCTGGGGGCTGACGGGACTGTCGGCGCCAACAAGAACTCGATCAAGATCATCGGCAAGGCCACCGACGACTACGCTCAAGGCTATTTCGTCTATGACTCGAAGAAATCCGGGGCGATGACGACCTCGCACCTTCGCTTCAGCCCCGAGCCGATCAGGAGCACCTATCTGATCGACCAGACGCCGTTCGTGGCCTGTCACGCGTTCGCTTTCCTGGAGCGCTATGACATCCTCAGCCATCTGACCCCGGGAGGGACCTTCCTGCTGAACAGCCCGTTCCCGGAGGACGAGGTCTGGGACAAACTGCCGTATGAGGTTCAGGCCGGCCTGATTGAGAAGAAGGCCAAGTTCTACGTCATCGATGCCTACAGCCTGGCTAAATCGCTCGGTCTGGGCGGCCGCATCAACGTCATCATGCAGACCGCGTTCTTCGCCATCTCGGGCGTGCTGCCCGAGGACAAGGCGCTGAAGATGATCGAGTTGGCCGTCGAAGACACCTATGGCAGCAAAGGCAAAGCCGTCGTCGACATGAACATACGCGCCGCCAACCTGGCGCGCGAGCGGATCCATGCCATTCCGCTCCCTGAGAAGGCTACGAGCGAGACGCACACACGGCCGCCGGTGCCGGCTGACGCGCCCGAATTCGTGCGCAAGGTGACCGGAGAGATGATCGCCAAACGCGGGGATCGCATTCCGGTCTCACTCATGCCGGAGGATGGCGCCTATCCGGTCGGCACGACCAAATTCGAGAAGCGCAATATCGCCCTGGAGATCCCGGTCTGGGACGCTGAAGTATGCATTCAGTGCAATCAGTGCTCGCTGGCATGCCCGCATGGAACAATCCGAGCCAAGATCTATGATGCCGCATACGCCAATGAAGCCTCACCGGCGACGTTCAAATCAACCGAAGCCAGAGGGCGTGAGTACAGCGGCATGCGCTATACGCTTCAGGTGGCGCCGGAAGACTGCACCGGGTGTGGCGCTTGCGTGCATGTCTGCCCGGCCTTTGCCAAGGACGAGCAGGGCAAGAAGACGGATCGTCGGGCGATCAACATGGCGCCGCAACCGCCCATCCGGGAGGAAGAGGCTGCCAATTGGGACTACTTCCTCACGATCCCCGATCTGGATCCCAAGCTGTTCAACCGCTTCAGCACGAAGGGGTCGCAGTTCGTGCCTCCGTTGTTCGAGTTCTCGGGCGCGTGTTCGGGCTGTGGTGAGACGCCCTACGTCAAGCTGCTGACGCAGCTGTTCGGCGATCGGCTGTTGATCGCCAACGCCACCGGATGTTCGTCCATCTACGGTGGCAACCTGCCAACCACGCCCTACACGGCGCGCTTCGACGGCCGCGGCCCGGCCTGGTCCAACTCTCTGTTCGAGGACAACGCCGAGTTCGGGATGGGTATGCGCCTGACGGTGGATCGACTATCGGGCTACGCCCGAGAGTTGCTAGGCCAGATCTCGGCCGATGGGAAGGCCGACTTGATCCACTCGATCAAGGACGCCGAGCTGGACACGCAAGAGGCGATTGAAGAGCAGCGTGCGCGCGTCGAAGGACTGAGGGCGTACCTCGAGACTCAACAGGACCCCCAGGCGCGGCACTTGTTGAGCCTGTTGGAATTCCTGACGCCGAAATCGGTGTGGATCGTAGGCGGCGACGGTTGGGCCTACGACATCGGGTACGGCGGCCTGGACCACGTTCTGGCCTCCGGCCGGAAAGTGAACGTCCTGGTTCTGGATACCGGCGTGTACTCCAACACCGGAGGACAAGCGTCCAAGGCGACCCCACGCGCCGCGGTGGCAAAGTTCGCCGCAGCCGGCAAAGACATGCCCAAGAAGGACCTGGGGGCGATTGCCATGAGCTACGGCAACATCTTTGTTTCCCAGATCGCCTACGGGGCCAACATGACCCAGGCCGTTCGCGCGCTGCACGAGGCGGAGGCCTACCCTGGTCCGTCGCTGACCATCGCCTACGCCCACTGTATCGAGCATGGGATCGACATGACCACCGGGACGGATCTGCACAAGGATGCTGTCGACACTGGGTTCTGGCCGCTCTACAGGTTCAATCCATCCCTGGCGGCGGAGGGGAAGAACCCGCTGCAGCTCGACTGCAAGGCTCCCAGCCGGGGTGTCGAGGAGTTCATGTACAAGCAGAATCGCTTCCGCGTCTTGCGACTATCGGACCCGAAGCGGGCAGATCGGTTGCTGCAATTGATCCGTCAGGACGTGGCCACCCGCTGGAAGTACTACGAGCAAATGGCCAACCTGGATCTCTGATCCGCCTGATCGCGGATAAGGCTTCCGGAGCCTCCGAGGCTCCGGAAGCCTTTTGCGTCTCGGGAAAGCTCGTGAAGCGAGGGCTGAGCCCCCACCCCCTTACCCCCTCTCCCGGCAACCAAGGTGACTTCCGGGGGTGGAGGTCTTCTTGAATGCTGGGGGCGGCTAAAAAGAACCCTCTGCGGCACGTGTGGGCTTGAGAGTGTGAGGCCAGTGGAGG
>CAZGRL010000046.1:0-10511 GCA_964528155.1 uncultured Anaerolineaceae bacterium
ACCCGGTGGGCGATCGGATTCGGAAGAGGTGAGCTGTATCAGGCCGCGTCGAGCACCGAGTGCCTTTCGCATCTCGCTCACCGCGGTCCTGAGCATGTCGTCGAGTTTGCCGCTCTTGCGGATGTTGCTGGTGATCTCAATCACCGCCTCGTCCCGTCGTGATCGACGCACGACTTCCTCGAACAGTCTGGCGTTCTGGACGGCCACTGCCAGTTGGTCGGCCAAGGTTTCCAGAACGGCGATGTCGTCGTTGGTGAAGGCATGCCGACGAGTGTGATGGACGTCCAGCGCTCCGATCACATTCTCGCCGATCTTGAGCGGCAGACACAGTTCGGAGAGCGTGTCGGGGAGGAGGGGGTCCGCGACGTAGACGGGGTCCTCTTGGATGTTGGGAATGGCGTAGAGGACGCCATGCGAAGTGACAAGCCCGACCGTAGATCCCGAGCCGACTTGCACGCGCAGACCACGCGCCTTGATCTGGTCTGCCCTGGCACCGGCCGCCTCCTGCAGAACGGCCGTGGCGCCGGCCTCATCCAGCAGGAACACGCCGACGTGGTACATCCCAAATCGTTCCTGGATCAATCGGACCGCCCGTCCGAGAAGAGTCTCGGTGTCGAGCAAGCCCGTTGCCACTCGGGCGATTTCGGCCGCCGCCTGAAGTTGGGCTGCTCTACGGTTGATTTCCTCCATCAGGCGTGCCTGCTCGAGCGCATTTGCTACTTCGGAGGCGACGGCCGTCACAATATCATCCTGGTCGCTGGACCATTCGCCCGAACGCGGCGATCGCACCTCTAGATCGCCGATGATCTCTCCTCGCAGTTCGATCGGCGCGTGCAGGATGTAATCTGCCGGGCTGGGGGGTGACGGTTCTCCGCCGCGAGCGTACGTGGCCATAGAACTAGGGCTGTCGCCCTCCTGCCCGGCGGTCAACAGCTTCCACGCCTCCGCCGTTTGCCGCCGATAGAGCGTGTCTACCTGCTCCAGGCTTGTACGCGCTTCCTCCAGCAGTCGGCGGTTCTCGAGCGCGACGGCTATCTGGCCCGCCAGCAGTTCCAGCGATTCGACTTCGCCCGCACCCGTGCCCCGACCAGCCAGGTCCTCGACGGCCAACGCGCCGACAGGCTGGCCTCGGCTGACCAGGGGGAGCGAAGTGACTGTGAGCGGGACGGCAGCCGGATCCTCGAGACCGGGCTTCCAGACTTGCGCGCTCTCGCTTGTCACCACGCTCATGGACGAGATCGCCTTTCCGAGCGGCCCCTGGCCGATGGGGGCCGAGATGCCGAGCGGGGCTGCACGAACGCCCTCCGCGGCGAACGAACTTCGGACGACGACGGCTTCGCCCTCCACCAATCCAAGTGTCACCCGCGCGTAGCCCAATGTCGCCAGCAATTCGCGCGTGACGTCCGAAAGCAGCTCATCATAGCTTCTGATGGAGCTGATCCGCTGGAACAACTCGATGACACGACGGCGTTCCGAGGCCACGCGTGACTGATCCTCGAGCAGGCGGGCATTCTCGATGGCCACGGCCAGCTGATCGGCCATGGTTTGCACCACGACGACGTCGGCTTCATCGAAGGCATTGGCCTCAGTGCTCTGTACGTCGAGAGCGCCGATCACACGTTCTCCGACACGCAACGGCAGCGTCATCTCGGATCGTGTATCAGGCAGATCGGGATTGGCGAAATGGACGGCGTCCTGCCCGACATCCAAGGCGATGCGCGGCCTGCCGGTCGAGGTCACGTATCCGACCAGACCGACCTTCCCGACGGCCAGCCTGTGTCCGCGCTCCTGCATCGCTCGACCGCCTTCCGACGAGGCCGCGCGCAGAACGGCGAATTCGCCGGTCTCGTCGACCAGGAACACACCTGCATGATAGTAGCCGAACCGCTGGGAGATGATCCGCACGGCTTCGTCGAGCAGCAGCTTCACATCCCGGACCGCGGTTGCGTCCCGAGCGACCTCCGCCGCCGTGCTCATCTGTTGCGTCCGTTGTTTGACGCGGGCCTCCAGCGAGGCGTAAAAACCCGCAAGCTCATCGGCCATCGTGTTGAATGCGCTCGCCAGCCGCCCGATCTCATCCTGGCGTCGAACCGGGACGCGCTGCGTGAGATCTCCGGTCGCCATGCGCTCCGAAAGCTGGGTCAGCTGTGCCAGCGGACGGATGGACTGGCGCGTCGCCAGCGGAACGAAGATCAGGACGAGGACGATCGTCCCCAGAAGGAGACCGCCGAAGAACGGTCCGAG
Source organism: uncultured Anaerolineaceae bacterium (assembly GCA_964528155.1). Classification (GTDB taxonomy): domain Bacteria; phylum Chloroflexota; class Anaerolineae; order Anaerolineales; family E44-bin32. Next base: position 2,245 of record CAZGRL010000046.1, read on the forward strand.
GGTGTCGAGCTGGGCGAACACGTCCGCCTGAGGGAGTTCGAGCACGACGCCCACGGCCATGTCCGGCAGCCACTCGTACGCACCAACAACGGGTGTGCCGTCATAGCTGTCGTACTCCAGGCTGCCCGAGGCAGCCGTCGGCGCCAGTCCAAAGACCGGGTGTTGGACGCCCGTCTGGATGACCGGCATCATCGAGTAGCTCTCAAGCCCGACGACGATGCCCGGCGGGATTGCGACGAAAGTGTTGCCCCGAGTGACGCGATATGCGCCGCGTTGCTCCCAGAAGACCTGCATCTCCTCCATCAACGAACCCAAACGCAAGCCTTTGTTGACACCCACAAGGGCGCTGTCGGCGACCGGTGTATCCAGCGCCCGGAGGGGGATGACGGTGATCAGCGCGATGTCGCCGCGATCGATGACCTGGTCGTCATAGAGCGAGGTCGTGATGGCGCTGCGACCCGTGATCTTTCCTTCCGTAAGCGCCGGGAAGCTCACGCCCTCGTACTCGGGCGTGGTCGACGCCAGGATCATGCCGTCCGACAGGCGCGCCAAGAACAGCTCGGTGAAGAACGTTTCATTCTCTCGCGTGCGCAGATCCGACAACTCCTGGCGGGTCTGCGTGAGCGCACCTTGTCGCGCCTCGGCTGGGGTCGCAACCGAGACCAGGACAGCCGCGGCGTCCTTGAGTTGGCTGCGCTCGCTTCCCAAGAGCAGTCGCTCTTGCCGCGCCTGGGCCCAATCGCTGAGTGCCTGTGCTTCGGCCTGTGCGGCTGACGACAGCTGTGCAGAGGCCTGTTCGCGCAGGATGCTCCTTGATCGCAGGTATGCGCCGCCGGCCATCACCAGCAACGGGATCAGGACCAGCGGGATTAGCGTCAATGTCAGGGTTGTCCCGAGGCTGGCCTGGCCGCGCGGTGTTCGACGAGTCTTGGATGCGCGCCGCTCACTCATCGCCGCCGCTCCTGATCTGCGAATCGGGCGGGTTGCCGTCGTCGCCGGGGCCTGGCGCCTCCTGGGCGCCCAACCGAATGGTCGCCTGATCGGCATTGAGCGCCCTGGCCAATTCGCGGGCTGTCGTTTCGAGGATGGTCGGGATACTCGTCGCCTGACGCACCTTGCTCGTGATCTCGTGGATCAAGCGTTCACGGCGAGCCGAGCGCTGGGTCTGATCCAGCAGGCGGGCATTCTGGAACGCGGTCGCAACCTGGCTCGACACCGTGGCCAGCAGAGCCAGGTCGTCGTCTGAGAAGCGATGCTCATTATCGCTGTCGTACACGCTGAGGACGCCGATGATGTCGTCGCCGACAAGCATCGGAACGGATAGCCATGACTTGGCCGGGCTGCTCTCCAGCCGGACCCCAAGCTGCACGGCGCGCGCCTGCGTGTCTTCTTCTTCCATCAAAGGCTGCTGCGATTGGATCACGACCGACGTCAGGCCCTCCCCGAGCGGGATGTCCTTCCGCTTGAGGAGCTCGTTCCCTTCGGACACATACGGGAAGCTGATCTTCTCTTCCTGCGGGTGATACAGGGCGATGGCCATGTCGACCTCGCCCAGGATCTGCGCGATCTGGGCATGGACGACGCGATAAAGAGAGTCGAGGCCGAGGAGCTGCGAAACAGCCTGGCTCACGCGGTTGATGACTTCGAGCTCCGCCCCCCGCCGCTGCTCTTCGGCATACTGACGGGCGTTCTCCAATGCCAGGCTCGCCTGCCCGGCGACCGCCTCCAGCAGGGTCACATCCGCCGCCGTCCATGGATCGCTGTCGGCGGGCCGGCGGGCGGCGATTGTGGCCACCACCTCTCCCCGCACCTGAACGGGGACGGCGACCTCACGCCCATCAGGGCTGGCCGAGGTGCGGGCCGAACGCGCCGCCAGACGGTTCGTCGGGAATCCACTCACCTGGCCCGAATACACTACCCCGGTCTGATCGAGCTGATACGAGATCGAGGCGGAGGACCCCGCCACCTGGCTCCACGAGCGTTCTGTCTGGGCGTGGATGGCCCGTTGCGTGCGCTCGAGCCGTTCATTCAGTTGCTGGATCAGACGGGCGCTCTGGATGCCGACAGCCAGCTCGCTGGCCACAGCTTCCAACGCCCATTGATCGGCCACGCCGAAAGCCCCAACCTCGGTGCTTTGCACGTCGAGCGCTCCGATCAACTCCTCGCCGACGACCATCGGCACGGCCATCTCGGATCGCGTATCCGGCAAGATCGGGTTCTTGAAATGGAAGGGATCCTGGTCGACATCGCTCGCGGCGCGAGGAGCTCGATTCGCTGTGACCCATCCGACAATGCTTGCGCTGCCCACGCCGAGTCGGTGGTGGCGGGCCAGGAGCAGACGTCCCGGCTCGCCTGTGCTTGCGGCAAGCACCGCCCACGTGCCGGATTCATCGAGGGTGAAAAGGGATACATGGTAGAAGCCGAACCGATCACGCACTACTTCGACCGCCCGGCCCATCATCGCCGTCAAATCGATGGTGGAGGTGACCAGCCGGGCGATCTCGGCCGTCGTCTGCAAGTGGTGCGCCTGACGGGCCATCGACTCGGAGTGCTCGCTAACATCCCTTTCAAGGGAAGCCTGCTCGCGCTGAAGCTTCCCGACCTGACGTTGCTCGCGACGTATGACATCCTCGAGTCCTCGCTGGAAGGAGCCGATAGCGACGATGATAACCATCACCAGCAATCCGAATACGGCCCCGCCTGTGATCCAGGAGGAGGGATCGGCGGCGCTCATCACCTCTGGGGAGATGGCGATGAGGCCCGTGGATGCCGCCCAGGCCACGATGGCGATCGCCGCCACACTGAGCAGGAGTGAGACGATCCCCGCCGTTAACCCCATGAGCAGGGTGGCGATCGTACAGAACGCAAACAGGAAGACCCGTCCGCTGCCCGCCAGTCCCGTGGTGATGATTGCGTTGAGACCCAGCGCACCGGCGACCAGCAGGAGCACAGACGCCCGCAGCGGATACGGCAGGAAATCCCGACCGAGTGCCAACAACAGGATGAAGAAGTAGGACGCCCCGAACAGGATGATCCGGTCCGTTTGGCCGTCGCGGATTGCAGTCAGTGAACCGCTGACGACCGCCGGCAGGCCGAGTATGGCTGCGGCGTACAACATTCCACGCAGAATGGTCTCTCGCCAACCTCGTAAGCCTGTTGGAGGAGCAGATCGATCGCGTGTGGCCCGGGGCGTCAGCCCCGTCCTCATCATGCTCATCTCATACCTTCCGTCGCCCGGCGCCGCACCAGGCTTCGATCGTCACCAGTCAAGACCAGGCGAGCGCGTCAGCCAGCATCGCTTCCGACAAAAGGCGGTGTGCGCCCATCACCCTGGCCGTCACCTCCGTCCTCGGGGAGCTGTTCGGCCTCGCCGGCGTCGAGCCGAACCACGATCTCGGGTTGGCCAAGCGCTCGGTGAAGCGCATGCGCCGCGGTCCGAAGGACGCTGTCAACATCCAGTATTCCGCTGAACTGGCCCGTAACTTCGGACATCACACGTGAGCGGTCGGCGGCCATGGCCGACGCTTGAGCCAATCGAGCGTTCTGAATAGCGGCGCTCAACTGGTCAGCCAATGTCTGCAGGACCTCGATGTCCTCTGCGCTGAAGGCACCGGGATTCGTGCTCTGCACATCCAGGGCGCCCAGCACGGTTCCGCCGACCTGCAAGGGAACGGCCGCTTCGGATCGTGTCTCCGGAAGCAGCTCGTTCTTGAAGTGCACCGGATCCGAGCTCACGTCTGAGGCGACGCGCGGCTCGTTGTTGGCCGTCACCCAGCCGATGATGGACTGCGAACCGACGGCAAGCCAATGGCCGCGTGCCTTCAGCGCGCTTCCAACCTCGCCGGTTGACTCGCGCAACACGGCGCTCTTGCCTTCGTCGTCCAGCATGAAGATCGACACGTGATAGTAGCCGAAACGATCCCGAATCAGCTCCACGGCCCGGCGCAGCAGATCGTCAAGAACGGGCGTAGACACAACGGCTCGGGCTACCGCCGCGGCCGTGCGTATCTGTTGTGTACGCTCCTCCACCTGAGCTTCGAGCGATTGATACATGCCGCTCAGATCATCGGCCATCCGGTTCAAGCCGGCCGCCAACGCGCCCAACTCGTCGTTACGCTCCTCCGGCGCCCGATAGGTCCAGTCTCCGTGGGTGATCCGCTCCGCAAGCTGTGTCAACGTTCCCAGCGGGCGGAGCATACGATTGGTGACGAAAACCACCACCAGGACCGATAGCAGTGCGGCAATGGCGATCAGGGCGATGCTGAACGGAGCCAGGCTGTTCAAGTCGGCATACACGTCTGCCTGCGGCAATTCGGCAACGACACCTAGCCCCCACTCGGGGATCCATTCATAAGCGCCCAGAACCGGGACTCCGTCGAGCCCGGTGTAAGCCAGCGTCCCTGAGGCATCATTCTGGATCGCCTGAAACACCGGATGATTGACGACGGCGACGGCTTCCGGGCTGGTAGCGTACCGGTTGAGCTGGATGATCAGATCAGGCGACATGATGAAGTACGTCGCCCCGCGCTCGATGCGGTACACGCCGCGCATCTCCCAATAGACCTGGAGTTGCTGCATCAATGCTCCCAGCCGCAAGTCCGAATTGACACCGATGAGAACGCTGTCGGCTGATTGGCCGCCGGCGACCCGCATTGGGGCCAGCGTGACAATGGCGGCGCTCGACGGGCTGAGCACGGGGTCGTCGTACAAGGGGCGGGTTGCCAACGCGTCGAGGGGGAGCTGTTGATCGCGCAGTGCAGGGAGGGCGATGTTTTCCCACTCGGGCCGCGTGGAGGCAAGGATCAGGCCGTCCGAGGTCCGGGCGACAAGCAGACTGCTGAAAAGCATCTCACTCTCGCGAGACTGCAGATTCTGCAACTCTGTCCGAAGCGCATCGCGGCTTTCTTGTGGCGCAGCGGACACATCTGCCAGTTGCATCAGACTGCCGGTCTCCTGGACGAGCAGGCTGCGCTGAGTGCCCAGCTGCAGGCGCTGCTCGCGAGTGCGGGCCCACTGATCAAGCGTCGAGGCTTGCGACTTGGCTGCGGAGACCAACTGGCTGTTGGCCTGCTGACGCAAAACGTCGCGCGTCCGGACGTAGGCGACCGAGCCCATGAACACAACCGGTATGACAACGAGCGGCAGCAGGACGAAAGCCATCCGGCGTCCGAGGCTGCCGCGACGGCGGGTGCGCTCCTGACGGATCGTGTTGGCTGCGGTATCCATCTACTCCACCTCCCACACGGGCTCGCCGGCCAACATCCGTTCAATCTGCCCGGGGAAGCGGTCGGGATCGAGTGGCTTGCCGATGAATCCGTCGAAACCCGCTCCGCGAGCGCGCTCCATCTGATCCTGACTGGCGTAGGCCGTCACAGCTACGACCGGTATGTCCTTGAGCGGCTCAGACCCGCGGATCTTGCGCAGCGCCTCGTAGCCGTCTTCGTATGGGAGCCGAATGTCCATCAGGATGAGATCGATGTGGGGGAGAGTATTGGCGTACTCCGCCACTTCAAAACCGGACGTCTTCCATTCGCACTGAACGCCCATGTATCCGAGCATTCTTGCCATCAGAATGAAGTTGGAGACATTGTCTTCGACGACGAGGATCGTTGCGTCTTTGACCTTGCCGGTCATCTCACTCACCCCTTGGCCCTTTCAACTGCGCTTGCGCAGGTACCCCGCGATCTGTCTTGGCAGAAGATCGATGTCTATCGGTTTTTGAATGTAACCATCACAGCCGGCTCCGAGGGACCGCTCGCGATCGCCGCGCATGACGTTAGCAGTGATGGCGAGAATGGGCGTTCCTGCCAGATCGGGAACATTTCTGATCTGGCGTGCAAGTGTGAGTCCGTCGACCTCGGGAAGGTTGATGTCGATGAGGATGAGATCAGGGCGTTGGTGTGTGGCCGACTCCAATCCATCGGCGGCGTCCTTCGCTTCGAGCACCTCATACCCCTCGGCCTGCAACACTCGGCGGATGAGCAGCCTGCTTTCCGGGTCGTCTTCGACGTAGAGGACGGTACAAGAACGGGCGGCCAATCCGGTCCTCCGTCAGGTCGGAGCGGCGATCCTCCGGGCATCCCTATCCCCGGCGGGCCTACCCCGGCCGGGCCGTCATGCTCTGCCGGAGGAGGACTTGAGCTCCTGCCAGGTGAACATGGCGTTCCGCGAGTATCCGATTGCCGAAGCACACGCGGCGATTAGTCCCTCCGGCGGCTGCCTCGATCGGCCTGAACCCGGGATTGTACACCGGCTGCGACAGAAAAGGCCGCAGATCACCGCTCGCAGGCGGCTGCTTGCTTCAATATTAGACCGGGCTCCCCAGATATGGGGGAGCCATTATGTACCGTTGGTGAACCTGAGTCAAATCGGGGCGGGGTGGGTCAGGGGGTGGGCGGGGGGTTCAAGCCTGGCGTCTGGGTTCAAGGTCCAAGCTTCAAGCTTCAAGCTGAAGGCTTCATGGTGCAAGCCCATGGCCGGAAAGGAGCCATGGAGCACCATCCACGAAACCGTGGATCCTCGCCGGCGCCCTACGGGCTCGGGCCCACCGCTTGGGGGTTTCCAGGCCGGGGGGTGGGCGACGGAAGCCTCACGCCGCCCGCTGCTCCATGTTTATCGATCCTCTGGGACTGGGTTCGACGCTCGACCGCGCTGTGCCTGGACCTCGATCTGGCTCAACCAGGCGTTGCAGAATGCGACTGCCCAAAGGAGGGCGTAAGTCGTTAGGGGAAGCGATCTCCTCGAACGGAGATCGCTTAAGACCCGCGCAATGAACCGGCTGTCGACATATGGAAAAAGCGGCGCTCCCTCGTGCGAGGCCGCATCCAGGCGCTCGAGAAACGTCGGATGCATCATGAGTCGGCCGAGAGGCGGAACAAAACCCCGCTTCGGACGATAAGCAACTCGGTGGGGCAAGGCTTCGGCGGCCAAGAGTCTCAATACGTTCTTCGGGCGCGTGCTCCCCGGCCAGAACCTGGCGTGTGAGACCGCGAGATCGATGATCCCGGGGGTCATATACGGATACGCGAGATCGAAGCCATGCAGCTGATTGAACACCTGGTTCTTCTGGATCTGAATTCCGGCGCACACAAGCCCCAGGTACACCAACGAGGAGAGTTCCCCTACGTCGGTCCCTCGGGCGACGCCTTCAGCCCATTCGTCGCACAATTGCGATAGCCGGTCGAGCGTTGACGAAGAGGTCGACAAGGCAATCCCCGCCAGCGGATGCTGGCTGGCCAAGAAGGCCTGACGGCCTAGCTGGCCCGATCGGCGCATGAGACGGAGTACCTTCTCTGTAGGCCCCGCCCTTCGATACAGATTGAGCTTGTCGTAGAGCTCACCGAAACCGAGACGGAGGATCTCTGGGAGCGTGTAGAGCCAGGCAGAACGGCTGGCCCGACTCCACTTGCCAAAGCACGCGTCGGCTCCCGTGCCATCGAAGACAGTCCGATCCGAAAGAGTCTTCGCTGCAATGCCGCTGGCGAGGACCATAGTTGGCACACACGCTGTGTCGACAAATGGCATCGAATACCGAGCTGCGGCGCTGTCCAGGACATCATATCCAGAAGCCTCTCGCCAGGTTACAGCCTCCAACGCCAATCCAAGTGCTGAAGCGACCTCACGGGCGGATCTCGTTTCGTCGTCCTCATCCCCGAAGGAGCAATGGAAGAGGATCGTCCGGCGCCGTCCCGAAGCGACGAGTCTGGCGGCGATAACTGCCGAGTCGACCCCACCGCTAAGAAGCACGATCGGAGCATCGCCCGGGCAAAGGTCCTCGATCGCGTCGTCGAGGACATGCCTGAGTAGGGTGACCTGATCTTGTTCACGCAGCGTCCGATCCTCGAGCGAGGTTGGCGACCAGGTCGTGGCCGGCCGTGACTTGAGTTGACCGCTCTGGAGATGAAACCGGTGACTGAATCCTGGGAGAAGCGCACGGATCTGGGAATACGGCGTCAACGGCGGGACGCAGCCGCCGAGGATGAGGAGGGAGTGGATCCCGTCGTCGTCCAACGTGTCACCCGATTTGTACAGCAGGCGCAGGTCTGTACTGACCTGAAGTTCTCCCTGTGCGGCTCGGTAGAAGACGCGTTCGACGCATGCGAGGGGTGTCTCGACGGTGACCATTGAGCCGCGCTGCTCGATCCGAATACCCGACCGGCGCGCTAGAGTCACCGGCGGTTCGGGCGCATTCCGGGCGAAGCGATGATAGAGCGCGGTGTGCAACTGAAAGTCTGGACCTGCGGGCAAGACGTCGATGCAGATCTTTA
>CAZGRL010000046.1:10521-28304 GCA_964528155.1 uncultured Anaerolineaceae bacterium
TGCCACGCATTAGGTCGGGAAGCGTGGCATGACTTCCAGGATCATCTCGTGGGGATCAGGTTGCGGGCCGACCGATTCCCCTGTCTTCTCTGCGGACGTTGCACGTTGGCAGACTGGGGCGACGTTCCTCAGAGCGCGGCGCGTGCCTTTTCGAGATCGTCGGCCCCGATCACCAGGCGAGTCTGCGTTGCTTTGTAGATAAGGTCGAGGTTCACGCCGGCGTTAGCCAGCTTGCGGGCAACCTCGCCCAGTATGCCCGGCCTATCCTCGGCCTCATGCACGACGACCTCTCTCTCGTCGCTGACCATGAGCCCGGCGCTTTCGAGAGCCCGTCTGGCCGTCATCCCGTCGGCGACAAGGATGTGAATGACCCCCATGCCTCCGCTGGGAAAGCCGCACATCCCATCGATGTTGACACCGGCCTTTCCTAGCGCCTCACCCAGGTCCGCCAACCGGCCCGGGCGGTCCTCCAGCAAAACCGTCAAATCCGTCGGCATGTTCTCCTCCCAAGGCCCCCGCCCGATCGGCGGTCGTCTACTATCTAACCACACATCCGCCCCACCAAGAAGCAGGCAGGCTCGCCGCCGTGTCCCCCGGCAGAGCTTGCTTTGCAGGCCTCATCTCAGGATGGCCGTGGCAGATCAAGGGTTCTTCAAGTGGCAAATCCCCGAGTCGACATAGCCGAATACGATCCCGTAGTTATCCACACCGACCTGCACAAAAGTCGGTTGGTTCCATGGCCTGTCTGCGTCCGGCGTCGGGCTTTGCCAGCGGAAGAAGTGGACGTCTCTCTTGTCGCCTGGCTCGAGCAAGAGTCGGTCAACGACGTCGTCAAAGCACGGGTTCTTGCTCGACACGAACGCGGTCATGCGGTCTTGCAGCTCTCGGGGTGGGACCACGACGGATCCGGTTCTGAGGCGGGGAACGTCCGAGGCCTGCATATAGACCACCTGTCCCGAGGCGATGTCGACCATGAACTCGGCTTCGGGAGAGTCGTAGACTTCAACGATGATGCCCGTGTTCTCGGGGTGTCGCTGTAGGCCGTTGTAGGTCAGTTCGAGGTCAGGGGCGTCGGCGAATGCGCGAATGGCCTTCATCGACGCGATATGATCGGCTTCGGAACGATCGGGCGGGAGCGGCGTCTCCCGAAGTTCGATGTTGTAGCCGCCTTCGTCGAGCGTGGTGATGCGGCCGTACTGGGTCTGGGCGATGACGGTGCCAGTGGCCGGTGGCCAGGGCTGTGGTGGGCCTACGGAGGTCTGGAAGCGCGTGAGGGCGCAGCCGGTCAGGCTACAACACACGGTGATGGCCAAGATCAGGCGTGTCATGGGAGTTCAGGCTCCTTTGGGATTGCAGGCTTAGCAGGATGGACCGGCTGATTTTCCCACAGGTCCGGTAGGTCATACTCAACCGCTGGCCGACGAGTGGCCGGCCGGTGCCCTGCGCATCAGCCGAATGGACCGTGGGTGAACCCGCCGATCCAAGAGGCATCCGGATAACTGGGTGGTATAGGCGATCGTTCGTTCGCCCCTTTGGGGCTCGCTCCCCGGCCTGCGGCCTGCCTGCACCTGCCCGCCCTGGCGGTCGGGCCAGGGTGGCGCAGGCACAGGTGGCCAGGCAGAACGGCACGGGGGGGGGCGGTGGTCGCGGCCCTAGTCCTCTTCCTCTCTCGCCTCTTGGATCGCCCGGCGGCCCTGCCAGGCGATAAACGGTATCATGATCAGCGCGCCGGCCGGATCGGCCCACCACCAGCCGAACAGTCTGTGCAGTCCGAGCCCCAGCAGCAACGCCGCCGACAGGTAGGCGCAAACCCACGTCTCAACGGCGTCGGCCTCGAGCGCCTTGCTTCCCATGGCGCGCGCTGTCTGCTGCTTGGCGATGCCCAATATGGGCATGGCGATCAGGGAGGCGACGGAAAGGACAAGTCCAATGGTCGAGTTTTCGGGCGCCTCGGCTTTGGCGAGCGCCCCCCCGGCGTCGACGAGAATATAGACCGCCAGCAAGAAGAACGTCATTCCGACCACAACCAAAGCGCGCTTCTCGGCACGCTCGTGTTCCTCCGACGAGGCTTCCGGGCCGACGGTCAGCAACCGCCACAACACGCCGATGCTGGACAGCACTTCGATCAGGCTGTCAGCCCCGAAAGCGACGAGCGCGATGCTGCGCGAAACCACGCCGGCGCCGATGGCGATCACGGCTTCGATGACATTCCAGAACGTCGTGATCCATTCCAGCCGTAGCGCCCGGCGGTGAAGCTCGTCGTATCTAGTGGAGGGCCGGTCTGCGGCCGACGACTCCTTGGTTGAGGTCACTAGCTCTTGTCCTTTCTACGACTCATGGTGGTCCCTCCAGACGGACTATGCCTCTTGCGCGTCCCAAGAGAGGACATCGGCCTTGCGGTGCGCGACGGCCGGAGCAGCGGCAAGGCCCTACGCTACGCCAAATACGCGCGTATGGGAACACACGCGCGCTCAAAGGCCGCAATCCCGACGATCACAATCTCGGAGCCTCCGACAAATCCACCGGAGGCATCGTCCGTCGGGAGGGCCGAAGGCGGTTTGAGCTAGCCCGCGACCCGGCCGGTCTGGTTGAGAATCGTCCTTAGTTCGGTCCAGATGTCCGACAGTTCTTGCGCAACTTCGGTCTGCATGCGGCGCGCCTCGAACCCGGCGCTCTCGAGCGCATTCAGGTAGTAGGCTTCGCGCGCCTCCGCGTCAATGCCGTCGCCGGCCACCGTCGCGCCCGGACCTTGCGAGTTGATCAGGAAGCGCGAGGTCAAGTTGCGGAGATGGAAGAGGCGGTCTGAGGCCTGGGCGACACGCCGGGACAGGATCGAGTGATCCCGCCGCAGGGTCCGGCGGACGTTGCCCATCGGTCCGCGCAGATGAAACAGGGTGCGATCCGCCTCGTCGAGCACCACGCCGATGTCGCCGCCCGGCAACTCTCGCTCGTGAAGTGCTCGTTCGCACAGATCCAGCACTTTCCGGCAATCTGCGTGCCACTGGTGGGCGTCGTCGGCGAAGAGCAGGGCACGCCGCCGGGTGAGAAAGTCCAGGAAACGCTTCACACGTGCCTTTCTAGGGATGCCGTCGAACGGAGGTCCATTATAAACGGGACGATCCCGGGCGTCGGACGCAGCACACCCGGGCGACGAGGCTTCGCCCGACCGGCCAGGAGGGGCACGCTAGGGACCTCCCGGTCCTGGGACGTCCCGAACACGCGTTCGTACGGCCACTTCGATCACCGACCAGCTTGACCAGGGGACCAAGTGGTATACTTCCGCCCCATGACCTGCCGGCCGGGGGAGGGGCGGCCTTCCGGGTCCCACGCCTGGTCTCCCGCTTGACAATGGAAGAAACTGGCTGAATAATCTATAGGACGAGCCTGCCTCCCGGCACCCCAAGCCGGCCTGAACCCTCAAGAGTGCCGGGCGGACTATACCAGTTGACCACCAACCACTTGCCGTGAATCCAGCCTGCCCCTGAGAGGGGGTGGCCGACGTGGACAGCGACCCATCTTCGGCTAACAATTCCACCGTTTCCGCATCCGCGGCGGAGCTCCCCAAGCCGCTCTTTGTGCAGATTCGTGAATATATCGCCGAGCTGATCATCTCGGGCAAGCTCGAGCCTGAGAGCAAGATCGCTTCTGAACGCGAGCTCAGCCGCGATCTGGATGTGAGCCGGATGACCGTGCGCAGAGCGATCACCGAGCTCGTGGAAGAGGGTCTGCTCGTCCGGCGCCACGGTTCGGGCACCTTTGTATCCAAGCCGAAGATCACCTATGACATCTCTGAGCTGGTCAGCTACGACCATGCCTTGATTGCGCGCGGCCTGAAAGTAAGCCGGCAGCTGCTGGAATTCAGCGAGGTTCCGGCCAGTCGTCGGCTGGGCGAACAGATGCGCGTCGATCTCGGCCATTCGCTCTATCGCGTCGTCCTGTTGCTTCTGGCCAACCGCGTTCCGATCATCGTTGAACAGTCATTCTTCTCCAGTGAGCGTTGCCCCGATCTTCCCGAGTACGACCTCGAGAAGACGTCCCTCTACGATCTGTTGCTTGAGCGATACAAGGTGAACATCGCAGCCACCGAACACGAGATCGAAGTGGTGGAAGCAGCCGAGACAACGGCAAAGCAACTCCGTGTCGAGGATGGGTTCCCATTGTTGCGGATCACGCGGACGGTTTATAGGGCGGAGGACGGGAAGTCAGTCCAATACTCGCAGGATCTCCTGCGCAGTGACTACGTCCGTATCCACCTGCTGCAACCCGGCGCCGGCGTCGATCCTGCCTCGGCCCGGCGCGAGCGGGCGACGGTCACGTCGTAGCGAACCTAAGGGACGGGGAGAGAGGAGGCCAGGGAGAAGAAGACCGCCATCGAGCATGATGCAGGAAGAGGAGGCTGCATGAATTCGCATTCAATGCTGGTACCTCAGGTTCGTACTTGGAATGCCGCCCGAAGTGGGCCGCTGCCCGCATCCGGCGTCTGAGGAGACTCAAAATGACTGAAATGGCTGCACCTGCGGATATGGGCGAACGAAAGCTCTATGCCCGCAAGAGCTCAGGATTGATTCGGACAATCGGGATCTTCGGGGCGATGGTGTTTGGCGTTCACTGCATCAGCCTCTCATCGTCCGGACTGATCCCGTACTCGTGGGTCGCCGGGGTTTGGCCCGGAAGCAGCATCATCGGTGTGCTGACCGTGGCCATGATCCTATGTCTGTTCCACGGGTACACATACTCCGCCATCGGCGCGACCATGCCACGCTCGGCAGCCGACTACACGTTGGCTAGCCGAGTGTTGAGCGCCCCCCTGGCGTTCGCGGCGAGTTGGACGCTGGTGATCTTCAGCGCCATGGTGGCCGGCGCGTTGATCGCCTGGATCCCGTCGGGCGTCGTGCCGACCTTCATGCGCACCATTGGCATCGTCTTCGCCAATGATGCGTACGTGCGAGTCGCCGACTGGTCGGCGACTGCAACAGGGATCATTGTCATCGGCACTGTATGCACTGTGATCACCTTCGGGACGATGATCTTGTCGACCCGGACCATCGTCCGCATCCTGGAAATCGGGTTCTTCCTCGGTGTCATTGCCTGGCTGGTCATCTACTATCAGTTGGGCTCTGTCCCCAAGGACGCCTTCCCGGCCGCATGGGATCGCTTCATGGGCGCCGGCACCTACGAGGGCAGAGTTGCACTGGCGAACAGTTACGGGATGGTGCTCAATCCCAACGTCGGGCTCATGACCCTGGCTGGCTTGATCATGGGCTTCTGGATTTTCTACGGCTACTACATCCCGACCTTCTTCGCCGGTGAGGTCAAACAGGCCGACAGGACGCTCCTGGCAGGCAGCTGGTCGTCCTTGCTCGTCACCTGGGCCATCTTCGTTTTGGGAGCGGTCATGATCCAACGACTCGTTCCCCTGGAGTGGATCTCCGCCGAAAGCTACCTGAGCCAGTCGGACTACACGGGGCAGACGATGCCCTGGATCACGTTCTGGGCGGCGATCCTCAAGCCGAGTTTCCCGCTGGTGCTTTTCACGTTCATCGCCTGGGTTTACACGCTGATCAACCTGGCGCAGACCTACTTCTTCTACTGCAGTCGTATCGTCTTCGCCTGGTCCTTCGATCGCCTGATCCCGGAGCGCGTCTCGTCGATCCACCCCAAGCTCCACAGCCCGGTCGTGGCAATCACCATCATCACCGTGATCGCCGAGATCGGCGTGATCGACGCGGCCCTGGGTGGCGTGATGGGTGCCCAACTCAACTTCGTGTTCTTCGCCGTCTGCACGCAGCTAATCCCGGTGCTGGCCATGACGCTGTTCCCGTATCTCAAGCCGGATCTGTTTGAGAACGCCAGCGCCATGGTGCGACGGAAGGTGGGAGGCGTCCCGCTGATCACGATCGTCGGTGGAATCACCATGGCGTACCTGATCTGGATGATCATCGCCTCATTCGCCTTCCCGGCCGTCGGCGGACGGATCGGCATGGGGACCCTGGGGACCCTGGCCGGTATGGTGATCACGGGCCTGATCGTGTTCTATGCGGCGCGCGCCTACCGGCTGCGGACGGAAGGGATCGACGTAAACTGGACGTTCCAATCGGTTCCACCGGTATAACACGCGAAGTTTTCTTGCCGGGGAGGGGCGACTCGTCCCTCCCCGGTTCGCTTTCGCGGGCACGCCCGCTTCCTGAAGTCCGGTTCCGGTAGGTAGGTTCAGTGTTCCGGCTGGATGTTCATCCGCGAGGTGGAGCGAATCATGTTTCGCATTCTGTACTGTTCGGATCTCCACGGATCAGAAGCGTTCTTTCGCAAGTTCCTCTCGGCCGCCATGCAGTACAAGGCGGACGCCATGGTGGTCGGCGGCGACGTCACGGGCAAGGCCATGATCCCCATCGTGCATCAGGGGAACTCGAAGTACATCGGCCACCTGTTCGGACGGACGGAGGAACCATCCACTCCAGAAGAGCTTGAGAAGTTCAAGCACACCATCCGCAATGTGGGTTTCTATCCGATCGTGCTCGAACCGAGTGAGGCCGAGGAACTGGAGGGCGATGCCCAGAAGATGGCCGGCCGCTTCGAGCGCGAGATGTGCGGGCGTGTGCGGGAGTGGCTCACCCTGTACGTGAGCGAAGTCGGCCCCAAGGAGATCCCTCTGTACTTCATGCCCGGCAACGATGATCTGTACTCGATCGACGCCGTGATTGCCGAATTCGAGGAGAAGGGCGTGCACAATCCCGATGGTCGGAGGTTGTGGCTGGACGAGGACCACGAGATCGTCGGGATCGCCAACGCCAACATGACCCCCTGGCACTGCAACCGGGATATCGAGGAGGCCGAATTGACCGCCCGCCTGGATGAGGTTATCTCGTTGCTCGAGCGCCCGGAGCAAGCGGTGATGGTCATCCATGTCCCACCGTTTGACTCGCAGATCGACGTTTGTCCCGAACTGGACGATAATCTGAAGATCGTGCATCGCGGCGGGCAAGTCCTCATGAAACCGGTGGGCAGCCTCGCCGTCCGTCGGGCCATTGAACAGGTCCAGCCGTTGCTGACCCTTCACGGTCACATCCACGAAGCCGCCGGGCACACCCGGATCGGGCGCACGCTTGTGATCAATGCCGGGAGCGAATATGCCGAGGGGATCATGAGAGCCGCCATCATCAATCTCGAGCGTGACAGAGTCAAAGGACATCTGCTAATCTCGTCCTGATCGTCGGTTTGAGGTAGGAAGGTAGGTATGTCCCGATACGGAGAGATCCTTGAGGAGTTCACCGTTGAGCGCGCCCGGATTCTCCAGGCCCTCGAACTGGAGGAAAACCGGCACATCATCATGCGCCTGCTGGGTGCGCTGGCGTTCTACACGCACTGTCCGCAGTTCGGCTACATACAGAACGCTCTGGGCAGAGAATTCACCGACATCGATTTTGCTTCGTACGAAAGGTACTTCAAAGACATCCTGCGATTGTTGAACGACTTGGGCTATGAAGAGGACAAGATGGTCACGCGCCTCTTTGGTGACCGGCGGCTGTTGTTCCATGACACGCTGAATGGACGTCACATCGATGTCTTCTTCAACGAGTTGGATTTCAGTCATCGCATACCGTTCGTCGGCCGCCTGGAGGCGGACAAGCCTACCCTGCCTCTGGCTGAGCTCCTGCTGGAGAAGATGCAGATCCAACAGATCAATGAGAAAGACCTGATCGACAGCATCATGCTCCTCCGCGAACACCCCATCGGAGAGGGCGACGATGAGGTGATCAATGTCGACGTCATCTGTTCCTTGCTCGGACGGGACTGGGGGCTGTGGCGTACCGTCACCAAGAACCTGGCCGTGCTCGACGACATGCTGGGCAGGTACGAGCAATTGAAGGACGAAGACAGGGATATTGTCCGAAACCGGATACGAGAGCTCACGGCGCGGATCGAAGATGCGCCGAGGACGCTCGGCTGGAGACTGCGAGGCATCGTAGGAGAGCGCATGAAGTGGTACAAGGACGTCGAGGAGCTGATGGATCGATGAGCTCCGACCGACGGTTGGCAGATCACCCGGCCGGGGTCGCCCGGCCGGCCTCCGAGGACAGGTGGGCGCGATGAGGATTCTGGAAGACTACGTGCTGCCCTGGGTCCGCAGCGCCGATGCCTACAGCGCCAAGCACATGGACTACGCCTGGGCCCATCCCGACATCCTGCGCATGATGTCGAATGAGAACCCGTGGCCGCCCTCGGAGGCGGTCATGGATGCCGCCCTGGAAGCCGCACGCCGGGGGAACCTGTATCCGGGATCGGGCGAAGACCTGCGTCGCATGCTGGCGGAGCGGGAGGGCATCGGCCTCGGGCCGGAGAACGTCGTGCTGGGCAACGGATCGACCGATGTCATTGACTTTGTCATCCGAACGTTCGTCGCAGCCGGCGAGGAGGTCCTGCTTCCGGTTCCCACGTTCTCGATGTACGAGGCCCGCGTTCGAATTGGTGGAGGAGTCCCCGTCGTCCTTCCCATGCCTCCCGATCAGGATCCGAAGGCCGACGCGCTGATCGAAAGGGTGACCGAGAAGACAAAGCTGGCGTTCATTTGCAGCCCGAATAACCCGCTTGGGGTCCAGTTCCCCGAATCGGAACTTCGTCGGTTCCTTGAGCTCGGCCTGCCGACCTTCATCGACGAGGCCTACTACGACCTCGAAGAACAACCGCGTTCGATGTCGCCCCTGATCCTGACTTTCCGAAACGCCATGATCAGCCGAACCTTCTCCAAGGCATACGGCATGGCAGGCTTCCGTCTCGGCTACATCCTGGCTGATGCGACTCTGAGCAGCTTCTTCAATCGCGTCAGGATCCCCTGGAATGTGAGCCTGTTGACCCTGGCCGCGGCGAAGGCCGCGATCGATGACGATGCCTCGGCCCGGGCCAAACGTGAGGCAATCCTGGTGGGGCGGCAGTTCCTTGAAGAGCAGATCAATACCATCCCCGGCCTGCGAGCATTCCGTAGCGAGGGCAACTTTGTGCTGATCGATGCCGGGAGCATCGGGAAAGCGTCGGAGACGATCCGCGACGAATTGCTCGCCCGAGGTGTCTTCATACGGCCGATGTCCCCACATCATATGCCGCAAGGCTTCATCCGTGTGACCGTCGGAACGCCGGAAGACAACCGCCGGTTCATCGAGATCCTGCGCGCCTATGTCGGTGAGGTTGCCAGAGCCGCACCGCCGGCCCGACAACCCTGACTTGCGGAAGGTGGCCCATCAGCAAGAATTACATCCTGGCCCACGATTGCGGGACGGGGGGCGATAAAGCCGTACTGGCCGATCTGAACGGGCGTATCGTTCACTCGGCCTATGAGCCATACGGGTTGAACTACCCAAAGCCGGGCTGGGTTGAACAAGACCCGGACGAGATCTGGCGCGCCTGTGCCGCAACCACCCGACACGTGATCGAGGTCGCAGGGATCGATCCGAGCGAAATCCTGGGCGTCGGCATCTCAGCCCAGATGTTCAATCTACTTCCGGTGGATGAGGCGTGTCGGCCACTGACGCCTTTGCTCAGCTGGCTGGACGTGCGCAGCATTCACCAGGCCGATCGCATTTGGCAGGGGGACACGCCCCGCATGCTTTTCGACCACACGGGCAATATCCCCACGGCCAAGGACATCATCCCCAAGATCCTGTGGCTCAAGGAGGAACGCCCTGAGCTGTGGAGCAAGACGTACAAGCTTCTGGACTGCAAGGAATACATCCTCTATAGGTTGATAGGGAAGATCGGCACGGATTGGCACGGCGCCTCGGTGTACTTCCTCTTTGACCCTCGCCGGAAGACATGGTCCAGGGAGGCCTGTGCGCGGCTCGGCATCCCAATGGAGAAGCTTCCGGATGCATATCCTTGCACGGATGTTATCGGCGAGGTCACACAGGAGGCGGCCAAGGAGACGGGGCTCGCGCCGGGGACGCCGGTCGTCGCCTGCGCCGGAGACGTCGCCGTAGCCCAGACAGGATCGGGAGCGAACGCCGCGGGAAAGGCACACCTGTGCGTCGGCACGGCCACCTGGCTCGGCGTCTCCAGCACAGCCTTCATCAACGATCCGGAGCGGCCATTCTGGGGGCTCAATCACATCGATCCCGGCAAATGGATCATCGCCGGAGAGATGGAGACGGGTGGGGGAGCCTTGATGTGGTTCCGGGATGTCTTCTGTCAGGAGGAGATTCGCCAGGCTGAGAAGGAGGGGGTGTCCGCCTACGAGCTATTGAGCCGGATGGCGGATAGCGTCGAACCGGGATCCGACAGGCTTCTATTCGCCCCCTGGCTCTCGGGCGAACGCGCGCCGGTCCTCGATCACTACGCCCGCGGCGCTTTCGTCGGGCTTTCGCTAGGGCACACCAAGAGTCACCTGACCAGGGCTGTCATGGAGGGCGTAGCCTTTCATATCCGCTGGATCTACCAAAGTATGGAGAATCTCGGCCTGTCAATCGGCCAGGTGAATGCCATCGGCGGGGGAAGTACGAGCGCCACCTGGACCCAGATCATCAGCGACGTCCTCGGACGCGAGCTTCACGTCGTCACCCATCCCCTCGAAGCAGGGGCCGTCGGCGCGGCCCTGACGGTGGCCGTTGGGATGGGGGTCTATCCGGACGTGGAATGCCTGGATGATCTTGTCGGCATACAAAAGGTGGTCGAGCCAAGGAGCGAGTTCGCCAGAAGATACGAAGCCTTGTACAAGGAGTACCGGGAACTCTATCTCGGGCTGGCGCCTATCAACCGGCGCCTGCATGGGGTGCCATGAAAGTCATCATCGACGATCAGAAGATAAGCCGTCGGGCTACGTTCTCCCACGCTGCCAGCCTCGGCGGGCTTCTGGTGATGTTGGGGAGCGTCGGCATATCCCTTTGGCGTCCTTCCCTCCAAACGCTCACGACCGTCCTGCTTTTTACCGGCGTTGTCTCGGCGACGGTGGGCATCTATCATGCCAATCGTTGGGTCAAACGGCCGCGACCTGAGACGACCCTCGATCAAGCGCTCAAATCCCTCGACGACCGTTCTTGCATATTTCATTATGTCTTCGTCAGCGACCACGTCCTGCTGACACCGTCGGACGTCGTTATCCTGGAAGCGGTCAATCTGGACGGCTGGTTCACCTATGACAAGGGCCGGTGGCGGCAACGCTTCTCCGTCTCAAGGGCCATGCGATACCTTCTCGACCAGCGGCTGGGAGACCCGATCGAGCGGGCCCAGACGTACGCCGATTGGATGCACGATTTCCTTAAGGCCCGGCTTCCCGAAGGCTGCCTGCCCCCGGTGAGCGCCGTCGTCATCTTCGTGCATCCGGCCTGCCGACTCGATCTAGCCTCTTCGACTCCCATGCCGGTTTGCCTCCCGGGGAAGCTACGCAAACACCTCCCCAAGGGGCATCCCAAGCTTTCCGCCGAATGCTACGAACGCGTCAAGGTGCTGCTTGACTCAAAGGCCGGGCTGAGCGCCTAGTCCTCCGTCTCATCCAGGCCACGCGTCTTTCCGGACTCTGACGATTCGCGCGGAGGGGATGCCGCACGACTCGCTTGCCCCGAGTGATCAATCGGTGGGCACGAGCGAGATTTCGATTGCGCCACATCCGCATAAGAGGCAGTCGAAACCGCTCATGGAATACTCCCCCGACTCATAGCCGTCCTTCTCAGTTCGAAACGTGTAGCTATCCGTGTCATGCAGGTAGACCCCGAAGGCAAAGCTGCCGTCGAGGTCGGTCTGTGTCATCTGCCTCCCGGTCGTTGGAGAACAATAGCTGGCCTGTGAGAGCTGGACCTCTACGCCTTCTACGACGGAGCCTGGCGCGTCGCTCTCATGCACCACCCCGGTGAGAGTGCACGTCCAGCCCGGGCAGCCCAGGGGAGGAGTTGACATCGGCGAAGAAGCAGGGGTGGGAATGGGAGTCGAGCGCGGAGGGAGACTGACGGTGGAGACAGCGGGGGTCTGAACAGATACGTGTGAATGACAAGACGCGAGCGGGACAAAGCAGATCGCCGACAGGGCCCGGATTCTATGTATCCCTGAGCCCATTATTCCCCCGAAAACGCCCCTCACCGAAATCGACGTCGCCGCTCGTCGCGATGGGGAACGACTCGTAGAGATAGCCCTGCAGGCTGGCGGGAGCTCACGCTGCCGGAGGCTCTCGGGTGAAAGGAAGGCCTTCAGCACATAGCGGACAGTCATCCGGCGCCCAAATGGGATTCGTCAACGAGACAAGCGCCTCAAGGGGGATCGAGCGCTCGCTGGCCAGCCGGGCAGGGGAGTCTCCAATGACGGCGATGGCGCCGATCGCCACCGGCAGCGCACCACAGGCGAGCAGGTCCGTCATGGTTCCTCCGACGGCCGAGCCGGCGCTGATGACATCCGTAACGATGGCGGTGCGCCGGCCCGCGATCTCGGAACGAAGCACCTGCGGGACGCGGTACTCGATCGGGAAAAGCGAGTCGGCGTGCGTGTCGATCCGATTGGTGTAGGTGAAGGGGATTTCGAGCGCCTCAGCCACGAAAAGAGCCACGAAGGCTCCTTCGACCAATGGTCCGCAAACGACTTCGATCCCGTGTGGCGCAAGTCTGTCGGCCAGCGTCGCTGCCAAACGCCGAATCGGCCTGATATCCAGGCACAGTCGTTCCAGATCAAGCCAGAGATCGCCGTGATATCCCGACTCGTATTGGAAATGCCCTCGCGTTGCGGGCAACAGCCTCAGGAGTTCCTGCTCAGGTCGATCGCCGCCTTCACGACTTCCAGCGCTCACTCCGCCGTCAGCTCCGTGACCTTGCGGAAGTGATACCCATAGATCAGGAACCGGATGGCGAGTGGGAAGGACCTGGGCCGGCGGACCAGAGTCCAGACGAAGAGCTTCCAGTACTGAACGCGTTCCTTCCCCAGAATCCCGAGTCGCAAGATCGAACGCAACAGCGCCATGACCTGCTCGGTGACGAAGCCGAGATTGAGCGGCACCTTGATCCTGGGGGGCCTGTACTCCCTCAGGAATGTCTTGACACGCTGATAGTAGGCTTCCGGCGAGTAGAGATGCTGGAGCACCTTTCGATACCCATTTCGGAGGACCAGGGGATCCATGATGGGGATGATGTTCGTCGTGCCATCGACGTTGTTTCCGGTCATCGTTTCAAGCAGGCGCCCGGCCTTCTTCAGCCGTTCGTAGAGACGTGTTCCGTGCGGCGCCTGGAGCAGGCCGACCATCGCCGTCACGATCCCGCTCTGTTGGATGAAATCGGTCAACCGCTGGAATGTCGACGGCGTGTCATTGTCGAAGCCGATGATGAAGCCGCCCTGCACCTCTAGTCCGGCATGCTGGATGCGCCGAACGTCTTCGACAAGGTCGCGCTTCAGATTCTGCTTCTTGCCGCATTCGGCCAGACTGGCTTCCTCCGGCGTTTCGATCCCAACGAAGACAGTGCCGAAGCCGGCTTCGACCATCATACGCATCAGATCGGCGTCATCGACGAGGTTGATAGATACCTCCGTGGAAAAAGGCATACCGACCTTGTCTCGCCTCCAATCGATCAGGGCGGGGAGAAGCTCTTGCTTGAGGTGCTTTCGGTTGCCGATGAGGTTGTCGTCGACGAAGAACACACCACCGCGCCACCCAAGCTGGTAGAGCGAATCGAGCTCGGCGATAACCTGCGCTGCCGTCTTCACCCTTGGCCGATGGCCGAATAGGGCCGTCACGTTGCAGAAGTCGCAATTGAATGGGCAACCCCGCGAATACTGGACTTCCATTGTTGCGTAGCTGTCGAGGTCGGCCAGTTTCCAGTCAGGCAGCGGCGTTTGGGTCACATCGGCGTAGTCTGTCGCGCCGTAAACATGTTTGGCTCGCCCGAGTTTCAGGTCAACCAGGAATTGGGGAAGGGTCAACTCGGCTTCGTTGAGGACGAAGTGATCTACTCCGGAGAATGACTCGTGCTCCATTGTGAAGAGCGGGCCTCCGGCGACCACTCGCAGCCCGGCCTCGCCACATCGGGCGATAAGTTGGCGCGCGGAATCCCTTTGAACGGTCATGGCGCTGATGAACGCACAATCGGCCCATTCCAGGTCATCCGGCGTGAGCGTTGTTACGTTGACGTCCGCCAGACGCCGGGGCCAGTCCGACGGGAGCATGGAGGCGACGGTAAGCAAGCCCAATGGCGGGGAAGATGATTTCTTGCGGATGAAGCGCAGAGCGTGTTTGAAGCTCCAGAACGTATCGGGAAACTCCGGGTAGATCAGCAGGACATTCATGACGGCAGTTGTATCCTCAGCCCTCCGTCGATTTCATCGAGCCCGCTCCGCGTCTTGCATCCCCCTGTCTTGCTTCACTTTCCGATCCTCGCGAGACCTACCGGGTGCTCATGCGTCCGCGCAATGCGCGTTGACGTCGATGCACGGTTGCTGAGCCCGGTTGGGGGACCGGTCCCCTGGCGCAAGGACGACGGCCGGGATTGCGTATCAACTTGGGGCCTGTTCGGGTTCGCCGCCGACATGCACCAAGCGGGCTAAGCCCTGACGGCGGCCAGCGGAAGCAGGGCACGGGCACACCCATCATGCCGTTCCACCCTGCCAATGTTGATCTATTCTACCTCGATATGGATACCGAATTCAGGGTGATGATCCTGCCCTTGTGGCTGGGCTCGTCGCACGTGACGTCCTCGCCTTTTCCTTCTGCGCGTATTCCTTCATGGCAGGCAGGATCCTCCTGCGCAGCTCAGTCGGCTTGAGCCCGGCGACGTCGACGCGACCGACTTTAAGGAATGATGCCATTCGGATCAAGCCCTGAGCCAGAGCCGAGGCGAAGCGCGGATCGTTGCCGGTCTGCGCATCTTCGAGCCAAAAACCCTTGGTCACCAGTGTGCCTTCGGTCCGTTCGAGTTTCAGGTCGATGCGTGCGGCTAGGCGATCGTCGTACAGAATCGGGATCGTGTAGTAGCCCCAACGCCGCTGATGAGCCGGCTTGTAGACTTCCCAGATGTAGTCGAAGGCGAAGAGTCTCTTCGCTCTACCGGACGCCGTGACAGTCTCGAGGGGGGCGAGGAAGGTGACCTCCTCGCTCGTGGTGGTATCGACTGGCCGCCAGCTCTTGGGGAAGCTCCCGCGGGCGACGATCTCGAGCGCCGGCAGATCTTCGGAAGGGATGTAATGTGGTTCCTTTTCGCCTTCGACCCTCAGCGCGACGGCTTCTCCGGCATCGAGCATCCGCTTCAGCCGGCGTTCGGCCTCTGCCTTGTCGACATCCCGGCCGATGAAGTAGGAGAACCAATCCGACCAGGTCTTGGCCCGGCACGGCGCTCGGAAGGCGAGAGCCTTGAGGCTGAAAAAGACCTCGCATTCCTTGACCGTAGCCACGCGGTCCAGTTCGGGCGGGACGACATTCTTCCGCAGCTTGTAGACTCGCTGGAACCCATCCCGGCTGTGGAGCATGACCTCACCGCTGATCCATAGATAGTACAGCGCCAGGGACGTGTCTCTGCGACCACGGTAGCTGCTCACGCGCTTCCCGCCGGTGAAATCCCGATTGCCCACGGGCCCGCGTCTGCGCAATTCAGCTCGGACGGCTTTGATCACGGACCTGTTGGCTGAGGCGAACCCGGCCCAACGCGGCGCCCGGGCGTTGCGGCGCATGGTCACGCGCCAATACGGGAGCTCATGGATCGGGAAGATGCGGAGGTTGCCTCCGTAGTCGAAGAATAAGCGATCTCGGTACATGAGATTGTCGAGATGCTCTTGACGGTAGTCGTGTACGCGGCTCAACAGCGCCAGGTGATGACTGCGAGCGATGACATTGAGCGGATCCATTTGGATGCATTCGACGGCATGAATGGCCTCGGCCGTGCCGCCCTCGCCGATCCAGCGGCGGCCGGGCCACAACCCCTGGCGACCGAGGGTGAAGCGGCGCGCGGTCTCATTTGAGATCCGTTCGAGTGACATCAACTAGGCGTTCCTGGGCAGGCGGTCATACGTCAGCAACGTCGTCGATCCGTAGCAAATCGAACGGGCCGACCGTCTCTGCTCCCAATGATCTGTTCAGCTCAATCATGCTCGCCGTAGATGATCTGCCGAGAGTCGGGCATCCAGGTACTTGAGGCGAGAGTGAGTGTGGTCCGGACCCGGGAGGCGGGTGGACACGCCGGGAGAACCAGTCTGATTGGAATGCCGGGGAGGCGCGCACAAGAGCGGACCGCGGCTCCATTATACGGGCGGACCGGTTGATCTTCGGTCCGGACGGCGTCCGGCAACCGCTTATCCAGGCGTGCGTGACCCGCCCAATGCCGGCGACTTCGTTTAGTGGTGCTGCCGGCTCTTCTCTCGCGCTATCGCTGACAGGGCTATCCCATTTTCGGTGCACCGAACGCCAGTCTAAGGAGATGCATCTAGGACGAAGTCGTCAAATCGGGCCTGGACTCGCCGCCCCAGCCCGACGAAGCCAACCGCCCCGGAATCGAACCACGGTGTGACCAAGTGCTGACCAGGCTCGGGCTTTCGACCGGTCAGTGTCGCCACATAGCGCTGATTGAGACGAAGTTCCATCAGCTGTCCGTCTTCGGTTACCGTGACTTCCAGTTCGTTCATTCGTCCAACTTGAAGAAATCCAGCCTGACCGCCTGCGACCGGGCTCCAAGGATCGATCTTGTCCGGCTCGTGCATGTACACGTGCCAGCTATTCTCGAAGATGTTGAACCCGAGGGCAAGAAGATAGTCTTCACGATCGAGCAGGCCGTCCGTATCCTGGTCAACCAGACGCAGGATCACACCGAACTCGCGGTCGGACAGTCCGTCTTCGAAGGTGAACCTGACCTTCAGGTGATAGTTGGAGAGACTACGTCCACAGGTCTCGCACACCACCATGCAATCGACCGGCAAGTCAAAGTTGGCCACGTCGTTAGCGCATTCATCATACGGCCCCAAGAATAAGGCTCCATCGTGCAGCGAAGCGCCCTCACCGAGCAAAAAGGCACTCGATTCGCCACCGAAGTCATCCTCCAGAATTGTTCGTTCGGAGCTCTCGCCCGTGGCGGCAGCACGCTCAGCCTCGGCGGTCGCCTCGGCTCGGGCGTCCTTCAACTGGGTCTCAAGTGTGGCGATCCGGGAGTCGCTGTCCTGTGCGCCAAGCCCGAACGGGAGCAGGCTGCAGGCCAAGGTTCCCGCTGCCAGCGCAGCTAGGACGGCCCCGGGGATTCTTGGGTTGCGAATCTTCATCACGACACTCTCCAGTCTATGCGCCCCAGGTTCTCGAACGAAGCATACCTCGACTGATATTGCTGCTTCATCTTCCACGGTCGACCATGGGCGGAGCCCGCGCGTGTGCGAAAGCCCGCCTCGCTATCGGCTCGGATCCTATCCGATTCTCGCGCCAAGATGCCTGATGGCAAGGCATCCGTTGGAGCGAGACTGCGATCTGCTGGGTTGTGATACGGGAGGAGCAGCGAGACAAAGAAAGCGGCGGCCTAAGGCCCCGCCGGCTCACTTGAGAGCGGGTGATGGGATTCGAACCCACGAATGGTAGCTTGGGAAGCTACTGCCTTACCACTTGGCGACACCCGCGTACTTCAGCGGCATTATAAGGAGCGGAGAAGGGAGTGTCAAGATTGAGGGGAGAAGCGATCAGCTAACAGCTATCAGCCGTCAGCAAGAACCTTAGACTGCAGACGATGGAGAGGCAACGGGCATTTGGCAATTAGCAATAACCAGTAAGCAATTAGCGGTCAGCAGTTAGCAGGAGACATTGGGCTGTTTGGAGTTGACCCGGTTACGTGGACACCTTTATGCTTACTTGAAAGGAGTTCACG
>CAZGRL010000047.1:0-27957 GCA_964528155.1 uncultured Anaerolineaceae bacterium
CATCGCGGTCAGGTCGCAGCCCGACAAACCGTCCAGGACGGACAAGGCTCCCCGAGCCTGAGAGGCTCCGGGAGCCTTTGATTCATCCGGTCACGACGCGACGAGCGTTCGGAGGAGCACGCCTTTCATCGCAGACATGCCCGTTATGGTGGCCGCTGCACGGAGGCCGAGGTATAATCCTCGGAGATTCCGGCGAACCCTTGGCGGTTCATCGGAGTGGTGTCAATTTTCAGGGAGGTACACGTGAATTCTGCAAGAGGCCGAAATACGCTCGTCCTCCTGATCCTGCTGTTGATCATCGCTGTTCTGATCATCCAGTTCAGGGCCGGGTCGCCTCAACCGGAACGGCTGTATTTCAATCAGGTGGCCGATGCGGTCAAGAAAGGCGAAGTCACCCGGATTGTGGTGGACGACAACAATATCGAGGTCATCTACCGCGATGGGCATAGCGCCCTGTCGCGCAAAGAACCTTCAGACTCAGTCATCCAGCAGTTCATCGATCTGGGGGTAACCCAGGATCAGCTCAGCCCGACCAATGTGCAGCTCGAGATAAAACAGCCGAGCGACTGGAACACGGTACTCAGCCTGGTGACCTACCTGCTGCCTGGCCTTCTGGTCGTCGGGTTGATCTTTCTGATGCTCCGTCAGGCGCAAGGATCGAACAACCAAGCCCTCTCATTTGGCAAGAGCCGGGCGCGCATGTTCACCGGCGACCAGCCGACGGTTACATTCGAAGACGTCGCCGGCGTCGAAGAGGCCAAAGAGGAACTGCAAGAGGTTGTCGAGTTTCTCAAGGAACCCGAGAAATTCATCACTCTCGGTGCACGGATCCCGAAGGGCGTGCTGCTCATCGGCCAGCCCGGAACGGGGAAGACCCTCCTGGCCAAAGCCGTATCCGGGGAGGCCGGCGTGCCGTTCTTCTCCATCTCGGGCTCCGAATTCGTCGAGATGTTCGTCGGCGTTGGTGCCAGCCGGGTGCGAGACTTGTTCGAGCAGGCCAAGCGCCACTCCCCCTGCATTGTGTTCGTCGATGAGATCGACGCCGTCGGCCGCCAGCGTGGGGCCGGATTGGGCGGCAGCCATGACGAGCGCGAACAGACCCTCAACCAAATGCTGGTTGAGATGGACGGCTTCGACACCGACACCAACGTGATCATCATGGCGGCCACCAACCGGCCGGACGTCCTCGACCCGGCGCTGCTTCGTCCGGGGCGCTTCGATCGGCGGGTGGTGCTGGATCGGCCGGACATGCACGGTCGCGAGCAGATCCTCCGGGTCCACGTCAAGGGGAAGCCCCTTGAGCCTGAAGTCAATCTGGAGACAATCGCCAAAGCGACGCCCGGTTTTGTTGGCGCCGATCTCGAGAATCTGGTGAACGAAGCCGCCATCCTCGCCGCCCGTCGGGATAAGCGCATGATCGGCCAGGACGAGTTCCAGGAGTCGATCGAGCGCGTCATCGCCGGACCGGAACGCAAGAGCCGGCTGATCAGCGCCGAGGAAAAGAAGATCATAGCCTATCACGAAGCGGGCCACGCCGTGGTGATGCACGTCATCCCAGAGGCCGATCCGGTTCACAAGGTGAGCATCATCGCCCGCGGAATGATGGGCGGTTTCACCATGGCCCTCCCCGCCGAAGAGCGAACTCTGATGGCTCGCAACAAGCTCAGGGCGGATATGGCCGGCTTGCTCGGTGGCCGCGCCGCCGAGGAACTGGTTTTCAACGATATCACTTCCGGCGCCTCGAATGACCTAGACCGCGTGACGAAGATGGCTCGCGCCATGGTGACCCGGCTGGGTATGAGCCGTGAGTTGGGGC
The DNA here is from genome assembly GCA_964528155.1 of uncultured Anaerolineaceae bacterium. Lineage (GTDB taxonomy): Bacteria > Chloroflexota > Anaerolineae > Anaerolineales > E44-bin32. Next base: position 1,817 of record CAZGRL010000047.1, read on the forward strand.
CGATGGTGTATGGGCAGAAAGAGGAGCTAATCTTCCTGGGCCGTGAGATCTCCGAGCAGCGCGACTACTCTGAGTCCATCGCCGAGAAGATCGACGAAGAGGTCCGCCGCCTGGTGCAGGAGGCATACGAGCGCGCAGAAGATATTCTGACGACGTATCGAAACCAACTGGACAAGATCGCCCAGGCGCTAATCGAACTCGAGACGATTGATCGCGATAAGTTCGAACAACTCTTCACCGAGCAGGTCGACCCGAAGAACAGCGGGACACCAGTGCCAGTCGCAGTCGCCGGCATCAAGTAGCCCGGACCGACCCGAAGGGAAATCGAAACCGCCCCCGCTGCGCGGGGGCGGTTTGCATGTGGATGCACACCTTTTCCGGCTGCCGGTGGTTCAGACCTCCATCGATTCCGGCGGCGTGGCTCGCTCTCGATCCTGTCGCGCAAGTTCGCGGCGCAATACCTTCCCGACCGTGGTCTTCGGCAGTTCATTCCTAAATTCGATTTGTGTCGGGACCTTGAAGGCCGCCAGGCTCTCGCGGCACCATTGTTTCAGCTCGTCCGCGTCCACAGTCTCCCCGGGGGAAAGGACGATCCAGGCCTTGACCGTCTCACCTCGATAGGCATCGGGGACGCCGGCCACGCCGACCTCCAACACTTTCGGATGGCGAGACAGCACCTCTTCGACCTCGCGCGGCCAGACTTGATAACCGCCCGGCTTGATCAACTCCTTCTTGCGATCCACGACATAGAAGTACCCGTCTTCGTCCATCCGGGCGATGTCACCCGTCAACAGCCATCCGTCACGCAGCGAGTTCTCTGTTTCCGTGGGCATGTTGAGGTAGCCGTACATGACATTGGGGCTGTGTACAGCCAGCTCTCCGATCTCGCCCGGCGGCAAGACCGTCTCGCCGTCGTCAAGCGAGATGATCCGGCAGTCCACATCGGGGAATGGCAGCCCGATCGATCCCGTTCGGTTTTCACCGAGAAGCGGATTGCAGTGAGTGGCCGTGGGGGCTTCGGAGAGCCCATACCCCTCGACAAGTTTGCCTCCGGTCAGCTGCTCGAACCGCTCTTTCGTGTCCCGCATCAGCGGCGCTGACCCCGATATGCAGCTCTTGATGGAGCTCACATCCACCTTCCCGGCGACGACATCCGGGCTGTTGTTGATGGCGTTGTACATCGTCGGAACGCCGGGATAGATCGTCGGCCGGAACTTGGCGATGGCCGACAGGATGTCATGTATGTCGCGTGGGTTGGGGATCATGACCATCGAGGCCCCGGCTCCGATAGCGAATGTCATCCCCGCCACCATCCCGTACACGTGAAAGAGTGGGATAGCCATCAAGACGATTTCTTTGCCCATCACGAGGTCTGTGTTCCAGGCACGGATCTGCAGCGTATTCGCGACGAGATTCCTGTGCAGACCGATGGCTGCCTTGGGAACGCCCGTGGTGCCGCCGCTGTACTGATACAAGGCGCGGTCGTCAGGACCGACTTCCACGGACGGTCGATCGGACGGCTTGTGTCGGGCAAGCAGATCTTGCAGCCATATGTCGCCTTCAGCCAGCGTGACGCGGTGGCCGCCTTTCTTCTCCATGGTCAGACCGAAGAGGAAACGGAGCGTGGCGGGAAGGTATTCTTTGATGTTGGTGACGACGATCTTCGACAAACGCGTACCTGGTTGGGAGGCTTTGACGGTCTTGTAGAAGTTGCTCATCACGAGCATGACCTCAATGCCGGAGTCCTTGAGCTGGAACTCGACCTCGCGTGGGGTGTACAGGGGGTTGGTCGCCACGACCACCCCGCCAGCTTTGAGGATGGCGAAGAACGCCAGCACGAATTGAGGGGTGTTGGGCATGAATATCCCGACCGGGTCACCCTTCTTGACGCCCAGCGCGGCCAGGCCGCCGGCGAGCCGATCCGTAAGTGCATCCATCTCTCGATAGCTGATCGTTCCTCCTTTGAAGATGGTGCACGGGCGATCGGGGTACGAGCGGGCGTCGTCTTCCAGGAACCGGAAGAGCGGGACCGGGGGATATTCGAGATGATGAGGCACCCCGGGATCGTATCGCTTGAACCAGGGACGGTCATCCATGTTCAGTTCTCCCTTCGCGAGGTATGCGGCTGGGCTGTACGGGGACATTCCTATCTTTCATTTATACAACGGAAATCGCGTCGACCGGCACGCGATCGATTTGAAGGATTAGGAGGAATAGGCTCCGATGCCTCCGAATGCGCCCCCAGGTTCAGAGGCCCGGATGCTTATAAGCAACAATCAGACGCGATCGCGCGATGGCGTGACGGACATCCCGATGATTGCCAGTGTTATAATCCCCCGGCACCGTGGGAGAAGCCGGTTCGTCGGTCATCGCCCGGTGCGCGACGGCAGCCGCGCCCTGCTCCGGGCCGCTGCGTCGATCTGATCGTCTCGTGTACCGACACAATCGACCTGTCCTTCTTCCAGGTGCAGGAGGTAGCAAGCTTGAAGACCTACACGCTTCCCGGTCCCAAGGCCAGGGAGTACCTCGATCGCGATCGTGCCGTGATCTCCGGATCGTATCCGCGAGCCTACCCGTTTATCATGGATCATGGCCGAGGCTCAGAGGCATGGGACGTCGACGGCAATCGCTTCGTCGATTTCGCTGCCGGCATTGCCGTCTGCTCAACCGGGCATAGTCATCCGAAGGTGGTCCAGGCCATTAAGGAACAGGCTGAGAAGTTCCTTCACATATCGTCCGACTACTATCACCCGAAGTGGGTGGAAGCCGCCGAGCGAATTGCCGGCATCGCCCCCTTCGAGGAGATGGCCAAGATCTTCATGGGCAATTCAGGCGCCGAGGCGGTCGAGGCGGCGGTCAAGCTTGCCCGTCATCACACCGGGCGTCAGCAGTTCATCGCGTTTTACGGCGCGTTCCATGGCCGAACGATGGGGGCCCTGGCTTTCACCGCCAGCAAGCCTGTCTACCGGCGTGGCTTCTTACCCCTGATGAATGGCGTGAGCCATGTCCCCTACCCCGATCCCTACCGGCCGGTTCTGAGCCCGACGTCGCCCGACTACGGCGAGACGGTCGTATCCTTCATCGAGGACGTCGTCCTGGCGCGTGTCACCCCGCCGGAAGAGTGCGCCGCCATCCTTGTCGAACCCATCCAGGGCGAAGGCGGCTACGTCGTGCCTCCGGATGGCTTCTTTCCGGCGCTGCGCCGTCTGTGCGACAAGTACGGGATCCTGCTCATCGTCGACGAGGTTCAGAGCGGCGTCGGCCGCACCGGCAAGTGGTGGGCCGTCGAGCATTGGGGCGTCGAGCCGGACATCGTGTGCGCCGCCAAGGGTATCGCCTCCGGCATTCCACTCGGGGTGATGATCGCCCGCGATAGCGTCATGGATTGGCCCGAAGGCGCACACGGGAATACGTTCGGCGGAAACCCCATTGCTTGCAGTGCGGCGCTGGCGACATTGGATTTGATCGGGAATGGCTTCATGCACAATGCCGCCGAGATGGGCCAAAGGGCGATGGATGCGCTTGCGGAGATCGAGGTTCGCCATCCGAGCATCGGCGATATCCGCGGCAAGGGTCTGATGATCGGCGTGGAGTTCGTCAAGGATCGCCAGACGCGCGAGCCTGCGCGCAGCCTCCGAGATCGAGTGGTGAACAAGGCGTTCACGCACGGGCTCTTGCTGCTGGGTTGCGGGCCGAGCACGATCCGCATCGCGCCGCCACTGGTGATCAACAGCTCTCTTCTCGACGAAGGCATTCAGATCCTGGATGCCTCGATCGCTGAAGCCGAAGCGGACGGGCTGGACTGAGAGGATGCTGCCCGACTTCCGAGTCCGCCAGCGTGATTACCTGCTTGAGATCTCACGCAGCATCACCGAAGAGCTCGATCTCAACAAAGTCCTATCGCGCATCGTCCGTCTGTCCGGCGAACTCCTGGCGGGCCACGCCGGGCTGATCGCCCTGCGCCAGGGCGACGGCAGCTGGCAAATCGCCTCCTCGTTTGGAATCGAATCCGACTTCCTGACACATCTGAAGCCGCTTCTGGCAGACATCCCTGAGCACAGCGATGGCGCCCGGTTCCAGCTGCCAGAGCTCAACCGTCGGCTGCAGCGTATCGCTGAGGCCGCCAGCATGGGACTGCTGACCTGCGTCGGCCTGCCGCTCATCGTCCAGCGCGAAGTGCTCGGCGCGATCTTCGTCTTCCGATCCTACCGGGGTCCTTTCTCCCGCGGGGACCGCGAGCTTCTGCAATCCTTCGCATCTCAGGCGGCGATCGCCGTGCACAACGCCCGACTGTATACGCAGGTGGCACAACAGAATACCCATCTCGACGCGATCCTCGAGTCGTCGGCCGACGGGATCTTCATCCTCGATCCAGGTCTGCGCTTCGAGCGCTTCAACCGATCGTGCTCGCGCCTGACCGGGTATGCGCCGGAAGAGGTGATCGGCAAGGAACACGACGACATCATCCGCTGGCGCAGCCGCCAGCAAGGGCAGACCCTGCAGGAGGCCGGAGCCGGCGGCTGGCCGCTATCTCCGAACAGCATCCTGTACACCGAAGGCGACCTGCGCCGTCAAGACGGGGGCACGATCAGCGTCGGCATCACCTATGCGCCCACTCTGTCCGAAGGCGGCAAGCTGATGAGCATCGTGGCCAATATGCGCGACATCACCAAGTTCCGCGAGGCCGAGGAGCTCAAGAGCACCTTCATCTCGATCATCAGCCATGAGCTGCGAACGCCGGTGGCTTTGATCAAAGGCTATGTCGGTACGCTCCGCCGCGAGGATGCAGACTGGGATCCGGAAATCGTCGGCGACTCACTCCAGGTGATCGAAGAGGAGGCCGACCGGCTGGCCAGCCTGATCGACGACCTGCTGGACGCTTCCCGACTGCAGGCTGGCGCCCTTATGTTGGACTATTCCGAGGTCGCCCTCGACGCGGTCTCCAGGCGGCTGGTCGAACGCTTCAGCACCCAATCCGAGAAACACACATTCGAGGTCTCCTTCCCTCCCGGCTTTCCATTGGTCAACGGTGACGAGAAACGCCTGTCGCAAGTGCTCAGCAACCTACTGTCGAACGCGGTCAAGTATTCACCGGATGGAGGCAGAGTGAGCATACGCGGATCGCTTCTTCCAGAAGAGGTTGTCTTATGCGTGTCTGACGAAGGGCCGGGGATCACCCGCGAAGACATGCCCAGAGTCTTCGACCGCTTCTATCGGTCCAGCGAGGCCGCCCGGAAGACGAAAGGCGCCGGTCTGGGCCTTTTCCTGGCGAGAGCCGTCGTCGAGGCCCATGGTGGCCGGATTTGGGTCGATGATCACACCGAGGGCGGGACCCGCATTTGTTTCTCACTGCCCCGCTTCGGTGAAGCCGGGACAAATCAAGATTGAGAGGTTGAATGGCTGAAACCGTCGCCCAAATTCGCTGCCCGAACTGCAGGAACCCAATCCAGGCTCGCATCGAGCAGCTGATCGATGTCGGCCGAGATCCGAGCGCCAAGGCCCGGTTTCTCTCCGGCAATCTGAATCACATTCGCTGCCCCGTGTGCGGCTACGAGGGGCAGATGGCGGCACCGATCGTCTACCACGATCCGGCGAAGGAACTACTGCTGACGCACATTCCGGTCGAGATCGGACTCAACCGCGACGATCAAGAGAGGGCCATCGGCGGTTTGATCAAACAGGTGATGGATCACCTGCCGCCAGAGGCCAGGAAAGCCTATCTCCTGCAGCCGCAGGAAGTGCTCACCCTCCAGGGCATGATGGAACGCGTCCTGGAGGCCGACGGAATCACCCGGGAGGAGATCGAAGCCCAGCAGGCCAAGATGCGCCTGTTCATGGACCTTCTGGAGACGCCGGAGGACAATCTCGCGGCATTCGTCTCCGAGCACGATGCCGAGCTCGACCCCGGGTTCTTCCAGTTGGCCACGCTGGCGCTGCAGACAACGAGAGAGCCGAAGGCCAATGAGGCGGCGGCGAAACGAGTGGAGGCCGCTCTGTCGCTGACATCCTTCGGGAAGAGGCTCCAGGCCCAGGAAGCCGAGGTCAGGCTGGCAGCGGAAAGCCTGCGTCAGAGCGGCGACGGGCTCACCCGGGAGAAGTTGCTCGACCTGTTCAGCCAGGCGCCGAATGACGATAGGATTCTGGCGCTGGCTAATCTGACCGCTCCGGCCCTCGACTACACGTTCTTCCAGCTTCTGAGCGAGCGCATCGACAGGAGCACCGGCGAAGACAAAGAACGCCTGAACACGCTCCGGGCGCGCATCCTTGAGATCACCCAGGAACTGAACAAGGTACAGGAAGAGCGGGCGGCCCAGGCCGCCTCGCTTCTTCGCTCGATCCTGGAGGCCGAGGATGTAGGCCAGGCTGTCAAGCAGGCTTTGCCGATGATCGATGAGATGTTTCTAGGAATCCTTCAAGCAAACATCAGGGCCGCGACCGAACGCAAGGAGACGGCGATGGTCGACCGCCTGAAGCAGGTCGATCAGCTCATTCGGCAGGCCATTCGTGATTCGCTCCCGCCATCTCTTCAATTGGCGCAGGACTTGCTAGCGACGGAGGATGAGGCCGAGGCGACTGCGCGCCTGGAAGAGTCCGCTGATCAGATCGACGAGCAGGTTCTGTCTGCACTGATGAGCGGCGCCCAGCGTATGGAGCAAGAGGGCCTGCCAGAGAAGGCTGACCTGTTTCGGCGATTGCACCGCCATGCCCTGAGGCTGGCAATGCGGGCCAAGATGGGAGACCGCGGGACGCCTCAGGCGTAGGCAGACCCCCCAGAATCATCCATTCAGCTAAACAGGTGGGATCGGGGCAGCAGGAGTTTTCAGGGCTCCCGGAGCCTTTGAGGCTCCGGGAGCCTAAGTAGCCGTATCCTTGACGGGCGCGTAAGCACATCTACAAGAGCACCTTGTGGTTTGGCATTCACATCCCGGGCTTTGTGGAACCTTCGCGTCTGACGGCCGGCAGCACATGACGGTACGCCCCCTTCTGCCGCAATGCTCGTTGCGACGCTCGCAATCCTCATTGCATCAAGTCGGGGTCCGGATGACCAACCCCTTCAGATAGCGGGACTCGGGGAACGACAACGCGACCGGATGGTCAGCCGGCTGACCAAGCCATTCGATGACATTCGCTTCGACGCCGGCGTCCAGCGCTGCGTCGGCGACGATCTTCTGGAACAGCTCCGGCCCAACCCCGCCGGAGCACGAGAATGTGAAGAGCAGTCCCCCCGGGCGGAGCAGCTTGAAGGCGAGCAGGTTAATGTCCTTGTATCCACGGGCCGCCTTCGGCACTTGCGCGCTCGTCGGAGCGAACCGCGGCGGATCGAGCACAATCGTGTCGAATTGCACCCGTCGGTCACGAAAGCGCCTGAGCTCAACGAAGGCATCCCCGGCGATCCACTCACAGCGTGCATCGCCGAACCCGTTCAGAGCGGCATTCACGCTGGCACTTTCCAGGGCCGACGGGGAGGACTCGATTGCCTTCACCTCTTCCACTCCGGCGCTCAATCCGGCGAGCGTGAAACCGCCGGTGTAGCAGAAGCAATCGAGCATCTCCCCACCCCGGACGAGTGACGTGACTCGCGCCCGATTCTCTCTTTGGTCCAGATAGAACCCCGTCTTCTGCCCCTCGGCCAGGTTGACCTCGAATTTCAGCCCGTGCTCACGGATCTCGACCGGCCCATCCGGCGCCTCGCCTCCAATGGGTCCTGTGCGCGCAGCCAGACCTTCCAGGGAGCGTGCATCGCTATCCGAACGCTCGTACACACCACGGCATTCGCCGTCAGCCATCAACGCCTCAAGGATCGCTTCCCGCCAGCTTTCGGCGCCGGCCGTCAGGAATTGAACCACCCGGAAGTCTCCGTAGCGGTCGACGATCAGCCCGGGAATGCCGTCCGATTCGGAGAAGATCTCGCGGTAGGCCGTCACCTGGGAGTCAGCGGCGAGCGATGCTCTTGCAGCTATCGCCCGCCCTACCCGTCGCGCCAATAGCGCCGCGTCGACGGTCTCGGCTTCATCCCATGTCCAGATGCGGATGCGGATCTGAGATTGGGGGGAGTAGGCGCCGCGGGCCAGCCAATCGCCATCCGAGCCGAGAATGTCGACGGTCTGTCCGGGCTCGGGCGAGCCGCTGACGGTGCCGATCGCCCCGGAGAATATCCACGGGTGCTTCTGCAGGACGGGCTTTTCCCGTCCGCGCTTCAACCGGATTTCGTCCATGCCGCCTTGCGAATTGGTTCGGGGATGCCCGACCCGCCCGGCGTCAGTGGATGACCCCGGTGCTCTTCCCGGCGCGCTCGAACACGTCTAAGGCACTGTCGATCTCTTCTTTGGTGTGGGCAGCCGTGACCGTTGCTCGCAGCCGGGCCAACCCAGCCGGAACGGCCGGTGAGACTACCGGCAACACGAACAGGCCATCCTGCTGACAGGCGCTCGTCATCCGAAATGCCTTCTCGTCTTCGCCACACACGATTGGGACGACGGCCGTCTGGGTGTGCAGCGTATCCAGGCCGCGATTCTTCAGGCCATCGATGAATACTCTGGCATTGCTTCGCACCGCATCCACGCGCCAGGGTTCATCCTCGATGACCCGGAAGGCCTCCAGGGCCGCGGCGGCCTGAGCCGGGGGCAGCGCCGCCGAGAAGACGTATCCTCGCGCTTGATGTCTCAGATAGCTGACCAAGTCACCGCTGCCAGCGATGTAACCGCCAACGCTGGGGATCGTCTTACTCAGAGTGCCCATCTTGATATCGATGACGCCGGGGAGATTGAAGTGCTCCTCGATCCCGTGCCCGGCCTCACCCAATACGCCGAGCGAATGTGCCTCGTCGATCATCAGCCAGGCGCCCGATTCGCGACAGATTCTGGCCAGGTTCGGAAGATCAGCAATGTCCCCGTCCATGCTGAAGACCGCGTCCGTTATGACCAGCTTGGCGGCCTCAGCCGGGGTCTCGCTAAGCCGGGCTTTGAGGTCGGCCATATCCTTGTGTCTGAAGCGCACGAAGTTCGCCCCGGAGAGCAGGCAGCCGTCGACGATGCTCGCATGGTTGAGTTTGTCGCTGAATACGTAGTCGTGACGACCGACGAGTGTTGAGACGCCGGTGAGATTGGTGACATAGCCCGAACTGAACGTCACAGCCGCCTCGGCGCCTTTGAACGCCGCGATCTTCTCCTCCAGTTGGACATGCACCGGAAGCGTCCCGGCCAGGATGCGTACGCCGTGTGTTCCCGTCCCATACCTATCCAACGCTTCGTGGGCCGCCGCTGTGATCCGAGGATGACCGATGAGTCCGAGATAACTGTATGAAGCGAACATCCTCATCTCGCGACCGTCGACCAGAATTCGAGAGCCTCCCCGTAGTTCGCTCACAGGCATACTGAAGAAGTACTGATCTGCCGCTTGGGCTGCATTGACCCGTTCGCACATCGCCTCGATGCGCTTGCTGATACCGTCCGATCGAATAATATCCATATGAGTCACTCCTCGTCCTTTGTACCACACCTCCGCCGGAGTGCACGGACGGTGCGCGTGTTTCTTCGGCGCATGACACAATGCTCGCGCAAACACGCCCTCCCACTCAGGAGCACGTTCGGAGTGTCCCCTGCGGCAACGCGCGACGTTGGGAGGTCACCTCCGATCAAGATCGCTTTGCTGCGATAAGATCACGAAGTGCCTCTTCGCTCAGGGTCGGAATCCCCAGCCGCGAGGCATCGTCGAGCTTCGATCCCGGTGATTCCCCTAGAACGAGGAAGTCGGTCTTGCGGCTGACGCTCCCGGTGACTTTGCCTCCGTTGGCCTGGATCAGCCCCTTGGCCTCATCCCGGCTGAGGCTGGGAAGCGTTCCGGTGATCACGAAGGTGAGCCCCTGCAGGGGCGACGGCCCCGTCCGGCGACGCCGGACATCGACTCGCGGCCAAACCCCCGCCCCGCGAAGCTTCTCGACCATCTTCTTGTTTGCCGGCCGGGAAAACCAGTCGAGGATGGCTGCGGCTGTATTTGGTCCGATCCCTTCAACCTCCTCGAGGTCGGACTGGCTGGCGCTCTGCAGCTCTCCCAGGTCAGCGAACCTGCCGGCGAGGTCTGAGGCGACGGTCTCGCCCACCCCGCGGATGCCCAGCGAGCCGATCAGCCTGGCGAGCGATCTGCCCCGTGTCCCGGCGATCGCCGCCAGCAGGTTGTCGGCGCGCTTCTCGGCGAACCCCTCAAGATCTAGCAGGTCATCTCTGGTCAGGCCATAGATGTCTGCCACATCGTTGATCAAACCCTGCTCGACAAGCAATTCGGCGACCTTGATCCCCAAGCCCTCGATATCCATCGCTCCACGCGAAGCAAAGTGTTCCAGGTTACGGACCAGCTGAGCCGGGCATGCTGCGTTCACGCAGTAGACTGCCACCTCACCTGGAAGATGCTCCAGACGCTCACCACAGGACGGGCAGCGTGTCGGGACCTTGCAGCGCTTCTCATTTCCAGTGCGGGCCTCCACGACTGGGCCGATGACATAGGGGATGACCTCGCCAGCGCGCTTGACGAGTACCTTGTCCCCCACACGGATGTCCTTCTCGTCGATGAAATCGAAGTTGTGAAGGGTCGCTTGTTTGACGGTGACACCGCTCACTTCGACGGGTTCAAGAATGGCGTACGGCGTGATGACTCCTGTTCGACCGACGTTCACGCCGATATCTTGCAGGACGGTGGAGGCGATCTCGGCTGGGAATTTGAAGGCGATCGCACCGCGTGGGTCCTTCCCGACTACGCCCAGATCCGCAGCCAGGCCGAGATCGTCGATCTTGATCACCATGCCGTCTGCTTCGTACGGCAGACTATCATGTTTTTCCGACCAGGACTCGACGGTCTCGATCGCTCGCTCGATGTCACTGCACAGGCTGATCTCATCGGCCACGGGGAACCCGAGCTGACGAAGGTAGTGCAGCACTTCCCACTGATGGTCGGGAACCGGCCCATCGGCCGTGACGATGGCATAACATAGGAGTCTAATCGGCCGTTCGGCCGTCAGACCCGAGTCGAGCTGTCGCAAAGCGCCAGCTGCCGTGTTGCGAGGATTGACGAACGTGCGCTCGCCGGCATCTTCCAGCCGCTGGTTCATTTCATCGAAATCGCGCTTGAAGATGATCGCCTCTCCACGGACCACGATCCGACGCGGGATCTCCATCGAACCCGCTTCGACGGGGATCCGAAGCGGGAGACTACGAACCGTGCGCAGGTTGGCGGTGATTTCCTCGCCGTACTCGCCGTCGCCGCGCGTCGCCCCGAGTGTGAAGACGCCGTCCTCGTAATGCAAGACGACGGTCAGACCATCCAGTTTGGGCTCTACAACAAATTCGGCCTGCTCGACGCGCGGGTCGAGCCTGGCGATTCGGTCGAACCAGGCGCGGACGTCGTCGGCTTCGTATGCATTTCCCAGACTCAGGATCGACCCAAGATGGGCCACACGCGTGAATTTGTCGGAGATCGAGCCGCCCACACGTCTCGTCGGCGAGTCGGGCGTGGCCAGCTCGGGATTCTTCTCTTCCAGATCCTGGAGCTCGCGCAGGAGACGGTCGTAATCGGCGTCGCTGACCACCGGCGCGTCCAGCACATGGTAGCGATAGTTGTGATGGTTGATCTCCCGCCTGAGTTCTTCGGCGCGGGCTCGAACATCCTTCGTGGCCATGCCCAGGATTATAGCCCCAAGGCTGCCGGGCGAGACGTTCCCTCCCGGGGAAGATTCAGCTTCCCTGACCACTGCCCTTCCTGTGTCATCGCCGCAACCCCCCACCAGACATCATCAGCGCGCTGTACCAAGAGCCAACTCACTTTCACTCAGTCACCAAGATTGGCGATGCTCACACCGGAAATCGACGTTTCCGCATGCGGTTTGGGACCAATTCCACTGCCTCGCAGGTCAGCCACCCGGGGACGATCCAGTCCTTCAACGTCAGGTACGGCCGACCATCCTGTGCAATCCTTCACTTGTAGCTCCTCCCGGTATATGATGATCAAAGGATGGAGCCCAGGCCGGGGGCAGCCTTGCACAGTTCAGGGGTGTCATTCGTCAATTGTCCCACTGTTGGCCGATTTGCTAGACTGATCGATGACGTTGACGTCTCGGAGGCTAAATGTCGCCAATGCGAATCATCGCGTACGTCGCCGCGGCAATCTTGATCTTCTTCGGAGTTCTGTTCATCTGGGGTGCTTTCAGTCCTCAAGGCTCCCCGGGCTGGATTATCACCGGAGCGATCAGCGTCGCCATAGGTTTCGGCTTGATCTGGTTCGCCGGCGCCAGGGCAAAGAAAGAGGCGCAAGCCAAGCAGGAACTCATCCAGAAGATTGAACTCTCGGGCGATGTCAATCTCGAAAAGCTCACATGCCGCAACTGCGGCGGTGCACTATCCAGCGACAACATCAAGATGGTCGCCGGTGCGCCCGTGGTGATGTGCCCCTATTGCGGCACGAGCTACCAGCTAACCGAAGAACCCAAGTGGTAAAGAGACCATGAAACGATTCCTGACCCTGCTCCTGGCCACTGCTGTTCTGGCGTTCTGGTTGACACCGGCGCCTGCAGGCGCGCAGAACTATTCGTTCAGTCTGGACAAGGAAGAAGTCGGCGCCTTCTGGCAGTCCGATGGCTCGCTAGAGCTGCGCTACACACTCACCTTCACCAATGACGCCTCCGCCTCCCCGATCGACTACATCGACATCGGGATGCCCAACTCGAGCTACGATTCCTCCAGCATAAGCGCCAGCGTCGACGGGAAGACGATCAACGACATCCAGCCATCACCGTATGTGAAACCCGGCATTGCGCTGGGGCTGGGCGGAGATGCCATCCGACCCGGGGCGACAGGTGTCGTCCAGGTCTACGTTGGCAGGATTACCGGCCAACTGTACCAGGCGGATGAAGCGGGGTACGTCAGCGCCGTCTTCTCACCGAACTGGTTCGGAAGCCAATACGTTCACGGTCAGACGGATATGACCGTGACTTTCGCGTTTCCGGAAGGCGTTCAACCGGACGAACCGCGCTGGCACGCTTCTCCACCCGGCTGGCCGTCCCAACCCGACACCGGTACCACTTCCGACGGTCGCGTCGCCTACCAGTGGAAGAGCTCGTCCGCCAACGGGTACACACAGTACCTGTTCGGTGCCTCATTCCCAAGCAAGTACGTCCCCAGCGGTAGCATCGCTCAGCCCGGCCAGGCTCCTTCAGGGCAGACGGGCTCCAGCGCTACGACGACCAGCCCGACAAGTGCGGTCAGCGGCGCTCTTTCTGCATTCTTGTGCTTCGGTGGGTTGGCCCTGCTCGCATTCGGCTTCGTCGCGCTAGCCATCCACGGCGATCGGCGACGCAAGCTCGACTATCTGCCCCCCAAGATCTCGGTCCAGGGACACGGGATCAAGCGTGGGCTGACTGCCGTCGAAGCAGCCGTGCTGCTCGAGACCCCGCTCGACCGCGTAATGACCATGATCCTCTTCGGTCTTATCAAGAAGAATGCCGCCCGAGTAGTCTCGGACAAACCGCTCAAAGTCGAACAGATCAAACCGCAACCGGATGGACTGCGCGGCTATGAGGAGGCCTTTCTGCCTGCGGTCGAGGAGAACGATCTGCGCAAGCGAAGCAAGAAACTGCAGGATCTATCGATCGATCTAGTGAAATCCGTGCAGCAGAAGATGAAAGGCTTCAGCTTGCGTGAGACCAAGGACTACTACCGGGCGATCATGAAGAAGGCCTGGCAACAGGTCGAAGCCGCCAAGACGCCGGAGGTACGATCCGAGAAGTACGCCGACAACCTCGAATGGACTATGCTCGACCGTGATTTCGACGGCCGGACTCGGCGCGTGTTCACCACTGGACCTGTCTTCGTCCCGATTTGGTGGGGGAACTTCAGCCCGGCCTATTCGGGAGGAGGCGTACCGGCGGCATCGACTGTCCGCACCTCGGTCCCTGGCGGAGGCGCAGCTCCTTCAGGTGGCGTCAGCCTACCCCACCTTCCCGGCGCCGACTTCGCCGCGGCGATGGTCACCGGCGTGCAGAACACTGCCGGTAATCTGGTCTCGAACGTCGTCTCCTTCACCGGCGGCGTGACCAAGACGACCAATCCTCCGCCGCCTCCACCACCGCGTTCCTCCGGAGGCTGGAGCTCAGGCGGCTTCCGCTCAGGTGGATGCGCCTGTGCCTGCGCTTGCGCGGGTTGCGCGTGCGCATGCGCTGGAGGCGGGCGGTGACCCGGACGCTCTTCGCAAGACGCCCCTCCTTCCGTCCCCCAGATCCCGGCCTGCGGAGCTATGAAGTCACATGGGACGGCGGGCACGCGCAGGTGCACCTGCGGACGGAATCCGACGGCGAAGGCTTGCTCCTGGTCAATGCCGATCGCGCCGTTCGCTTGAACCCCACTGCCGCGCTGATGGCTTGGCTCATTCTGGAGAAGATCGATCGGCATGAAGCACTCGCCTGGCTGAAACGACGTTTCCGGGTGAACCAACAACGATTGAGCAATGACTATGCGCAGGTCGAGGGTCAGATCCAGGGATTGCTCCACCCCGATAAGGTGTGTCTGATCCACGATCTGGACCTCGAGATCCTCCCGCCATTCGATCGACCGCCCAGCGCGCCTTATCGAATGGACCTGGCCGTCACCTATCGCTGCAACAACGACTGCCCCCACTGCTACAACGCCCGCGCTCGGACATTCCCCGAGATCCCGACCGAGGCCTGGTGCGACGTCCTGGAGAAATTGTGGAACGTCGCCGTGCCCCATATCTGTTTCACGGGGGGTGAGGCTACGCTGCGCGACGATCTGCCCGAGCTCATCCGGCGGTCGAAGGAACTCGGCCAGGTGACGGGTTTGCTCACGAACGGCCGGCGTCTTTCAGACCAGACTTATACAGAACGACTTGTCGAAGCCGGTCTTGATCACGTCCAGTTCACGCTTGAATCCCGTACACCTGAGATTCACGACAGCATGGTCGCCCGTCGCGGAGCATGGAAGCAGACTGTCGCTGGCATCCGCAACGCCCTTGCCTCCGGCATGTTCATCATGACCAATACCACGCTGCTCGCTGAGAACTGTGGAGACATCGGCGCGACGATTGATTTTCTGGGTGATCTCGGCGTTCCCACGGTCGGGTTCAATGCCCTGATCTACTCGGGACATGGGGCCAGCGTGGGCACGGGGCTTCCCGAGACGGCCCTGGCGCCGCTGCTCGAGATTGCTCGCGAACGCACCGAGCGCTACGGCATGCGCCTCATCTGGTACACCCCGACACAGTACTGTCACTTTGACCCGGCGCAGATGGGCCTGGGCGTCAAGGGTTGCACCGCCGCCGCATATAACATGTGCGTCGAGCCGGATGGAAGCGTCATACCTTGCCAGTCCTACTACGAGTCGATGGGCAACATCCTGACCGATGCGTGGGAATCGATCTGGAACCACGACCTGGCGCTTTGGCTGCGCGAACGGCGTTTCACACCCGACGAGTGCCACGCTTGCCCCGTCCTTTCCGAGTGCGGAGGCGGCTGCCCACTTGCGCTCAAGCAACAGACTCCGTCCGATCCGCTGGCGCGCGTGATCGCCTCACAACCGGCATAACCGAGGTGTAGGATCCATGACATCTTTCATCGATCGGATCATTCCTACCGGCCCCCGACCGGAGCCACTTGAGCCGGGTCTTTATCATTACGCCTCCAAGGACGACTCTGCCCGGCCGTTCCGTCTACATCTTCGTATTGAGCCCGACGGGACCGGTGTCCTACTCGTCAACGCCTCGATCGTGCTCCACCTGAATGCGACGGCATCGGAGCACGCTTACCATTTCGTCAAGGGGGAGACCGAGCAGGCCGCAGCCAAGGCGATCGCTTCTCGCTATCGCGTAGCCTGGTCACAATCAATTGCCGATCAGCGCGCGCTGCGCGCCCAGGTCGTCCGTCTGGCGATGTCGCCTGACGTCGACCCCGTCATGTATCTGGACATGGAACGCACGTCGCCGCACGCCGGACAAGTCTCGGCGCCCTACCGGCTGGATCTCGCCCTGACCTATGCCACGGATCCAAGCGGGGAGATGGATCCCGAGGCCAGGCGTCGCGTCGATCGAGAGCTCTCAACCGAGGAATGGCGCAGGGTCATGTCGACCGCATGGGATGCCGGCATCCCCCATGTGACCTTCACCGGGGGCGAGCCGCTGCGCCGGGACGATCTAGTTGCTCTCGTCCGCCATGGCGAATCCATCGGCCAGGTGACGGGTGTGCTGACCGGCGGACGGCGACTGGCAGATGCCGCGGTCATGCGTGGTCTCGAACAGGCCGGATTGGATCACATCCTTCTCGTCCTCGATCCTCAAGACCCACAAACCAGAGCCGGCCTCAAGAATGCCATCGACTCCGATGTCTTCACCGCCGTGCACCTCACCCTCAACCCAAAGAATGCCGGACATGCGATCGAAGAGCTTCGTCGTCTGGCTGAAATGGGAGTGCCGGCTGTCTCGTTGTCCGCCATGGGAAGAGATCCTGACGTGCTCATGGCGCTGGGCGAGGCGCGCGAAAAGGCGGCCGAACTGGGATTGGATCTCATCTGGGATCTCCCCGTTCCATACTCAGCGACGAACCCGATCACCCTGGAGGTCGAGGAAGGGATCCCCGGTGCCGGCCGATCATGGCTTTACATCGAGCCGGATGGTGACGTTCTGCCGGCACAAGGATTGAATGAGGTCCTCGGCAACATACTCAAGGACCCGTGGGCTACAATTTGGGAGCGCGCCGGCGATTGACCGCCTTCCAGCGCCTGGAAGCGGCGGCAAGGTAGAATCCGGCCATGGCCGCATCCCTTGCGGGTCTGCACCGCCGCTATCGCCTCCAAGCGACGTGGACAGCATCCATCCGGGAGCGCTTGCTAGCCGGTGTCGCGGCTGATTCCCGTCCGAGAATCCTCGAGGTCGGGTCGGGTACCGGTGTGATCACCGGCGAGCTTTCTCGGCGGTACTCCTCTCGGTCATTCGGGGTCGACATCGATCCCAAGGTGGCCGCGTACGCTGCCGCTCAAGCTGGCGACGTCTGCTACGCTGCGGCCGACGGCGCCGATCTCCCTTTCCAAGATGACGAGTTCGACGCGAGCGTTTGCCACTATCTTCTGCTTTGGGTCACAAGTCCCGAAGCGGTTTTGCGCGAGATGGTGCGCGTCACTCGATCCAAGGGTCGCGTGTTCGCATTTGCCGAACCCGACTATCGAGGTCGAATCGATCACCCGCCCGAACTCCTCGAATTCGGTATCCTCCAGGCCGGTGCATTGGAATCCCAGGGCGCCGACCCGTCCATGGGACGGAAGCTTCGGGGACTTTTCAACGCGGTCGGCTTGGTCGATGTGCGGGCGGGCGTCCTTGGAGGCGAGTGGCAGCCAGCCGAGTCACCTGAAGTTGCCGAATCGGAATGGGAGATGATGCAGGGCGATCTCGCCGCCCTGGAACCTGGCCAGCTGGCCGCCTATCACCGGTTTGACGAACAGGCGCGTCGCTCCGGCGAGCGCATTCTCTACGTTCCAACTTTCTATGCCGTTGGGAGTGTGCCGTGAGGATGAGACATGCGGGCAATTCCCCGCCCGTGTGGGGGATGGTCTCCCATCATGGTGTCATGCCTGCCTTGAAGTCGGTGAGCCGCAAACGGCCAAGCGGAAGAGGACGTCACTCAGCGCTGTGCTGCGGGCTTGTGGTGCTGTTGTCGATGATCCTCCTCTCCAGCTGTTCCCGCGGCCAGGTCGAGCAGTCGGCGCAACCAACCGACGACCCGTCGCTGCCTGCCTGGGCGCCGGCTGCCACATTGATCGGCCCGGATCCGCGCCTGACCGGCCCCGGCCTCTCACCGGACGCATCACAGGTGGACAAGGGCGCCATGGTGTACTGGACAATCTGCATGGCCTGCCATGGCGATCGTGGGCAAGGTCTGACAGATGAGTGGCGGGCAGCCTGGGGATTGGATCAGAACTGCTGGGCGTCCAAATGCCACGCGCCCAACCATCCGCCGCAGGGCTTTCAGTTGCCCAAGACCATCCCGGCCATCCTCGGGCCAGGAACGATGAGCAGGTTCGCCGACGCGCGTGATCTGCACACTTACATCGCCGACACGATGCCCTGGTGGAATCCAGGGTCCCTCACCCCGGAACAGAGCCTGGCCGTCACCGCGTACCTCTTGCGTGAACGCAAAGCTGTCCCCGAGGGAACGCAACTCGACGACGCCAACCTTTCGGCATTCAACCCGTTGAGAGAGGTCCGCGACAGGCCGAACGAGAAAGTCTTCGTGCTTGGGGCGATTGCCCTTCTGGCCGCGGCCGTGTTGGGGATCGTCGTGAGGCGGGGGCGCAGCGAGTGAGCGCTTCATCGCGGTCGGAAGGACAGAGATCGAAGGGCACCCGCCCGAGTTTCTTCCTTCACCTTCATCCCCCCACGATCCCCTGGCGCGAGGCCAGATTCCGCTACACCTTCGGCCTGGGCGGCCTGGCCGTCTTCTTGTTCCTGAGTCTGATCCTCACCGGGGCGCTCGAGCTTTTCTACTATGTGCCCAGCGCGGAGGGGGCGAATGCGTCTCTGCAGACTCTGACCTTCCTGGTTCCGTTTGGCTGGTTGGTGAGGTCGCTTCACTTCTGGGCCGCGCAGGCGCTCGTCGTTGTTTGTCTGCTTCACATGGTCCGGGTCGTCCTTACCGGAGCGTACAAGCATCCGCGAACCTTCAACTGGATCCTGGGCGTGATCTTGCTGGTTGTCGTCTTGTTCCTCGATTTCACCGGCTACGCCCTGAGGTGGGACGACCGCGTTGCGTGGGCGGTGCTGGTCGGGACAAACCTGATCCGAAGCATCCCCGCGATCGGCGGAATGCTCCACGCCACGATCGTAGGCGGAGCGCAGCTCGGCCCGGCGACGGTGGTCCGTTTCTACGCGTGGCACATCTTCGGATTGGCGCTTCCCGGCTTCGGTGTGCTGGTATGGCATCTCTTTCGCGTCCGCCGGGATGGCGGCATCTCGCATCTTGGAAGCGATCAGGCGCGGTCTTCGGGCACGGCCGGCAGCCCTGCTCCAGCGCGGATCAGCCGGACTGAGCTTCTGGCAAGGGAAGTCTTGGCCTGCCTTGTCGCCACGCTGGCGCTCGTAGTGTTGTCGCTGGTGGCGCCGCCAAGTCTCGGAGGACCGATCGATCTCGGGACCCCCCCGCCGGAGGCGACGGCACCGTGGTTCTTCATCTGGGTCCAGCGCCTGCTCCGGCTGGGCGATCCGCTGCTGCTGGGCGTTGGTTTCCCGCTTGTACTGCTCGCGCTCTTGACCGTTCTGCCTTTCATGCTCGATCGCAGCCGTTCTGGCGTCGCCGTCTGGTTCAACCCCGAGGGCCGCGCGGCGCAGGTCTTCGTACTGCTCGCGATCGCCTTGCTTTCGGGTCTGACCTTGTGGGGGCTGCTCAGCTAGCCGGAATTCTCGGGGCGACTCCCTGAAGCGATCGCGTCGCAGCAGGCTGTGCCTGCGGGGGCGATCCGCCTGACTCAACTGCCGTTTCGTTCCGCTGCCGAATAGGGCTATGCTTGGGCGATTCCCTGGCGCCCGGGAGGGGCCTCGCCGCCTTCGGCGGCTCCCTGGCCTGCGGCCTGGGCAGGCGGAATGACATGAGGTGTGGGAGAGAAGCGGCCCCGGGCTCATCCAAAGCGCAAGCTGCGCTTGCGACCAGGAGCAGAGCTCCTGGACTCCAGAAGACCGGCTCCGACTCGCGCCGCTGCCTTTCCGTCGTCTGTCGTCCGTCGTCCGCCGTCCAACGTCCGTCATCCGTCGTCCATCCTCCAACATCCATCGTCTGCCGTCTTTCATCTTCCGTCCGCCGGGCCCATCTCCGGCCCGCTTCTTGCATCCTGTCAGGCGTGACAAGTCGCTGCCGTACCCTCGGCAGCCGGCGAAGGAGACTGGCAGATGCAAGCGACACCGATCGATGAGCTTCGTAAGCCGCACCCGGACCAGAAGCAGATCGACGCCGAGGCCGTCCGCCTCCTCCTGGCCACCGCGCCAGCTGGCTATGCGAAGAAACCCGGCAAGAGAAACGCCCGAGGAACCATTCCCCCCGAATACGCTTCTCTGGATCTGCTCTTCCCAAGACGTTGATCAGCTTCGGGATTGTGGTCTCGTCCGCCCATGCCCCCGCGATCCGTTGTGACTATGCGCAATAACGGCTTCAGAGGGCATCCTGGGCCCATGATCGATTCTCAGGCAAAGGGCGAAAGCCATGAGCGCTGAGGCTACCCGCCCTTCTCCAGCCCGGCGGGCCCGCTCGATGGGAACATCGCCTCCAGTGGCTCGGCCCCGGCCCAAGCCCCACGGGCTCATCCGTCGACTGATCCTGGTCGCCGGTTTTCTGACGTTCTTCGGCTTCGGCCTCCCTGCCGTCCTGGCAGCGGGGATTTACGGCTCCATCCAGCTCAGCGGCACGATAGTTCCCGGGGTGTTTATCGATGACTTGCCGGTCGAAGGATTGACTCTGGATCAGGCCGCCTACCAGATAGACCGAGCGTGGAACGTGGAACACTCTCTGATGTTGATCGACAACACGGACCTGGCCCGCAAGTGGTCGATTTCCCCTTCAGAGATCGGGCTCTCGGTGGACGCCGAGGCGACCGCCAAGCAAGCCTTCGACGTCGGGCGCCAGCGGGATGTCCAGGTGGCCCTGACGGCCTGGTATTCGGCCAAGACGCAGCCCGTCAAGATCCACCCAGTTGTGAGATTGAATGCGGATGTAACCCGGGCGGCCCTGGAACGATGGGCCGATCAGACGGCGGTCACACCCGTCGATGGCTATGTCCGGATTGAAGGGGAAGATCTTATGTCCGCCGATGGTATGGACGGAAAGACCATCGACCTTGAGGCGACCTGGGAATTCCTGACGTCGAGCTCGGATGCCATCATGACCGAGTATGGTGTTGTTCCCCTCATCATGCGCCCGGTTCCGCCGGCAATTGGCTCAGTTTCCGAAGCTACCGGAGAAGCCCGGCGCCTGTTGAACGCCAGCTTCACCCTTCGGGCCTACGATCCTGTCGCGGATGAGTGGTTCGAGTGGTCTCCCGGCCTGGGGATTATCGCCGGCTGGCTCGAGGTCGACCGAAATGACCAGAACGCGGCTCAATCCGGTCTGAGCGTTGAGCTGATCGAAGACCGGCTGAAGGCGTATGTCGAAGGCCTGAATGAAAGCCTCGGTGACGACAGGGCTTTCGATGTCGACCAAGCCTTGGTGCAGGCTAGCGCCGGCCTTGAAGGGGGGACATCCGAGCACATCCTGATTCACTACCAGCCGACGACCCGCGAGGTGGGATACGGCGAAACCTGGACATCGATCGGCTGGAAGATCGGAATCCCTCCCTGGCGGATCCAGGACGAGAACCCACAGATCACCGGCCGCAACCCCTTGCCCGGAGAGACGATCAGCATCCCGCCCAAGGATGCCAATCTTGTCCTCCCGGTCGTGATGGGCAAGCGAATCTTGATCAGCATCTCGGAGCAGCACATGAGGGTTTATGAAAACGGCCAGCTTCGCGCCGAACACATTGTCAGCACAGGCATCGCGCGCTCACCGACGATGGCCGGCGTCTTCCAGGTCCAATCGCACTCCGAAAACGCCTACGCTTCGAACTGGGATCTCTGGATGCCCGACTTCCTGGGGATCTACGACGCCCTGCCCGGATTCACCAACGGGATCCATGGACTGCCGACCCTATCCAATGGTGTCCGTCTGTGGGCCAACGTACTCGGCCGCCCGGCTTCGTACGGTTGCATCATCCTCGATCTGGACGCGGCGCATGATCTGTACACGTGGGCGGATGACGGCGTGGTGGTGCAGATCGACCCCTAGCGGGCAGCTAGCAGCGGTCAGCGATCAGCAGTCAGCAAAAAGCAATAAGGAGTATGCAGTAGGCAAAGAGCTGACAGCTGTCAGCTATCAGCGTTTAGCTAACAGCGATCAGAGATCAGCAGTCAGCAGAAGGCGATCAGCAATGGTCGGCGATACGAACGGGAGAAGAGCTTCTCGACTGCAGCTGGGAGCTGGCAGCTTGAAGCTCTTCTCTTGTGTCCTGTGTCTTGTATCCTGCGTCCTGTGTCTTGTGTCCTGTAGCTTGAAGGCTAGGCTCTAGAACAGGCCCAGAACGCGCCCGGTCTTCAGATCGATGTCGACATCATAGAAGACCGGCCGTGTCGGAAGGCCGGGCATGGTGCGCATCTCGCCCAGAAGCGGATACAAGAACCCGGCGCCGACCGAGGCCCGGATGTCGCGGATGGGGATGCGGTATCCCTTTGGCACACCCTTCAGCGCCGGGTCATGGCTGAGGCTGAGATGGGTCTTGGCCATGTTCATGGGAAGCTTGTCAAAGCCGAGACGTGTGTACAGCTCGATCTTGGCCTCGGCCTCCGGTAGGTAGTCTACCCCGTCCGCCCCGTAGATTTCGGCGCAGATAATCTCGATCTTCTCCTTGATCGACAGGTCAAGCGGGTACAGGAACTTGAAGTTGCTCGGCTTCTCTGCAGCAGCGACAACCGCCTCGGCCAGTTTGGCGGCGCCGGCGCCTCCATCGGCCCAGTGCGTGCAAACGACCGAATCCTCAGCCCCTGCCTCGAGTGCCGCCTCTCGAACAAGCTCGACTTCCGCCTTTGTATCCGTAGCAAATGAATTGACGGCGACAACGACCGGAATTCCGAAGCCGAGGGCATTCTTGATGTGATGCTTGAGATTCCCCAGACCCGCGCGTAGAAGCTCCACGTTCTCGTCGGTGTAGGCCGGATCGAGTGGCATCCCTGCTACAACCTTGGGACCGCCTCCGTGCATCTTCAGGGCCCGGACGGTTGCTACCATCACTACGACGTTGGGGATCAACCCGGAGTTACGGCACTTGACGTTGAAAAACTTCTCCATCCCGACATCGGCGCCGAAGCCGGACTCAGTGACCACATAGTCCGCCAGCTTGAGGGCGATCTTGTCGGCGATGATCGAACTATTGCCATGCGCGATGTTGGCGAACGGACCGGCGTGAACAAAGACCGGCGTCCCCTCCAGCGTCTGCATCAACGTCGGCTTGATGGCGTCTTTCATCAGGACAGTCATCGCGCCAGCCGCGCCGATGTCTTCGGCTGTAACGGCCTCTCCCGACTTGTTCGTACCGATGACGATCCTGCCGAAGCGCTCACGCATATCGGCCAGATCGCTAGTCAGTGCCAGGATGGCCATGATCTCGCTGGCGACCGTAATGTCGAACCCAGTCTGGCGCGTCATGCCCTTTTCTTCCGGTCCCTGCCCGATGGTGATTGTCCGCAAGAACCGGTCATTCGTGTCGACCACGCGGCGCCAGGTGATGCTGTCGGGGTCGATGTCCAGCCGGGCGAAGCGCCCGCGTTCTTCCGCCGTGAGATCGTCGGGATTTGTCTTCTTGATCCCCAGTTTGGCGAGCCGCCGAAGCATTGGGGGCGAGAAGCTACGTTTTCCCTCCTTGTCCGCCGGGCACAGCCTATCGAAGAGTTTCTCATCACTCTGGCGCGACTCATGGAACATTCGGGCATCGATGGCCGCCGCCAACAGGTTGTTGGCGGCCGTGATGGCATGAATGTCACCTGTCAAGTGCAGGTTGAAGTCCTCCATCGGGATGACCTGGCTGTAGCCGCCTCCGGCCGCGCCCCCCTTGATGCCGAATGTCGGCCCCTGGCTCGGTTGCCGGATGCAGGTGAAGACGCGCTTCCCCAGATGCGCACCCAAAGCCTGGCTCAGCCCGACCATCGTCGTGCTCTTGCCCTCCCCCAGCGGCGTGGGCGTGATCGCTGTGACGTCGATGTACTTGCCGTCCGGGATCTTCGCGAGCCTCTCGAGTACCTCGAGCCGGACTTTGGCCTTGTAGTCTCCGTAAAGCTCAAGCTCCGAGTCGATCAGTCCGACCTCTTCGGCCACGGTTTTTATCGGCTTGAGCTTCGCCTCCTGTGCGATATCGATGTCCGAAGGCACGGGTCGGCGTGTCTTCAGCGGCGTGGCGGTGAATTCACGAGTGGGTGTCGCTGGCATGGGGTATGTCTCCTCTCATTCGATGAATGGCGGAATATCCTCCATCCCTGGAGGCCTTGAACCAGTGTGGGCCAAACCGACCGAAGGACGCAAGCGACGACTCTCCCATTCTCGCTGGCAATCCGTCACCCGGGTGACGCCTGAGCAAGTCGCGCCTCCCCTACCAGCCCAGCCATCTCTTCGGTTTGACCCGGATCAGTAGGTCGTACTGGTCTCGCGGGCTGATGCCCCAATCATACTTCTCCTTGAAGGCCCGGGTGACTTGGGCCGGCCAGGGCACGCGGACGGGGGCCGCCTCACCCTCACAAATCACAGGCTTCGAACCGTCCTCGAGAGAGAGCGAGACATGATTCTGCGAACGGATGTTGCGTGCCTTGACGCTATCCCCTTCGATGCACAAATAGAAATATCCACGTTTCCAGACAAACCAGACCGGGACCAGGTGTGGCCTTCCGTCCGACCGTGTGGTCGCAAGCCAGATATTGCGCTCTTCCTCCAATCTCTTGCGGGCTGTCGTCGGCGGTTCTGCCGTCGCCACTCTAAGAACCCCTTACCTTTCGTTATCTGAGCCCGCCCGACTCACTCGTCGGGGACGAATCTGGCACATCAAGAGGGCGCCCGTCGACCGACAGCCTCATCGTGATCCAGCCATTCCTGTCGAGGGAGCTTTCCCCGGGCTGCGGAGACGATCACGCCGACGAGGGCCAGCAAACTCGTCCCCACATAACCTGCCCGCACTGCCGGGAAAAGAACCGGTCCCGACAGCCCGATGCTGGATCTGGCCAGGATGGATGTGAAGATGGCTCCGGCGAAACCGATCCCCAGCACCATCCCGACGTTCCGAGCCGTGGCCAGAATGCCCGCCGCGATCCCCTGCTCGCGACGCGGCGCCGATCCCATGAGGGCACTGCTGTTGGGAGAGGTGAAGATGCCGACCCCCAGGCCGGCGACGCCCAGCGCCACGACAATCTGGCGGACCGGCGAGGCCGGGCCGAGGCCCGAGAGCAACCACAGCCCGCATCCCAGAATTGCCAGACCCAGAGTCGAGGGCGCGCGCGTCCCGATCCGATCTGAGATTGTCCCGCTAAAGGGCGCGGCGACAGCCATCACCAGAGGCTGTGACGTCAAGATCAGCCCGGCTTGGGCCGCCGATAAGCCCCGACCATCGATCAGGTAAAACGGCGTGAGGAACAGCACTCCGTAGACGCACATGTAGTTGATAATCGCGCTCATGGTGGCCGAGGTGAAGCTCCGCCTTCGGAACAACTCAAGATCCAGCATCGGATTAGGCACCCTCATCTCTGTCCGGACGAACGCAGCCAGCAAGACAAGGGACGCAGCCGTCAGGCCAAGGACCGGCAGGGACGTCCATCCCCACTCGTGGCCCTGGTTCAGGCCGAGAAGCAGAGCCACCAATCCGGCGTTGAACAGCCCGGCTCCGCGCAGATCGAAGCCCTCCTCACCGGCGTGCCGGACATCGTCGGGAATGAAACGGTAGCTGAGCAGCATGGCGACGGCGCCGACGGGCACATTGATGTAAAAGACCGACCGCCATCCCAGCGCGTCGGCCAGCCAGCCTCCGATCGATGGGCCGGCTGTCAAGCCGAGGTAGGTCATCGTCGCCTGCAGACCCAGCGCCTGACCGCGCTGCTCGGGAGGGAAGTTCTTGGTGAGGATTGCCGGTGAGTTTGCGAAGAGCATGGCCGCCCCGAACGCTTGAAAACCGCGCGTCACAATGAGGGCCAACGCCGATGGCGCCAGCCCGTTCAAGGCCGAGGCGAAGATGAAAACGGCGAACCCGGCGAGATAGACGCGCTTGTGCCCCCTCAAGTCACCCAGACGACCAACGCTGAGTAGCAAACCGCTCACAATGAGCAGGTAGACTGTGACCACCCACTCGATCGTAGCCACGTCGGAGCCAAAGGCCTCATTGAGCACGGGCAGGACCGTGTTGACGACGCTGCCGTCCAATGCGGACATGAAAGTGCCCACGCCGATGGCGATGAGCACACCCCATTTCTGATCGAGCCGGCCGATGGGGGCTCTCATGACCGGCATGACGCTCGACTTACGTTCTTGTCGTACGGGATCGACGAACCCG
>CAZGRL010000048.1:0-26334 GCA_964528155.1 uncultured Anaerolineaceae bacterium
TCCCCAGACCTGCGATTAGATGCCGAGATGTCGTCTGGCCCGTCACGGACGCCCGCCTTCCTGGCGATCATCCGCTTTCGATCCGGTGTGCAACCTGCGCGAGTGGATCGAGCCCCATCGCCTTCTCAGGTTCTGGCGAATCTCGACATACGCCGCCAATCCCAGCAGGCCCAGCACCCCCGCTCCTGCGCCGGTGAGGAGGACACCTGGGACATCGATAGCCCTGCCGTTTGTTTCAGACTCACGCGGGGCCGGCTCGATCGTCCGGGCCGCTCCGATCGTGGGGGTAGCCAGTCCTATGATCGAACCACCGATCGCCGTGGACTCGGAAGCTGCCGGCGTTCCCGACACCGGGGCCAATCGCCCGGGGCCCGAACTCCGGACCTCGATCCCTTCGACGATATCTTCCAGGACACTGCCGTCGTCCAATGTGACGATCAGCCTTAGGGCGTAGGTGCCATCGGTGATTCTGGTCGTATCCCACAGTCCGAGGCGGCCGAAACTCACTTGGGTCGAAACCACATCCCCGATTGGGAACCAGGTGTCTGTCGGGTTGGGGTCGTAGCCGAAGGACAGCTCGAAGTGATCGAAGCTTGGAGACGAGGCACTTCCAAGGATGGTCACGACGCCGGAGACCGAGTCGCCTACGGCTGGCCGACTGATCTCAGCATGCCCTTCGACCTGGGCCGCGTGGACTGGCCAGCCAACCCCCGAGACAAGGAAGAAGATGCCTAACACAAGACTGAAGCGCCGCACTGGTTTGACCTCGCACCATTTCGTCGAGTAGGCGACCTACTAGTTTAACATGACGAAACATGCGGGTCAAAGCGGTCGAGCGCTCAGAGTTCATCCAGGGGCATACCGCACTCTGCGGCCAAGTCTCCATAGGATTCGGCCTGCTGGGCGGCTCCGTCGTTCAGCAGACTGGGTCCCCTCAAGCTTCTCCGTGGAGCGTAGCAGAATCCCAGATCCACGTTGTCGTTGACGTGATGCCGCAGACCCGTTAGAATTGTCCGGTTCGAACGGACCGAGTTGCGCCGCGCGTTTGGCCGGTCGGCCTAATGGTTTTCCTGAGGACGCGATGGGAGAGACGCCGATGGAACCTTCCGATGAGGAGTTGTCCGCCGAAGTCATGGAGTTGCACGGCGGAGAGATCGAGACGCTGCAGGCCGACCAGGTGCACATGCAGATGGGCGGCGCTCAGAAGATCGAGGCCTCGGAAGTGTTCATGCAGCAATCGGCGGCTGCGCTGGTCGAAGCGGGACACGTCGACATGCATCAGGCAGGTGCTGTGGCCATCCGCGGCAACGCCGTGACGACCAATCAGACGGCCAGTCTGACCGTCGTGGCTGATGAAGTGGAGCTAAAAAACAGCCGCAGCGGCGTTGTGATCGCGAGATCGGCCGACATGCATGCCAGCAGTACCCTTGTGCTACTGGCCGGTCAAACCAACGGTCCGGTGGAGACTTTGCTGGACACGCGCGGGGCTCTTCTGGCAGGCTTGATCGGCGGGACCGCCGTGGGCCTGGTCCTCTTTGCCGGCAGTGTGTTGTTCCGCCGGCGTTAGATCTCCTCGTCCGTGTGAACATTGTGGGTCTGGGCTTGAGCACCAGCCGGGCTCACGATTGACTAACAAGTGCTTGGATCGATCCTAAAGGAGCGAGGGTAACCCACAGGGTGAGAGGCGCTCCGGAGGCAGAAGATGGATTCACATAAACTGAAAGCTGAAGCAAGGACCGTTGTGGGGAAAAGAGTTGGCGCCCTGCGTCGGGATGGCGTGCTCCCGGCGATTTTGTATGGCGCCGGGATATCGCCCCAGCCGATCCAGCTCGACGCACGTGAGGCCAGAAAGGCGCTGGCTCGCGTATCGGCGGCGACCCTGATCGATCTTGAAGTCGGGGATGAAGTCCACAAGGTGTTGGTGCGAGAGGTTCAGCGGGATGTCATCCGCAGAGATCTAAGACATGTCGATTTCCTGAAAGTCGCCATGGACGTCGTCATCCGCACGGAGGTACCCGTGGAATTGGTTGGCGAGGCCCCGGCAGTGAAGATGCTGGCCGGCATCCTCGTCTCCGGCCTTGACGAGATCGAAGTCGAAGCGTTGCCGTCGGACCTTCCAGACCGCGTAAGCGTGGACATGAGCGTCCTGGAGAACATCGACGACGCAATCACGGTCGGCGATCTCTTTCTGGGAAAGGGCGTCAAGGTCTTGACGGATGCGAGTGAAGTCGTCGCCCACGTGATCTACCAGGCGGTCGAAGAAGTCGAAGAGGTCGTGGAGGCTGTCGCGGTCGAGGGCGAGCCGGAGGTGATCGAGCGGGCCCGGCGAGAAGAGGAGGAAGCTCAAGGGGAGGGGGAAACGGAGAAGCCTTCAAAGCCTGGAGCGTAGGACAGCCGGACCTGGGGCGATTGAGCAATCTGGTGAGAATGTGATCGGGAGCGGCACTACGCCGCTCCCTCTGCTATCGTTGTGCCGGGCGACGACCGAGTGCGTCCAGCAGATCAAGAGTGATCCGGGCAGTTGCTCCCCAGATCACTTCATCCTCATAGGGACGGAAATAGTACACGGGAACGCTTGGTCCCTGAACCAGGGGTTGGCGCTGACGAACCTCAAGATTGTCAGGGTCGGCAAGCCAGTCGAGATCGACCCCAAATGCCACCGCCACCTCTTCGTGGTTCAATCGCAAGGTAGACGGCCAAGGAATGACACCTACGACCGGTGTCACAAGGAACTGCGTCACCGTCAGCAGAGAATCGAGCGTCCCGAGCACATCGACCGTGTCCGGCGAAAGCCCGATTTCCTCTTGCGCCTCGCGCAGTGCTGCGGCCTCCGGCCCGGCATCCGCGATTTCGATTCGACCGCCGGGGAAGGACACCTGACCTCGATGGCTATCGACGCTTTCCGTCCTGCGTGTGAAGAGAACATGCCAGCGGTCTGCGTCTTGATAGAGGGGAACAAGGACCGCGGCCGGCACGGCCTCCCATTCCGGGCGTATCCGCTTCGGCCGTTCCCTCAATTGTTCACGCAAACGTGAAGGGAGATCCACGATTTCTCTCGAATCAGGAGGAAGCCTGGATGAGACTGCCGCAATAGTCACAGATCGCGCTGTTCGCGTCCGCCCATTCCACCTCATTCGGCAGCACGTTTCCTCCGCAATGCGGACACTTCCCCGGCAACGTGGTTCTCGAGGGTGGCGACTGCACAACGGCGGGTGAGGCGGCCTCTTCAGACAGGAGCGGTCGGAGCTCTTCCTCCAGGGATGCTGCCTGCGCCTCGAATCCCAAGTCCTGAAGGTTCCGCCGGAGTCGCGTGGCGACCATCGGGAGCCGCCCGGCCTGGCCCATCTCCGGCATCAGCCGCAGACCCTTGAGGATCCTGTTCATCCCGACAGGGATCTCCCCGGCCATCACCCAGCCCATTCCGGCCTGGATGTTCAACTGAGGGCTGCGCCAGATTCCTTGGGCCTGGGCTTCGTCGGCGAGCTCTTCATAGATCGAGGCGGCGCGCGCATATGCCCCTTCGCCCATCAACCGGTTGGCGCGCCTCAACTGGTGGAGCGCGCCGCGGGGCACGCCAGCGCGACGGCCGGGAAGCGGGACTTGCCGCAGGAGCCGTCCACGCGGCAACCTTCTGCGTCGGAATATCGACATCGTCTTCCTCTCCCTGCATGCCTCTTGATGCTAGTCGCCGCCTGGATATTGGGAGTTATCCCTCCGTAAGGTCGGGGTCTTTTTCGTTGGCATGGACATCTGTCTCAGCCTCGGCCAACGATCGTCCAAAGACGAGGTATCCGGTGTGGGCTACCATCCGGTCCTCCGGGCGCAGCCTCTCAGGCACCCGCTTGTAGAAACGCAGGCTGATCTCGCATACCTGGGTCAGGCCGAATGAGTGATCCGCCATGGCGCGCAGGAGCGCAGAAACTTGATTGGTCGTCGGCAGGATCGCCGCGAATGCTCCGCCGCTCCGGAGAGACGCGCGCACATGCGTCAGATAGTCTTGCGGATTGGGGAGATCCAGAAAGAGCGCGTCCACCTCGGAATCTTCGAAGCCATCCTCGATATCCCGATGGCGGAAGACGACCCGGCTCTCAAGGCCCACGCGTGCGAGATTTCTTTGGGCCAGGTCGATCATGTCGGCGCGTCGATCGTACGAGAACACCTGCCCATCGCGTCCGACCGCCCAGGCGAGCGCGGTCGTCATCGCCCCGGAGCCCGTTCCTGCTTCGATAACCCGCATCGCCTCTCCCACGGACAATCTCAACAAGATGTAGCCGATGTCTTTGGGAAACACGATCTGAGATTGGCGTCGGATGTGCAGCAACAGATCACGCAACGTTGGCTGCAGGATGAAGAACGTCTTGCCGAGATGACTTCGGACCGGGGAACCCCACGCGATTCCGATGAGATCCGCATGCCTGAGCACGCCCTGATGGGTCTGGAGCTCGCCCGCCGGATCCAGCCGGAAGATGAATTCTCTCCTGCCGGAGCCGGTCAGCATTGCCAGATCGCCGGCACGAGTTTGATTCACGCAACACCTCGGTCCGCATTGTAAGCCGCGGACTCTCCCACTGCAAAGGAGGACCAAGGCCTCATTTGGGCAGGGAGGCTCAAGTCGCCGGCTTGATCAGTTCGACCCGGAGCACCGAAGATCGTGCCAGCGCGACCCACTCCGCTCGGACCTGCATTCCGGAACCGGAGAACAGGCCTTCGGGAACAGGGCCGGGAGGCCGACCTTGACCCGTCACCTGGAAGACCCAGGCTGCGAAACGCTCCGCCCACGATCTGCCGGTGCTGATTCCGACCAGCACGAGCACGAGTTTCCCGCCGGGCTTCATCACTCGTCTGGCTTCGACCAGCGACGCAGGATCCATGATGTACTCGCTGGGGAAGGTCGAGATGAGTCCATCGAAGGCCGCCGAGGCGAAAGGCAGTTTCTGGGCTTTAGCCCGAGCCAATCGGACGTCGAGCCCCTGCCGCAGCAGTCGTCTAGCCGCGACCCGCGACATCTGCTCGGACGCATCGATCCCATACGCGATCCGTCCCGACTGATTCGCGGCAACGAGAACGTGGCCTGGTCCGTGACCGATCTCGAGAATAGTTCCTCCAGGCAGTGCCTGCAGGCCGACAGCCTGCCAGTTCGACCACTGGCCCAGCGAGACGACCCACGCCACCGCATCGTACGTCCAGGCGAAGTTGGTGTAGAGATGCTTGAAGAAGAAACGCAGGAACGCCGTCGCGATCGCGCCCCGACGACCGCTGTGCCCGTTTTCAGGACCGACCCACATGGCGCGTCGCCGGGCCCGGTCAGGAGCCGACGTCCCCGGTGATCACGTCGAGCCGGGCCGGGAGACAGCGATAAACGACTTCCCGTAGGTCGTTGGCGCGCAGTTCGCCGTCGAGCTGGATCGGGGTCGCGGGGCTTGCCCGGATCACCAACTGCCGGGTGTGGTGCTGATGGATGGCGGGGTCGTCTACGTACGCCCCGCTGATGGCGCGGGGAAGAAGTGTGAGCATCTTTAATCGCGTCGGAGCGTAGCCGTACACGAAGGTGAGCCGACCGTCCGCCGGATCGGCTGCCGGTGCCATCCGGAACAGGCCGCCGGTCACGGGACAGTTGCCGACCGAGACAAGGCTCACCGGGCCGTCGTAGACCCCGTCGTCCCACTCGAGGTGCATGTCCCATGTCGGCTTCCGGGCGATGGCGACCACGGCCGCCACCAGATATCGGACAACCCCGCGCAGCCAGACCATCCTGGCGTTTTCGATGGTGACGACCGGTTCGAGGCCCACGGCTGAGTTATTGTCGAACACCCATTCATTGGCGAGCCCGAGGTCGATCCGGCGTGTCCCCCCTCGGGCGATGGCCTCTGAGGCGGATTTGAGGTCGAGCGGGAGCCCGAGGTTGTGGGCGAGGTCGTTGGCCGTTCCTAAAGGTAACACTCCGATCGGACCCAGAACGCCCTCCGGTTGCGCGCAGTGAAGGCCGTTGACGACTTCTCCGATCGCCCCATCGCCTCCGGCCACAACGATCGGGGTGTAGCCGGATCGGACGGCCTTCGCGGCGATATCCGATCCGTGACCGGGCCCTTCCGTCTCTGCGATTTCGAAGTCAACTCCTGCGGCGCGAAGACAATCCTCCACCTCCGCTCTTCGGCGCCGGGCCATCCAACGCCCCGAATACGGATTGAGGATCACCATAGACGTCACGGCAGAGTCCTCCCGTGGAGCATCAGGCTCGCCAGGCCAAGGAAAAGGGCAAATCCGACACTGTCGGTGACGGCTGTCACCAGCACGGACGAGGCCAGGGCCGGATCCATTCTGAGGCCCTTCAAGATGAGTGGGACGAGGGTGCCGACGAACTCGGCGACGAACATGTTGCCCATCAGCGCCAATCCCAGGATCAAGCCAAGCGTGGCCGAACCCCGCCACAAGTAGACACCGAACCCGACAACCACTCCCACGGCCGCGCCGTGGACCAGCCCTGTCACCGCTTCTTTCACCAGCGGCCGCCAAGCAGCGCGCAACTCGATATCGCCCAGGGCCAGAGCACGCACGGTGATGGCCAGGCTCTGCGTCGCAACGTTGCCTCCCATTCCGGCCACAACAGACTGGAATACCGCCAGCACGGCAACCTGTGCAATCAGCGACTCGAAATGTGAAATGACCCACGCGGCGAAGAGAGCTGTGAGCGTGTTGAGGTAGAGCCAGGGAAGCCTGCGTCGAATGGCCAAGCTGATCGGGCTGTGGATGCTCAGATCGGCATCGGAGACATTCGCCAGACGATAAACGTCTTCGGTGGCTTCCTCTTCGAGCACATCAACGATGTCGTCGTATGTGATCACGCCTTCAAGCTTGCGATCGGGTCCGACAACTGGAACAGCGGCCAGGTCGTAGCGAGTGAAAGTCCGGGCGACATCCTCCTGATCGGCATCGCTTTGGACGTATAGAATGTCCGCATCCATGATCTTGCGCAGCTGGGTGGCCGGATCCGCAACGACGAGGTCTCGCAGCCCGACGACCCCGGTCAAACGGCCTTTGACGTCGACAACATAGAGATAGTAGGGAGTCTCCGCTTCCGGCTCCATTTCTCGTAGGAACTTGATCGCCTCGGCGGCCGTTGCGTCTCCCGGCAGGGCGATGTACGAGGTCGTCATCAAGCCGCCGGCGGACTCGTCTGGGTGGCTCAGGAGGGGCAAGACCTCCTGGCGGTCTTCCATCTCCGCCAGAGCTTCAGCCGCGCGATCCGGTGGGAGATCCCCCAGGATGTCGGCCGCCTCATCCGGCTCCATTTCATCGAGGACGTCGGCAAGCCGTTCAGTCGGCAGTGTTTCGGCCACATCGATGGCTTCCTCGTCCTCGAGCTCTTCGAGCAGGTCGGCGGTGTCTGAGATGCCCAGGCGCGGCAAGATCGCCGCCTGATGGTGGTCATCCAGGTCGGAAAATGCTTCCGCCCGATCTGCTGGGCGCAGCTTGGTCAGGGCCGCGATCGCGTCCTCGATCTGACCGCGTTCGAGCGCGACTCGGACAGCTTCCAGGGCTGAGTCGACCTGCGCCTGTTCGATGGCTCACCTCTTCCAGGTGTCAGATCTGCCAGACAAGACGTAACGAAGGGCAAGTACGTGCTTGGAGTGCCGGCGCGCGGCGGCCAGGTGAACTGGCGGCCTCAAGCCGAAGACGTCGGTTCAATCAGGAGCGGTTGTTGGCAGATGCCCGAATTGGGGGTGGGTGACCAGCAGCGGCATGCCCGATCCCGGCTCTCTCACTGCATCGGTGTCAGAGGCTGAGGAAAGCCTATGGCGACCGTGTCATCCCGCCCGCGAGGCGATCGCTGATCGCTGAGAAACCAGCGGTATTCGACCGGCTCGACGAGGCATTCTAGCATCGAGCCGAGTTTCAGTCAAAACGGAGGAGATTTCAGGGTGTATCCGACCGTAGGTTGTGCGCCGCTGAGCAGATCGGCGGATTTGGGGATGTTGGGCGGCAGCGCCGCCCAACATCCCCAAATCCGCCTAACCTCGCTAGACGTACCGGCTCAGCCGCGCCGGCGTCCGCCAAGTCCGCCAACAGCCAGCACCCAGTAGAGGAGCTGCAACAGGGCCGCGGCAAGGGCGGCGACGTACGTGAAGGCGGCTGCGTTCAAGACGGCGGAAACGCCACGCGATTCATCGTCGGCGTACACCAGCCCCGCCTGGCGCAGAAGCTGGCGCGCGCGGACGGAGGCGTTGAGCTCGACCGGGAGCGTCGCCAGGGCGAAGACCGCTCCAAGCGAGAAGAACAAGATGCCGAGCCACGCGAGGTTGGAAAGGCGCAGCAGGATGCCGCCGATGATCATGATGTATCCCAGCCATGACCCGACATTGGCGGCCGGCACGATGGCCGCCCGGAAGCGCAGCGGCAAATACCCCTGACGGTCCTGGAGCGCATGGCCGATCTCGTGCGCGGCCACGGCGATGGCGGCGATCGATTCGCTCTTGGCCACGCCGGCGGAGAGCCGCAGTGTCTTCGTCCTGGGGTCGTAGTTGTCGCTCAACTGGCCCGAGATCCCCTCCACGCTTACATCATTCAGGCCACCGGAGTTGAGAAGCCGGCGCGCGGCATCCTCGCCGGTCAGGCCGTAACGATTGCGCACCTGGCTCCACTTGCGGTAGGTCGAATTGACCAGGTATTGAGCCAACATGACCAGTAGAAACCCTGGAAGGATGAACAACATGTAGTCGAACGAGAAAAGGAACGGAAAGAAGCCCATCATTCACCTCACACTCGAACTACCCTTGTTTCGTTCTCAGTTCCCTTGGAGGAGCTCCACGGCGCGGTCCAACTGGGGATCACGATCGTTGAGAACGTCATCATCGGTTCTTTGCACTTCGACATCCGGCTGGAGGCCGGTCTTGTCGATCAATCGGCCGTCAGGTGTGTACCAGCGCGCGACCGTCACGCGGACGGCGCCGCCGTCGCTCTCCAGGGGAACCCAATTCTGAACGGAGCCCTTGCCGAACGAGGTCTCACCGACAAGCTTCCCTCTGTCACGGTCCTGGATCGCGCCGGCAACGATCTCCGAAGCAGACGCTGAACCTGCGTCAATCAGAACCACCATCGGGACGTCCGTGGCCAGGCCACCCCCTTGAGCGTTGTATGTCTGAACCTGGCCGTCACCGAAGTGCTCGGTCATGATCACTCCGTCGGGAATGAACTCCGAAGCGACCTCGATAGCAGTTGATAGGAAGCCCCCTCCGTTTCCTCGCAGATCGAGGATGAGGCCGGTTGGGTTCTGCGCCATAAGCTCGCGTAGCGTGCTGCGAAGATCGTCACTGGAGGACTGTCCGAAGGTATACAGGTGGACGTATGCAATATCGTCATCGATCATGCGGCTGTCGATGCTGGGAACTGAGATATTCGCACGCGTGATCTGGAAATCCAGAGGCTGTGCCTCGCCCTTGCGCATGACAGTCAGGTCTACTTTCGTGCCGGCCGGGCCCAGGATCTGGCGGATCACCAGTGAAGGGTCGATGCCGGTCACGTCTTCGCCGTCGATGGCTATGACGGCATCCCCAGGTTTCAGCCCGGCGATCTCCGCCGGCGAGCCGGGCATGGGTGCAATGATCGTCAGGAGCTCGCCCTGCGTATCCACCCAGGCGCCGATCCCCTCATAGCTCCCCTCGAGAGGGATATTGGCTTGTCTGTATGTGTCCGGGTCCATGTACGAGCTCTGCTCGTCGCCCAATGCGTTGATCATGCCTTCGATCGCCCCGCGCACGAGTTGCGTGTCGTCAAGCGGCTGATCGACGAACTGATCGTGCACGATCCCCCATGCCTCCCAGAACGGTTGCATGAGCGTCTGCTGGTCGTCGGGTGGCATCGGCGTCGAGGCAGGTCTGGGAGCGGAGGTCGGATTCGGCACGGGTGTCGGAAATGCTGGTGCGGCCGGGAGCGGTTGTTGCACAACTTCCGGCCGGTTGAATTGCGGAATGGCGTAGCCTATCGCCAACCCGGCCGAGAAGATCCCGCCTGCCAGAATCAAACCTGCCAGTAGACCTGCCAAGAGCTTCAGTAGTCTGGACATGTCAGATACCACCCCTCACTATCGGCACCGATCGAGGAAAGATAACATAGGCACATAAGAATCTCATGAACGTTTTGGCCTATTCGGGCGGCTCCAGGCCGTGGCGCTTGAACCAGCCGGCCAGCATTCGCGGGTAGGCCTCGGTGCCGGCAACCTCGGTGAACTCAAGGGTGGCATCACCATCCAGCGGGTAGAGAGGATGGCATGACGTCGGCCACGCTCCTCCGGGCGCCTCTACCACGGCGTCTACAGCAGGACCGACCAGGTCCGCCTTGTCGAGGCGGGGAACAATCTTCTCCGCCGTCACGATCACTTTCTCCGCCACAAGGGCAAGATCAGGATCGACCCCCAAGTTCCCGCCGATGGCCGCGTTCCCCTGGGGATCGGCCTCCAACGCATGGATGACGGCTACGTCGCAACGGATCGCCGGGAAGGCCGTCAAGATCTCGCCGCTGTAGGGATCGATCACGGTCTTGACATCTGGTCTAAGCTGGGGAAGGTCAGTTCCCTGCCAGGCCATGGATGGCATGAAACCAACTCCGGCCAGTGCGGCCCTCATCCCGAAGGCCAGGCTGGCCTCAGTCTCCTCAATGATTTCGATCTTCCCTCGCCCGGCGGCTTGAGTGAAGTGAGGTGCCAGGCCGAACGCCTCGAGGCCGAAGTAGCATGACCGGACTCTTGAGACCATCCCCGCGCCGACCAGGATGTCGCTCTCCAATCCTGCGGTGAAGCAAAGCAGTGTCAGGCCGGCGGGGGCTCCCGTGCGGGCGAATTCGGCCAGCGCGCTCAAAGCGAAAGCCATCGGCCGACGGTACAGCGTCACGCCCCCGAGAGCAAGGATGGCTCCTTGCTTGGGGATCAATCCAACGGCGTCTTCCATCGGGATACGTTTGTCTACGCTCATTCCCCGGTGTCCCCGTTTTCTCGATCAGCTGTGATCGCGTCCACCCTCTGTCGCAGTTCTCGCAGCGCCTCATCCTCCTCCGCCCATGGATCGCCCATGCGGCGCGCCGCGCCGAGCCACCTGCGGATTCCATCCGCCGGCTTCGAACGCAACAGGCCGACGACGAGGGCAAGATTGACGATGATCACCAGGACAAGTGCCGCGCCGATGATGAGTGGGGCCCGGTCAGTGTCCATTCCGCTCCCTCGTAGACTTTTCGACCGCGACCTGCATTCCCGCGGTCAGCTGACCAACTCCGGAAGGAGTTCGACGAGCTGCGTAATGCGTCGGATTCGGGGAAGTCCATCGGACGCCTGTCCGCGTTCATCAACCAGGACAGGACGCATTCCCATGGAAGCGGCCGGCTCGAGGTTCAAAGCCCGGTCGTCCACGATCACACACGCGGCCGGCTCGGCCTCACCGCACAATTCGAGGGCACGCTGGTAGCTCTCCTGCCTCGGCTTGTTGACAAAGTCCAGTGCGACGATGTCGACCACTTGGTCGATGAGAGATTCGACGCCGAGCCGCTTGAGCACTCGCTCAACATGTGGAAGGTAAGAATTGGTGAAAATCACGCGCTTCTGGGTGAGGCTCCCCAGCATCGCGGCCAGATCCGGATTCGGCCGAAGCATCGTCTCCAGAGAGACATCATGAACGAAGACGAGGTACTCGTAGGGATCGATGTGATGCTCTTCAATGAGCCCATTCAAGGTCGTCCCGTACTCCGCCAGGTATCGGTCGCGCGCGTCGGCGGCAGTCGTCGGGTCAAGCGCCAGGCGATCGGTCAGGAACAGGTTGATGCGGTCGCCGATGGCTTCCCACAGCCCACTTGTGCTGGGGTACATCGTGTCGTCAAGGTCCAGGAAGACCACTCGATAGGGCGTCATCAGAATGGGTCGTCCTTGGTCCAAACGCGGGTGGTGCTGCCGGTTGGCGGAGGGAGCCTGCGTCCGATCACCACCCACCAGATGAGTACGGCGATGGCGGCAACGCCGACGCCAAATCCCAACTCGATCCACGCGTGCTCGTACCTGACCCAGCGGTAGACGAGGACCGCAGTTGGCAGCGGCAAGATGAGGAACAGCCAACGCCTCGTCCGCGGCTCACTGCGGATGCTGACGAGCGCGACGACGAAAAGCAGGCCGCCAAGGACGATCGCCGTCTCCCAGTTCATGGCGGGCAGTATAAGGTCCCCGATGCTTGACTGTCAATCTGCCGGCGCCACGATTGGCAACGGCTTCGCCGCTGCGCACTCCAGCGGCTCGGTTTTCTGGGCGCGGGCCCGCGCCTCTGGAGTCCAGAAGCTCTGCTTCTGGCCGCGAGCGAAGCGAGCGGGTTTCGAAGCGCGGCGCCACTTCCTCACCCAGCGGCTTCGCCGCTGCGCACCCCAGAGGCTCGGTTTTCTGTTCGCGGGACTGCGCCTCTGGAGTCCAGAAGCTCTGCTTCTGGCTGCGAGCGAAGCGAGCGGGTTTCGATGCGCGGCGCTACTTCCTCATCGAGCGGCTTCGCCGCTGGACATAGGCTCTGCCTGTGCAGTCCAGAATGAAGTCCCCTGATGCGCTTATCCAGGCGGCCGTCCCCATGGGGAGGTCGAAGTCGCGCTCGCCCGGTGGATTCGCATCGGAGGAGGCCGACTACCTGGGCTATACTCGATGGAGTGCGCGGCCTGCGGCCGACGAGGATCACGGCACGAGGGGGCGGGTGCGACCCGAGTCATGCCAGCCTCAAGCCTGTCGACTCGGTTGCCTCAATGGCAGCGCGCAAGCAACGGGAGGCCTTGATGCCCATCCGGATCCTGCCGGAGAACGTGGCGGCTGCGATCGCCGCCGGGGAAGTCGTGGAACGCCCGGCGTCGGTCGTCAAGGAGCTGATCGAGAACGCGCTCGATGCAGAAGCGAGCCGGATCGACGTCCGAATAGAACAGGGCGGGCGCAGCCTGATCGAAGTCGCCGACGATGGCCTGGGAATCCCAGCCGCAGAAGTGCCTCTGGCGATTGCGCGCTACGCGACGTCGAAGCTGGAGACAGCCGATGACCTGATGGCGATCAAGAGCCTCGGGTTCAGGGGAGAGGCGTTGGCCTCGATCGGTGCCGTGACCCGACTGGAGTTGGTCACGCGCGCCTCCGGTGAAGACGCCGGGACTCGACTCATCGTCGACGGCGGTGACCCGGGGAAGCCTCAGCCGACCGGCTCGCCCCAAGGTACCGTCGTGCGCGTGCGCGATCTTTTCTTCAACGTCCCGGCCCGTCGCAGCTTTCTCAAATCCGAGTCGACGGAGAGGCGGCGCATCAGCGATCTGGTGACGCGCTACGCACTGGCCTACCCTGACGTCCGTTTCAACCTCATCCAGGAAGGCCGGCCGAGCTTCCACTCGTCCGGCGGCGGGGATCGCGCCGAAGTTCTGGCGGCAATCTTCGGCGTTGAATCCGCTCGCAAGATGATTCCGCTTTCCACCGGAGACGACGCGCCTCTCAAGGTCGTGGGATACATCGGGGAACCGTCCATCAGTCGCTCCAGCCGGCGCGGACTGACCTTCTTCGTGAACGGCCGCTGGGTGCAGGATGCGCGCTTGACGGCGGCGGTCGGCCAGGCTTACAGCGGCCTGCTGATGGTCGGCCGGCATCCGGTTGCCGTCCTCCTTTTGACGCTTCCGCCCGACACGGTTGACGTCAATGTGCACCCGGCCAAAGCGGAGGTCCGCTTCCGCGAGCCAGAGCGAGTCTTTGCCGTCGTTCAGCGCATCGTCCGATCGACGCTCCTGGGACAGGCGAGCCCTCCGGCGCTAGACCTCGGGCCGCGCTGGGGCGGGCCGGCGAACACCGAACTGCAAGGAGTGATCCCCTCCGACTGGCGACTCATGGGGTGGGGAGAGGCCGAGCAGCCGCACGCAGGGCTGACGACCATCCAGCCAGGGTTGCCTGCCGGAGAGGTGCCGCTCCTGCGTGCGGTGGGTCAAGTCGGGGCGAGCTATCTCGTCGCCGAAGGTCCGGACGGCGTATACCTGGTCGACCAGCATGCGGCCCATGAGAGGATCCTCTTCGAGAAGCTGATGGAATCACACGCCAGTGGAAACCTCGAATCGCAGATCCTGCTCGAACCAGTCACAATTGAGATGTCAGCCAAGGATTCCGATCTCCTCGGGGAACAACTCGAAACGCTGCGCGGTCTTGGATTCGACATTGAGGATTTCGGAGGACGCACGTATCGCGTCCGCAGCGTGCCCAGCCTGTTGAGCGGACTTGCCCCGGCGCAAGCCCTGGAGGCCGTCGTAGCCGAGTTCGAAGAGGATGAGACGCCGCTCTTAAAGGAAACTGAAGCGCGCCTGGCGGCGCGCGTGTGCAAGAGGGCTTCGGTCAAGGCCGGGCAGGTTCTCAGCCTGCCGGAACAAGAACGCTTGTTGAGGGATCTCGAAGCTTGCCGGTCGCCTCGAACGTGCCCTCACGGCCGGCCGACGATGATCCACCTCTCGGTTGAGGCGCTGGAACGCCAGTTCGGCCGCAGGGGCTGATCACGAAGCCGGGCGCGTCTCCACCGAGGAGGCGACGCTCGCCGGAAGCACGACGGTGAAGGTTGTCCCCTTGCCGACCTCGCTCTCGACGGTGACCTGCCCTTGCTGGCTTTCCAGAATGCGCTTGACAATCGCTAGACCAAGGCCCGTCCCGCTAACGTGGCCTTCCTGATCGGGCACACGGTAGAACCGCTCGAACAGATGCGGCAGGCTGTCCGGAGGGATGCCGCGTCCGGTGTCGCTGATCGCCAGCCGGAAATCTTCCCCTTCCCGGCTGAGCTGCACGGCGATGCTCCCCTCACGATGGTTGTACTTGATGGCATTGGACAGCAAGTTGAGTACGATCTGCTTGAGGCGATTTCGATCGCCCTGCACCGGGGGGAGAGACGTGTCGATGTCTGTGTCGATCGTGATGTGATCCGCCTCGGCCTGAGGCCGGACGATCTCCAGGCATTCTCCTACTAGACCTCCCAGGTGAACCGGCTCACGCACGAATCGTATACGACCCGATTCGAGCCGGGCTAGTTCAAGAAAGTCAGTCGACATCTCGTTAAGCCGTTGCACCTCCGTTTGAACCGTCGCGCTGAGCTTGTCGCGCTGGTCCGTGGGTAGGTCTGGTCGCTGTAGCAGATGTGAAGCGGCCGTCAATGCAGCGAGCGGCGTGCGAAGCTCGTGAACCATCTCGGCGATCAAGTCACTCTGCTGGAACAGTCGCGTATTCTCGATCGCCACGGCCGCCTGTGCGGCCAGCGCCTGCAAGAGCCTGACGTCTTCCTGGTCGAATGCCCCGTTGAGCTTGTTCACCGCCTCGATCACACCCAGGGTCTTGTCTTTGGTGCGCAAGGGGACTCCCAACACGGAGCTCGTGCTGAAGCGCGTCAGAACGTCGACTTCGCGGAAGAATCTCGAATCACGCAGGGCATCCTGAACCACGAGCGGTTCACAATTGGTGAACACCCACCCGGCGATGCTGTCTTCGGCCGGCACGGCTGTCCGGCCAAGCTGGTCCACCAGATCGTTGGTCGCCGCCTCGAAATACAACTGATGGGCCTGTGGATCGTACAGCAGAAGCGAGGCCGCCTCACTGTCGGTAAGTTCCATCGCCGCTTCCACAATGTGTTGGAGCAGCGTCTCCAACTTCAAGGTCGACGCCAGATCGGTGGATACCTCAAGCAGGCGCACATACCGATGGAGAAGCAGGGGGTATTTGCGAATTGCGGAGATCTCGCGGTCCGATTGGGAAGAATGTCTAGCCACCGAGCACCTCGGAAGTGACGAGAGGCAGGATTTCAGCCACATCCTGGCGAATGATCACGTCAGCCCGTCCGTCGAGATAGGTTGGTTCGTTGTTCAAGATGATCAGGGCCGCACCTTCGTTGAGCGCCCTGAATGGAAGCATGGACGCCGGCATAACATCCAGCGATGATCCGACGACAATCAGAAGATCCGTCCCGGACATGATGTTCTCAGCTTCGCGCATGGCCGCCGCCGGTAGTTGTTCCTCGAACAGCACGACGTCCGGTTTCAGGATGCTGCCGCAGTCGGGACAGCGCGGTATCTCGCCGGTCTCCAGCAAGGCTGCAATGTATGGCTTGGTAGGGAAGTGGCGGAAGCAGGAGACGCAAGTCGCCATGCGCATGTTGCCGTGGACTTCGATCACCCGCTCCGAGCCGGCACACTGATGCAGGCCATCGATGTTCTGAGTGACCACGCCGGCCAGGCGACCTTTCTTCTCAAGATCGGCAAGGGCTGTGTGGGCTGCATTTGGGACCGCCTCGAGAATCGTCCGAAGCAAAGGACGAATCCACACATAGAACTTCTCGGGTTGAGAACGGAAGGCCGAGAGTGAGGCGACCTCCATAGGATCGAACCGTTGCCACAATCCTGTTACTGGAGAGCGGAAATCGGGGATACCCGAGGGTGTCGAAATGCCGGCGCCGGTCAAAGCAACAGGGCGCTGCGCCTGGAGGATCAGGTCTGCAGCGATTCCGATTTCAGGCGCAGATCGGATCATGAATGCACGCGCAGCTAAGTCTCGACAAGCTGCAGTTGATTGGCCAGGTGGTCTGTCAGCTTGCGAATCTGATCGCTCACCAGTGTCTCGGGGTAGAGGACGACGAGAGGCGAGCTGCTCTGAGAGGCCTGATGGGCCTGCTCTGGCGCCGGGGAGATGATCCCACCCAGTTCGACGCCCAGATCGGCTTCGACCTGTCGCCAGGGGATCTGAAGGCTGGTTCGCTCGCGGGTGACAAGCGCCAGGCTCATCTTGTGCCGACCAATGCCGGCGGTCTCCAGTTCCTCAATGAGGGCACGTCCGACTACATTCGATGGGTAAACCGGCTCAAGAGCCAATACCACGCGGTCGCATAGTTTCAGCAGTGGCTCGACGTACGGTCGCAATCCCGCCCCCAAATCGACGACAAGCATGGTCGCCATCGATGCCAGATTGCCGACGACAGCTTCCATCTGCGGGATGGCTTGTTCGAGCTCGCTTTCTTTGGCGATGTAGGACGATAGGAGTAGCCGGACGCCGGTCCTGTGGGTGACAAGTTCGGCTTCGACCGACCTCAGATGAATATCCTTGAGGGCGCGCGAAAG
Source organism: uncultured Anaerolineaceae bacterium (assembly GCA_964528155.1). Taxonomy (GTDB): domain Bacteria; phylum Chloroflexota; class Anaerolineae; order Anaerolineales; family E44-bin32. The sequence continues at coordinate 17,110 of CAZGRL010000048.1, forward strand.
CAGATTCGACAGACCGTCGGGGTGAGGGATGTTCAGGTCCATCCCGATGGTTCCACGGCCGGGATTGAACTCGGCAATGATGACATCCTGTCCCCTGTTTTGAAGTTCGACGCCGACATTCAGTGCCAGCGTCGAGGTCCCCACTCCCCCTTTCGCACCAAGGAAGCCGACCAACCGAGCCCGGTCGATCGGCGTCGCCCGCGCCTGGGCCGAGCGGGCCAAGACCGCTTTGACGTGGGCGGTGAGCTCGGCAGGATGAGTCGGCTTCGTCAGGTAATCGTCGACTCCTGCCTCAAAACCCGCCACCTTGTCGTCGACCATGGTCTTGGCGGTGAACATGATGATGGGGATGTGTGAGACGCTGGGATCGCCTCGGAGGCGGCGCGTGACCTCATAGCCGTCGAGGTCGGGCATCATAACGTCGAGCAAGATCAATTCAGGCTGCTCAGTCACTGCCTTCGAGATGCCGACCGTTCCATTGCTCGCCACCGCGATCTGATAGCCCTGGCGTTCGAGCATCAGTCCGACGAGCTTCAGTGTGTCGATGTCGTCGTCGATGATAAGGATCTTTTCGGCCATACCCGATGCCCCGCCCGGACGGCGCGCTTGTTACGGCAGTCTAACATAAAGGAAAAGCCCCGGCAAGCGGGAGGCCGGTCACCCCTCTTCCAGGGAGGACCGAGCGTGTCCGGGAGCGCCGATCTGGCAGGCATGCGGGGGCGATTCGACGCCACCTCACACTTCTAGGGTGGTCCGCGGCTATCTGTCACGGCTGGCTGGGAAGAGCCCGGATGCTATAATCCTCGGCGCTCAGTTCGAGCCGGGAGTGAGAATGAGCTTCGAGTTCTGGGGGCTTGGTCAGGCGTTCGGGTTCTCTCTGCCCGTCCGGGGCGCCGGATACCTTGCCATCCTTTCAATGGCCCTGGCCACCTGGCTTCTGACCAGAAGAGAGCAGGGGCTGAACCTCAACGGCCGGCGGATTCGGGGGAGACCACAGTCGGGCCCACTTGTCGCCTTGCTCCTCAGCGCTCCCTTTGCAGTCGGACTATTCACTATCCAGCTCGGTATGCCGCAAGGCGCAGCTCCGGGCATCCCCATGGGACCGCGAGCGGCGACCATCTCCGCCATCAGTGGGCTACCCTGGATGCTGGCGGGCGGGCTCATCGGAGGTTGGCAGGCAGCGATTGTCGGTTTCGCTGTAGGGCTGGTGCGTGCGGGATGGCAGACGCATTCGCTTCTCACTCCATTCGGCGTGGCTCTCGGCGCGGCGGTCTTCGCCTGGCTCGTCCGTCTGGACTTCATGGAATGGCCGGGGAAAGTTGCCCGTCATCCTTTGGCCGCCGGGATCATGACCGGGGTGCTTCTTGGTGGCCTGCGGGGCCTCGAGTACTTCTCTTCCAGCGGCGGGACCGTCTACGACGGTCTCGACTATGCACTCTCCAACCTTGGTCTGGCGGTGCTGGCTTCTGTCGCCGAGGGTGCGATCGCCGGCGGCGCGTGTGAGGTCGTCCGGGAAACATGGCCCGAGCGCTGGCACGCCCCGACACGCCTCGTCGTCGGACCCTACAATCGATCGCTCGCCGCACGGATGGTGAGCGTTTTCGCACTGCTCGGCGTCGTCGCCGGCAGTTTTCTTCTCGTCGGCGACTGGGTGCTAGCCCGCTCGTCCGCCAGGGAGCTCGTCCAGGACCAGATGATCCAAACGGCCCGACAGGCCGGTGGGGGATTGCCATTCTTCATCCAGAGCGGTCGTTCACTGATCCGGCAACTCGGCCTTTCCGTTCTCGACGAAGTCGAGAGTGGAACGATCGATTCGGGCGACCTCGAAGCGCAACTGCGCCTGGTTCCCTTCTTCACCCGGCTGACCGTGTTCACTCCGTCGCGCCAGGTGCTGGCGTCCACAGGCTCCAGATCGGAGGACCCACAACGAGCTACGCTTGATCTGGGCGCAGGGCTCTCCGTGGCCATCGGGGGTGTCCCCCAGGAGATCGTCGTCACCCCGATTCAGGGCAGCAGAGGCGCGCAGCTCGTGTTTCTCGATCCGATTCAGAAGGACGAAAGCAGCCCGGTGGTCGGGGTACTGGCCGGCTGGTCCGACATGGGGACGAACCCCATGCTTCAACCCGTCGTCGCAGGCCTGAGCGATTTCCCGAACGGCGAGGCGTACGTCGTTGATGATCGGGGTGTCGTGATCGTCCACCCCGACCCGTCGCGATTGATGGAGTCTCAGGATCTCAATTCGTTCCAGGCCGGGGTGCCTGTGGCCGAGACCGCGCCCGACGGCACCCGGCGCCTGACGTATGTGCATCCCGCCGCCGGTTCACCTTGGCAAGTGATTGTCACCGTTCCCCTTCGGGAGGTCGATCGGCTCGCCCTGCCGATCGCTACGCGCCTGTTCGTTGTCATCGCTCTCGTCGGGCTGGTGGTGGTCGTCCTGGTTCACGCCTCGAGTCGTCGGCTGACGCGCCCGCTTCAGTCCATGGCGCGAGTGGCCGAATCGATCACCCGAGGCAACCTCGCCCAACCAGTTCTCATTCGCGGCGAGGATGAGATCGGACGGCTATCTGCCTCCTTCGACCGGATGCAGAAGAGCCTGAAGGCTAGGCTGGATGAAATGGCGTTGCTCCTGCATGTCAGCCAGCGGATGGCGACGAGCATCGAGTTGGCGACGGTGATGCCGTCCATCCTGGGCGGGATCCGGGGGCTGACTCAGGCCGACTCCGTCCGGCTGGTCCTGGCTTCTCCAGAAAGTGATAACGATGACGTTGTGGAGGCCTACCAGTCCGGCTCGGACCCCGGGCGATGGTCGGCCCTTGATCAGCAGATCCTCGGGCTCAGCCGCGAGAAGGGCAGGATCGTTCTGGAGAACCCGACTAGGGCGAGGGCAGTCTTGAATCTGAAAGGCCTGGAGTCTCCACTCGAGAGTCTGATGGCGCTGCCGCTCAACAATGAAGACGAGTTCGTTGGGGCGCTGTGGCTAGGCCACAAGAGGCCGCATGCGTATTCCGCCGAGGAGCTTAATTTACTCTCGATCGTATCCGGGCAGCTGGGGATCTCGGCTGCAAACACCCGGTTGTATCGACGGGCCGAACAGGAGCGCATGCGGCTGTCGGCCGTGCTCGAAGCCACGCCGGATGCGGTGATCGTCACGGACGGCGAGGGTCGGATATCGCTCGCCAATCCGGCGGCGGAAGCGGTGCTGCGCGTCTCCGCCCCCAGGGCTCGTGGGCGGCTCGTCGCCGATGTGCTGCTCGTCCCCGAGTTGACTCGGCTCCTGGCCGAGCCGGGAGGCGAGCTGCGGACGGCAGAAATCAAGGCCCCGGACGGCAGGGTGATGTTCGCCTCGGCCTGTGATGTGAGCGCGGAGCAAGAATCTGAATCGGGGAAAGTATGCGTCCTCGGCGATATCACACACTACAAGAAGCTGGACATGTTGAAATCAGAGTTCGTCTCGACCGTGAGCCACGACTTGCGCGCTCCGCTGACTTTGATGCGCGGCTACGGCACGATGTTGACGATGATGGGGACTCTGAATGACCAGCAGAAGGATTTCGTCCGCAAAATCCTGGACAGCGTCGACCAGATGGCGTCGTTGGTGGACAATCTGCTCGACTTGGGGCGGATCGAGGCCGGGCTTGGGCTCAGCCTCGAGCCGGTGCAGATCGATCGCGTCATCGTCGACGTGGCGGACTCCTACCGGCCACAGGCGGTCAACAAGCAGATCTCGCTCGAGGTCGAACCCGCCGAAGGCATGGAGTCGATTGAGGCCGACCCGACGCTGCTGCGGCAGGCGATCGCCAATCTAGTCGACAACGCCTTGAAGTACACCCCCCAGAAGGGGCTCGTCCGTCTGCGGGCCAGCCAGGAGGAAGGTGTCCAGCGCATCGTCATCGAGGACAACGGCCTGGGGATCGCCCCAACCGACCAGGCCCGGCTGTTCGAGAAGTTCTACCGCGCTCGCCGGCCCGAATCGCTGAAGGAGAAGGGCGCCGGCCTGGGGCTGGCGATCGTCAAATCGATCGTCGAGCAACACGGGGGCAGGGTGAGGGTGGAGAGCCGACTGGGCATGGGGAGCACCTTCACGCTCGAGCTCCCGATGCACCCGACGGCGGTCGACCTCGCCCTTGACAGTGAGCCTTCCTGAGATATACTACAAGGTACATGCGAATCGATCTTAGGGTCGGCGCCCGCAAAGCGCTTGAGGCAAGCAATCCTCACGCGCTTGTTTTGCTTTGTCTTCGGACTAGCACATTTGTTCCAGGTAGATAGGGAAGCTTAGCGCGGTCCATCGCCGCGCAAATGGAGGATACTGAGTGGAAGCCAAAGGGTTTCGAGCACTGCGGGTCAGTCTGGCGTCTCCGGAAACCATTCTTAGCTGGTCGTACGGTGAGGTTCTCAAGCCGGAGACGATCAACTATCGACGCCTCCGGCCGGAAAAGGACGGGCTGTTCTGCGAGGCGATCTTCGGTCCGACGAAGGACTGGCAGTGCTACTGTGGGAAGTACAAGAATATTCGGTTCAAAGGTATCACCTGCGAGAAGTGCGGCGTCGAGGTAACTCGATCATCTGTCCGACGTGAGCGGATGGGTCACATCGCGCTGGCCGCACCGGTGGCACATGTGTGGTACACGCGTCGTGTCCCGTCGTACCTCGGCCTGCTGTTGGACATCTCACGCCGCAATCTCGATCGAGTGCTCTACTTCGCCCAGTACGTCGTCACCCAGGTCGACGAAGAGGCGCGGCGCAAGGCCCTCAAGCGAATCGAAGACGAGATCGTCCGGCTGGAGAAGCAGGAGTCGGACGCCCTTAACCAGCAAATCGCCCAGACGAAGGCCAATCGAAAGAAGCACATCGAGGATCTCGAGGGCCGTCTGAGGAAGGTCAAAGAGTCCTACGACGAAGAAGTGGCCGAACAGATCGACCCTGTCATTCGCGAGGGACAAAGCCTCGAGCGTTCCCTCACCGACAAGCTCGGCAAATCCATCCGAGCGCCGATCCACTTCAAGGCCACGGATACTATGGTGGCCGACAAGGGCGACACGATCGGGAACGAGCACATCACCATCGTGCAAACGGCGGTCAAGGCTAGCCTCGAAGAGATCGAAGCCGGCCTGAAGGAGAAGCGTGACCGCGAGATCGAGCATGTGCGGATGCAGATCGAGAAGGTCAAAGCCGAATCGGACCTGGCGATCTCGGACCTGCGTGACTCGGCCGACCACATCAATACGGAAGCCACGGAGCAATTGGTCCAGTCCAGAGAAGAACTGATGGGCATCCGCCCGATGATGTTCCTGGGCGAGACGCGCTATCGCGAGCTGAAGGCAAACTGGGGACAGGTCTTTCGGGCCGATATGGGCGCCGAGGCGTTCTATGACATTCTCCAGCGGATGGACCTGGACACCCTGGCCAAGGATTTGTGGGAGGAGATACGCACCACTCGCAGCAAGCAGCGGAAGAAGAAGGCGACCAAGCGTTTGAAGGTCGTCGAGGCTTTCCGCCGGTCCAGCAACGCCCCGGAGTGGATGGTGCTTACGGTGTTGCCGGTGATCCCGCCCGATCTGCGTCCAATGGTGCAGCTCGACGGCGGCCGCTTCGCCACCTCGGATCTGAACGATCTGTATCGCCGGGTCATCAATCGCAATAATCGTCTGAAGAGGCTCGTTGAGCTCGGCGCACCGGATGTCATCGTGCGCAACGAGAAGCGCATGCTCCAGGAAGCGGTGGACTCGCTGATCGACAACGCCCAACGGGGCAAGGCCCTGTCACGCCGCGGTCGGCGCGAACTCAAGTCCTTGAGCGACATGCTCAAGGGCAAGAAGGGTCGCTTCCGCCGCAATCTGTTGGGCAAGCGGGTGGATTACTCCGGACGTTCGGTGATCGTCATCGGTCCGCATCTCAAGCTCTTCCAGTGCGGCCTGCCGAAGGCGATGGCCCTGGAGCTCTACCGGCCTTTTGTGATCTCCAAGCTCGTTTCGTACAACTACGCCGCCAACGTCAAGGGCGCCAAGCGCATCATCGAGCGCGAGCGTCCGGAGGTCTGGGAGGTCCTGGAAGAGGTCATCAAGGATCGACCGGTGCTGCTCAATCGCGCCCCGACGCTTCACCGCCTGGGCATCCAGGCGTTCGAGCCGATTCTGGTCGAAGGCAAGGCGATCCAGCTTCACCCGCTGGTATGCGCGGCCTTCAACGCCGACTTCGATGGCGATCAGATGTCGGTCCATCTGCCGCTCTCGCAGAAGGCCGTTCACGAAGCGCGTCAATTGATGCTCTCGACAAGGAACTTGCTCAAGCCGGCTGACGGCGAGCCGATCGTTGCCCCGTCTAAGGACATGGTCTTGGGCGTGTACTACCTGACCATGATCGTTGAGGGCAAGAAGCATCGCGGGGCAGGCCGGGCGTTCTCCGATCTGGACGAGGTCGAGATGGCCTACGGCCTCGGTCAGGTCGAAGTCCATACGCCGATCAAGCTCCTTGTGGAGACATGGCTTGACGAGAACGGGATGCGCCTGATGAAGCCGGTGCGCCAGGTGGTTGACACGACGGTCGGCCGAGTGCTGTTCAACCGAGTCCTGCCGCCCGAGTTGCGGTTTGTCAATCGCGTGCTCGACAAGGGGTCGTTGCAGGATCTTGTCGGAGAGATCTACCAACTTCTGCGCGAAGATGGCACGCCAGCGGTGGTCGACGCGATCAAGGACATCGGTTTCGAGTACGCTACACGCTCCGGGACGACGATCGCCGTCTCTGACATCACCGTGCCCCCCGAGAAGGAACAGATCATTGCACGAACCCTGGACGAAGCCGAGACTGTGCGGCGTGACTACTTGCGTGGGCTGTTAACGGACCAAGAGCAGAAGGAGCGCATCATCGAGTTGTGGCAGGACACCACTGCCGACGTCGCAACCGCCGTTCGGCAAGCCATGGACCCGGCCGGGAACCTGAGCACGATGGCCATCTCGGGCGCGACCAAGGGTGGCTTCGGCCCGATCTCGCAGCTCGCCGGCATGCGCGGCCTGATGGCCGACCCTGCCGGACGCATCATCCCGCTGCCGATCCGGTCAAGCTTCCGCGACGGCTTGAGCACGCTGGAGTACTTCATCTCAACCCACGGTGCCCGCAAAGGATTGACCGACACCGCCCTTCGGACGGCGGATGCAGGCTACTTGACGCGCCGGCTGGTCGACGTCGCCCAGGATGTGATCATCAACGCCGATGACTGCGGCACGGATCACGGAATCACCATCCGGCGGTCAGACGACGTGGCGGGCCAGGATTTCGCCTCGCGTATTCTCGGCCGAGTCACGGCGGGGAAGGTCGTCGATCCCAACACGGGTGAGATCCTGCTTGACCGCGATCAATTGATCACGCTGGAACTCGCCAAGCAACTCGAAGATGCCGGCGTTGCCGAAGTCTTCGCCCGATCGCCTTTGACGTGCGAACTCCGCTTTGGCATGTGCGCCATGTGCTACGGCATGGACCTGGGTCGGGGTGAGATGGTCGAGTTGGGCGCGGCCGTGGGGATCGTCGCCGCCCAGTCCATTGGAGAGCCTGGCACACAGCTCACTTTGCGAACATTCCATACCGGTGGCGTTGCGGCCGGCGGAGACATCACCACCGGCCTACCACGCGTCGAGGAGCTCTTCGAAGCACGCAAGAAGCCCAAGGGTGAAGCGATCACATCCGAGATCGCCGGCACGGTCCACGTCGTCCCGTCCAACGTCCCGGATGGACAACGTCAGGTCGAAGTCCGGGATAGCCGCGTCCTGCGGGATGAGTACAACATCCCCGGCAATTGGGCCATGAAGGTCGAGGACAGCGGTCAGATCAAGATGGGCGAGCTGATCGCCAGCCGGGGTGACTCCCAGATCATCGCCGACCACGAGGGCCGGTTGAAGGTGGAAGACCGCAAGGTGACCGTCACCTACGACCAGGTGGACGAGGCGATGTACGAAGTCCCTGCCAGCGCACGACTGTTGGTCAGGGAAGGCGACAAGGTCGAGGCCGGCGATCAACTGACCGAAGGCTCTCTCAACCCTCACCGTATCCTGCGAATCCTGGGACGTGAGGCATGCGAGCTCTACCTGCTGACCGAGGTTCAGAAGGTCTACCGTTCACAGGGGCAGAACATCAACGACAAGCACTTCGAGGTGATCATCCGCAAGATGCTCTCGAAGGTCCAGGTGACCGTGCCAGGCGACACGGACTTGCTTCCAGGCGACCTGATCGATCGTCTGATCTTGCAGGAGCTGAACGAGCGGATGCTGAAGGAAAGCATGCAGCCTGCCCGGGCGACCCAGGTGTTGCTGGGTGTGACGAAAGCCTCCCTCAATACTGAGTCGTTCCTCTCGGCTTCTTCCTTCCAGCATACGATCAAGGTGCTGGCCGGAGCGGCGATCGAGGGCAAGGTCGACTATCTAAGGGGCTTGAAGGAGAACGTCATCATCGGCAACCTGATCCCGGCCGGGACCGGGTTCCCCGGTGAAGAGGCCGTTCTGCGCGACGAGCGTCTCGACGGAGAGGCGGCTGCACTGACGGAGGCCCAGTTTGTCGGGCCGGAGTCTGTCGCCGCCGACTAGCTCACATCGAGGGTCAACCCATCCAATAGACTGCGCTGGGCGTACAGGCCCAGCGCAGTTGTCGTCCATGCTGGATTGGACAGGCTGTATCTGTGCGCGGAGGCGAAACTTGTGGGGAGGAGAGAACGATCGCCCGCTCGCTGCGCTCGCGGCCAGAAGCAGAGCTTCTGGAATCCACGGACCGCACTCACCAGGCCGCGAGCCTGTGGAGTGCACACGCTTGCCTGTGCTCAGCGGCGAAGGAAGTGGCAGCGGCCCAATGTGACGCCTGAGATGAGAGGATGGCGGAACGTCCTTTACAAGGTTCAAGAACGGCGATCGTTATGCCATGACGATCCTTCGCCGCCTACGGCGGCTCAGGATGACATATTGAGACTGGCCTTTTGGTCGGCCAGGCTATGCCTGTGCTCAGCGGCGGAGCCGGTGGCAATCGCGGCGTGACCGGAGGGGCGACCGGGTGAGCGCACTCAGAGACAAGAGTCGAGTGCAGCGTTCGCTCCATCATGGCGATCCCCTGGGATGACATGGTGGGGCTGGCGTCTGCATGAGACGGGGCTCTGCCTGTGCTCAGCGGCGGGGCGCCGATCGTAATGGTAGTCCCGACCGTTGACAAGGCCCCACTCGACCTTTATAATCCTCGAGCCTGCCCCAC
>CAZGRL010000049.1:0-26334 GCA_964528155.1 uncultured Anaerolineaceae bacterium
CCCTGACCGATGCAAGTTTCGGTCCATCCTAATCACGTGGACGGAGTACTAGTTGCATTGTCTGAGTTACAGATAACAGCCCCTCAATAGATCGATGTCCCCTCTTTCCGATCTCCACTTCAGGATTGCCTGCAGAGATCCTGCCAGCGCACGGACGGGGTCGATCTGATCCGGCTCAGCGGATCCCCATCGCCGCTCATAATGGCACCCGTCGACCCCAGACTTCGGAGTCCTATTCCTAGGCGGCTTGGATCTCGAAGCTTGACAACCCCTCAAACACCTTGACGAGTGCTGAATGATCAAGCTCCCCACCCCCGCCCCCGATCATCCCATTCATCAACTCCGCCACTTGCGCCGACATCGGCAATGCCAGGCCTAACTCGCGCGCAGTGTCCAAGATGATCTGCATGTCCTTCCGGTGCAGCTTGGTCTTGAACCCTGGCTCGAACGTCCGTTCAATCATGCGGTTCCCGTGCAGTTCCAAGATGCGACTCGATGCAAAGCCGCCCATCAATGCTTCCCGCACTCTAAATGGGTCCACGCCTGCTTTCGCCGCAAGCAGCAGGGCCTCACTTACCGCCGCAATCGTGACACCAACGATGATCTGATTCGCCGCCTTGGTCACCTGCCCTGCGCCGGCTTCCCCGACAAGCGTTATGTTTTTCCCCATTTTCTCAAAGATCGGCCTGGCGCGGTCAAACGCATCTTGGGAGCCGCCAACCATTATCGTCAGTGTGGCATTCGTCGCGCCGACTTGTCCGCCTGATACAGGCGCGTCGAGGGCATCCGCGGCTTTATCGCGCACCGCTGCCGCAATACGTCGTGCGACCGAGGGCAACACCGTGCTCATGTCAATCACGAGAGCGTCCGGCCGCAACCCCGCCAAGACTCCGTCAGCCCCGAGCACTACTTCATCGACATCAGGAGAATCCGGCAGCATCGTAATGATCACATCCGTTTGCTCCGCCACATCCTGCGGCGACACGCCTGCCTTCGCGCCCGCCGCGACGAGCTCGTTCACAGGCTCCTGCACGCGATCCAAGACAACGAGCGGATAGCCCGCCTTGAGCAGATTCTGAGCCATCGGCTTGCCCATGATGCCCAGTCCGATGAAACCAATTCGTTCCATTTGTCCCTCCCATCCCTCTAGTTCAAAGATCAGATCTGCGGTCTCTATAGCTTATAGCCATATTCTCTGACCCATCCTAGAGACTGTTCTGTCGTTCCTTCCGGCACGTATTCCAGCCCGATATAGCCTCCATATCCAACCTTGTCTAAATGGTTGAACAGGAAGCGATAGTTGACTTCGCCTGTCCCTGGCTGATGTCGACCAGGGTTATCTGCAATCTGCATATGCCCAATGCGTTTGAGATTCGCTTGAATTGTTCCTGCCAACTCGCCCTCCGCGCGTTGTGCATGATACACGTCGTACTGGATTTTGAGGTTCAGCGATTCGACCTCGTCTTGCACCGCAAACGCGGCTTGAGGCGACGCGATAAGGAAATCAGGAACGTCGAAGGGGTTCAGCATCTCGATGAGTAGCCGGATGTTCGCTTTCGCGAGCTCCTGCGCTGCATAGCGAAGATTCTCGACCATCACGCGCCGCTGCTCTTCAAGCGGCACATTTTCATCCCGTTTGCCGACCAGACAATTCAGTTGCGCAACCCCAAGCGCACGCGCAACCTCAATGGCGATCTTGACACCTCGTCGGAACTCGCTAATGCGGTCGGGATGCGCCGCGATGCCGCGATCGCCCGCGCCCCAGTCGCCGGCAGGTAGGTTGAACAGCACCTGCGTTAGCTCATGCTTCTTCAGTTTCCATGCCAATACGCCGATGTCCTGCTCGTATGGAAAGAGATACTCGACGAACCGAAAGCCCGATGCTCTAGCGCGCGAAAAGCGATCCATGAACGGACTTTCCGTGTACAGCATTGCGAGGTTTGCTGCGAGTTGTGGCATTCATTCCTCCTTTTCATCTATTGCTAGTATAGTCACGATTCCGCGGACTCCTTCGTCATGTCAACGGGCGGGAGTGGCACTGGGCCCGCGTCTCTCTGGATTTGCGCGTCCTCTCCTCGATCTCTCCCAACGACGCCGTGTTCTTGAACAACAACTAGCCTTTGGCGTCTCGTAAAAGCGTCGCCACGACGGCTGCCCGTTGCTCATGCTCGGTGATCCTCGTGGCATTTTCCAGAAGTCCCTGGAACGTGAGAGGGTCACGGGCGTCGGGCCACGGGAAAGCCTCGACGTCTTCAATGGTCTTCTCGCCAGCCAGGGGATGGTAGAACATGTCGTAGTAGAGTCCGCCGTCTTTCGGCATCCGTCATCCGATGCCGTATTCGTCGTAGCAGCCGGTGTAGTCGCCCAGGTTTATGGTATCGAGCCCATGGACAAACATCGACACGGACGCTGCACTCCGCGCGTCAACGCACAACACGTCCGCCACATCCTCATCCACTTCGGCAACTCGTTCAGGCAAGTTGGCGATTCGGAGTTCCGTGTCCGGCAGTCCCAAATGTCGACGCAGGTCGCGATAGGCACCAATGTGGATTCCGGTGACAATGGTCGAGCCCAGGTCAAACGGAACCCGATCAGGTTCCCGGTGGTCAAGAGCCAGGCGGACTCGTTCTCGCGAGTTCATAGGCGCGCCCTCCGCCAGATGCATCTCATCGTCTTCCCTGCGTCAACAAGAGCTTCGAAACTCGAGCCTTGGGTAAAGACGCCTTTCTTCGGATTCGCTGTTCGACGCCGACAGTTCAACGCCCCAGCAGTTCACGCGCCTGTTCCAGGGCGATATGCGGACTCGAGAGCAACGGCACCTTGCGTTCGCCTTCCGCTATGACATCCAAGACGCGAGCCATGGAAGCCTGGGCGAGGACGATCACATCCACCTGCGGGGAGATGTCGTCGACTGCCTGTTTGACAAGCTTGTCGTGCTTGCCCCCCTCGCCGGACAGAAGAAGATCTAGCGCCCCATCAACATGGTGCATATGAACGACAACTTCCCGGCCCAAGAGGGCAGCCTGGTCCTTGAGCATCTTCTCGGTCGGACCCAGCGTCGACTTGGCCGTGGCGATGACGCCTATCCGTTCTCCGCGCGCAACTGCCAAAGCGGCCATGCGTTCATCAATCGAAATGAGTGGGATGGGCACTTTGGTGCGCATTCCAGCAATGGCCGGCGACAGCGTGGAACAAGTCACGAGCACGGCTTGGGCACCCGCGCGTTGGGCGAGGCGGATGTGGGACTCAAGTCTCTCCGCCTCCTCCGGTCCAATGCCGTTCCTTTGTTGCACAAGGGCCAGCAAAGGCTCGTCAAGAACATGCATCATCTTCACGTTCGGGATGATCGCATGCCCGAGCCGCTCAAACTCATCGACCAGGAGCGGGAGGGTATGGATGCAGATGAGCGTTTGCGTCATTGAGGCGTCACCAGGTCTGCCCGTGGGCGAGACCCGCGCCGTCCCGCCGTTGCCTCAGCCATCTCCCGTACGCCGGTTCGCCATTGCACACGCGGCCCTATGCACCCGCGTGCTCCCCTTTCGCCTCCCTGTCGCGCAAGTAGAGCTCCTGAATCTTCCGCGCATTCTCGAGGTGATGGCGCATGGCCTGCTGCGCGCGGGAGGGGTCTTTGGCCTTCACGCTCTCAAGAATCTCGCGGTGATCCGGGACAATCAAGCGGAAGAGATCCGGGTATTTGGATACAGAAATGCGCACGTCGCGCATGAGCCCGCCAATTGAATCTAGCAACATGACAAGTAGTGGATTATGAGAGAATTCCGCCAATGCGTGATGGAAGGCGGCATCGCCTTCAGCAAACGCTCCGGGGTCATCCATCACCCTCTCCGACTCTGTAAGGAGTTCCTGGAGACGGGCTATCTCCGCCCCCGTCGCCTCGCTGGCCGCCACCCTCGCGATCTCCACTTCAAGGATGATCCGCACCTGATGGAGGTTCTCGAGCGTGATGCCATTTGTGCGAAGGAGCATCGTCAGGGGACCGCTGATCTGTTCGCCATTGATGGCGCGCACAAAGGTCCCCACTCCTTGCCTAAGATCGATCAACCCCTTGGCATGGAGTGTCTTGATAGCTTCGCGGATCACCGTGCGGCTGACTCCGACTTGGTCTGCAAGCTCCCTCTCTCCCGGGAGCTTCATCCCGGCCTCAAGGGTACCCTCGATGATCATGTGCTGGATTTCATCCACAACTCGGTCGACGAGCCCCTCCTTGTAGCCGAGGGTACGGAATATGCTCTCCTGTGCCGCGGTTCGTTTCATGACGGGTCCCCTTTCCTAACTCGCCGGCGACGTGGCGATGGCGAAATCGACGATGCTTCGGACAGGCCGTGCATGCACAAGCTTTGCGGCCGGGGCTGACTGGCTCAGCCGCTCTGCTCGTGAGGCCGGAATCGACCCCTGACGAGACCGTCCCCCGGCCGCGCCCCCCAGGAACTCATTGGGCTCCGGCTGTCCCAGCCGAATCCGCAAGCGCCCCGGGCTCCTCCAGGATCGCCTTCAGGTCCCCCAGGAACTGCGCGCCATGGAGGCCGTCCATGACCCGGTGGTCGATGGTCAGGGAAAGCGTGGCCATCGGTCGGGCAAGCAGCCGATCCTCCCCACTCAAGACCGGCACTTTTCGAATCCGCCCCATGGCAAGAATGGCGCTTTGTGGGGGATTGATGATGGCATCGAACCGATCCACGCCGAACATACCAAGGTTCGAGATCGTAAATGTCCCCCCTGTGAGGTCCCGGTCTGAGAACCGTGTCCGCTTAGCCTTCTCCTGGAAGGCCCGGATTTCGAGGTCGATTTGCGCCAGCGATTTCTCATCCGCCGAAAGGACGACGGGCACGATGAGTCCCGCGTCGCTGCCAACCGCAACCCCCACGTTGACTGGCTCGTAGAGCAGGATCCTGCCGTCTGCATAGGAAGCGTTCAGACGGGGATGCTTCTTCAGCGTCAAGGCCGTGGCCTTCACTAGTACCGAGGTTATCGAAACCGGCCCCGATTCTCCCGAAGCGAGTCCCTGGTCCGAAACCGACCTCAAGTCAATGACTCTCGACATGTCAATATCGACGGAAAGGACAAACTGGGGGGCGGCCTGGACGCTTTCTAGCATCCGCTTCCCGGTGAGGCGCTGAGCTGGCGAGAGGTCCATCCACGTCCCGGCCTGGCCGGGGACCGTTCCTACGCCACGCGGTGGAGGCGGGTGTGCCGTCGATGCTCCTGTGCCGGAAGGCACCTGTCCCCGCTGCTCGGCGAACCCGCGCACATCTTCTTCGCGAATGCAGCCATCGCGTCCGGTTCCCCGGACAAGATGCAACTCCACCGCCAATTCCCTGGCGACACGCCGGGCGACCGGCGTAGCGCGCAGATTGGACGCCCTCGAACTGCCCTCGCGTGCGGCGCCGCGCACCTGGGCAGTCTCTGGTTGGACGTTTGGCGCAGCCAGAGGCTCCAGCGAGGGGACTTCCTCATTCGGCTCGGCAATGAAGGCAATCGTCGCGCCGACCCTCACCTCTGCTCCTTCCGCAACCCCAGGCCGGATGCCCTTGAGCACGCCGCTGGCCGGGGCTTCAAGTTGCACAACGGCTTTGTCGGTCTCCACTTCCAGAATGGCCTGTCCGGATACCACGACTTCGCCCGGGGCCACCAACCAGCGAAGGATCTTCGCCGTCTCCATGTGTTCCGTCATCTTGTGAACGTAGATCTCAATGGCCATAATGTGCGCCTCTCGCTCCGTCGGCGTCGAGCACCGCATGCCGTCGGCGCCCTGCCTCAGTAATCGGCCACGGATAGAATTGCCCGGATGATGTCTTGGGTCTCCGGCCACACCCCTCTTTCGAGACTGTCGGCGAAGGGGATCGGGCTGTGGCGGCCCACGACACGGACGAGGGGGCCCTCAAGGAAATCGAACGCCTGCTCCATCACCACCATTCCCCATTCTGCCGCGGGGCCGTACGATCGGCAGGCTTCTGCGACCAGCACGACCCGCCCCGTCTTGCGGGCGGACGCTCCAAGGCCGGCTTCATCAAGCGGCGCCAGCGTCTGCACGTCAATCACCTCAACATCGATCCCCTGAGGCAGAACCGCCTCGGCGGCCTGCATGCCATGCCAGACCATAGAACCGTCCGCGATGACTGTGACGTCGGTCCCAGACCGCTTCACGTCGCACCGGCCGATGGGCAGGATGTACTCGGCATCCGGCACGCGGCCGCGCAGGCTGTAGAGCATCTTGTGTTCGAAGAAGATGACCGGGTTCTCATCGCGGATCGCCGCCCGGATAAGGCCTTTGGCGTCGTAGGGGGTGGTGGGAAACACAACCTTGAGCCCGGGAAACTGGGCGTACAGGACCTCCAGGCTCTGCGAGTGTTGGGCGGCGATGCTCTTCCCCGCCCCTCCGCCCTGCGGCAGGCGCAGCACCCACGGCACTCTGCATTGGCCGCCGGTCATGAACCGCATCTTGGCAGCCTGATTGCAGACCTGGTCCATGGCCAGAAGCGAGAAATCCGCAAACATGATTTCCATGACCGGCTTCATGCCAACCAGGGCGGCCCCGGTTCCAGCGCCGACGATCGTGTTTTCTGAGATGGGTGTGTTGCGCACGCGTTCCGGCCCGAACTGGTCGAAGAGCGTTCGAGTCACGCCAAACGCACCCCCATGCTTTCCGATGTCCTCCCCCAGGAGGAAGACGCTCGGATCCCGGACCATCTCCTCCCGCAAACCCTCCCGGATCGCCTCCTGGTAAGTCAGCACCTTGTGCGGCACGTCGTCCGGCACCTGCACAACCAGGGAAGGGGAGAATCCTGTTTGGGCGCTGCCCAGACTGACAGGGTCTCGTTCGGGACTCGTCATTCCTGCCTCTTTATCTGCTCACGCATAGATATAGTCCATGGCTGTCGCTGGGTCCGGCTCCGGGCTTTCCTTGGCGTACTGCACGGCCTGCTCGATTTCGCGCTTGACCTCGCTCTCGATGGAGTCGAGTGCTTCGCCCGTGGCAGTCCTGTGTTCGACAAGATAGGAGCGGAAACGGCGCAGTGGCTCGAGCTTCCAGAACTCCTCCACCTCGGAGCGACTGCGGTACACCTCGGGCTCGCCAGCATAGTGCCCATCCAGGCGGTAGCTTTCCGTCACCAGCAGCGTAGGGCCGTCGCCCTGGCGCGCTCGCGAGACCGCCTGGCGGGCCGCGTCGTAGACGGCCAGCACGTCGAACCCGTCCACGCGCACTCCCGGTATCCCGTATCCCTGCGCCCGCAGCGACAAATCCTCAATGGCGCACGTCTCGGCAATGTTGGTGGACACGCCGTAGCGGTTGTTTTCAACGACGAAAACGACGGGCAGCTTCCCGGCTGCGGCCATGTTCACGCCCTCATGCCAATTGCCCGTGTTTGTGCCGGCATCACCGGTGAAGGGCACGGCCACCCGGTCTTCCCGCCTCATCTTGAAGGCCAGGGCGGCGCCGACCGCCAACGGGATGCCGGACCCGACGATCGCCAGCGCTCCCAGGCTGCCAGTTTCGAAGGCTGCGATGTGCATCGAGCCGCCGCGTCCCTTGCAGTATCCCGTTCCCTTGCCGAGGATTTCCGCCATCATTCGTTTCGTGTCGGCGCCCTTGGCAATGTTGTGCCCGTGGCTGCGATGGGTTCCCACGATCAAGTCGCTCTCGCGAAGGGCCAGGCACACTCCCACACCCGAGGCCTCCATGCCGACATAGGTGTGAACCGTCCCCTTGACTTGCCCGCGCCGGAACAGCTCGCTCGCCGCCAACTCAAACTGCCGGATGCGCGTCATGCGCCGGTACATCTCCAGGCCGAGCTCGGGGGCAACCTCCATCATCCGCTCCTCACTCTCCTCATGCGGCGCACTCTGCGTCGCGGGCATCGGTGCGCGCCGCCAATGGTCACCCTTTGGACGGGCTGGTGGCCTTGTGCCAGTCGATCGTGGCCACGGCAAACGGCAGAAGTCCGAGTTCCAGCTCTCCGTTGTGGGGAGCGCGCAGGGTCCCGGTCTGCCGCTCCCGCCACTTCGGATCCGTCATCGACGTTTCGGCATTGGTCTCATCCAGCATGCAGACCCTTGCCTCCCCTTCAACCCCTGCGATGACCACCCGCCGGTCTTGCGGGGTCAGGTTGGCTATGAGAAGACGCATCCGATCTTGCTTCGCAAGCCCCAATCCTACCGCGGTCAGCCCGCTGGTCGATTGTGTCTGAAACGCCTCCCCACCGGAGAACTCCCCCACATCTGCCAGGACGTGGTAGAGAGGGAAGACCTCCCCGGGCGAAGACTTGAATCGCCCGGGAAATAGCGACCCCGCCTCCGTCTCCATGACCCCGCGCCAACCGGTTGTTTCGTAGTAGGTGATACTTGCAACTCCGCTCAGAGACAAGTAGTGCAGACTGCCAGCGGTCCAACCGGCGCCCAGAAGCGACACCTGGCGGACGTCCACTTCAGGCGGCAATTCGCCTTCCCCACCCGTCACCGGCGGTCCGGAGGCCGTTGGATTGAAACGCTGCTTCAAGGTCACCGGGCTGATGATGATGGGCAGCCCGTTTGAGAAACGCTGGGCGCTCTCTACCGTGTGCGCTTGGGCTTCGAGATTTTCCACCAATACTCTGTCACTGGTGGCGTGCACTTGCGGATTCATCGAATAGCACACGAAGTCCAGCAGGTCAAAGGGGGCACGGTGCTGATTGAGCTCACTGAAGTCGGAGTTCGAACCTCCACCGATTCGCATGGCGGGATGGGCACTGCATAAGTGCCGTCGAGCGATTCGTATGTCATCCTCTTCAGTGACGAAGGTGTTCTCCCGAAACACAAGCAGCCTAGTCAGCCCGGCTTCGACTCGGCCCAAGGCCTCCGCCATGTCGTTGACCTCCCGATCGGCCTCTGCCACATGCCAGGCCACCTCCAGGGCAACGCCCACGTCCTGCGCCTCGCGCTCGGCCTGCTCCAGCCTCAGGCGCCAACCGGGGCGACTCGGTGTCAGGTCCACGCGCAGATGAGAGAGATGCAGGCCCCTCAGGCTGTCAACCTCTCGCCGGCTCAGCGGCTGGCCGTGGGAGGCGACTCCCAGCCCGATCTCTGGAAGCCGTCGCGTGACGTTTCTGTCGACCGCCACACGAACAACCTCATCCCGGCGTGCCGCGGCCGAGGCCACCGGAATGGCCTCCGATGAATGCAGCGAACAACGGACAGCTTGCCGAATCGAGGTCCCTGCTTTGACCTCGCGAGGGCATTCCAGCCGAGACGGCGTGCAGAACGTCTTATAGGGGGGATCGGTCCAGTTGCGCTGATCCTCCATTTCAAAGAGGTCGCCCTCAAAGCGCAGCCTGACCCGGGTCGAGGGCGTCACCTCATAGGTCATCCCCGTCATGTCGATGAATGGGGGCACTTCCCCGGACACGATATCTCGCGGGAAGACCCCCTCGACCTTGATGCCCCCTTCCTTCTCCACCATGCATGCTTTGCCTGCGCACGTCTGCAATGGGTGAAGAACGCACAGGCCGATGCGGCACGTCAGGAAGGTCCTGCGGACTTCGCCCTCGAAGAGGAAGGTGATGTTGCCGAGCGAGTTGCCTGTGATGTCGGCGTGCCAGGCAAAGTCGATTTCCCCTTGGCGATTCTCGGCTTCGAATGACACTTCGAACGAGCCGCGGGATTGGGCGATGCGCTCGTTGGCAATCACATTGGGTATCGTCCCCCAGTTGCGATCCCGAACGGCTACATAGATGCGTTGCAGGACGGGGTGCGTTCCTAGAACGATGTTGCCAATCTCGCCAGCACGATACTCCAGGGCGAGCGGCCCGGCGCGCAGCTGTACGGCTTCCGGCAATGCCTCTTCGCGGCCGTAGTAGAGCACATTACGGGTTTTCATGTTCGCGTGTCTCCCTCCGCCGCTCGGCTTCCCCGGCACGCGCCGTCACCTCTCCCCATGCCGCACGGCGGCGGTTCTTGCCTCCCCTCAACCGCGCTTGGCCGCAATGGCGGCATGGGCGGCCTCCACAATCGAGGCGGCCGTCAATTCGAACTTCTCCAGCAAGGGCTCATAGGGCCCGGACTCCGCGAAACAATCGCGCAATCCCACCCGCCGCAAGGGAACAGGGACTTTCTCCGAAATCACCTCGGCCACGGCGCCGCCCAGTCCTCCCATAACCGTGTGTTCCTCCGCCGTGACAAGGGCCCCGGTATCGGTCGCGGCGCGCACAATGGCTGCCTCATCTATGGGCTTCACGGTGTGAACTTCCAGGACGCGCGCGCGGATGCCCTGCCTTTCGAGCTGGACGGCGGCCTCCAGGGCACGGCTGACCATCAGACCGCAACACACCAGTGTCACGTCCTGGCCATTGCGCAGCGTCTGAGCCTGGCCAATAACAGGGGCATAGGTTTTGTCAAACAGCAGCGGGACCTCGTTCCGGTTGAGCCGCAAGTAGACCGGGCCCTGCCATGCCGCGACCTGCGGCAAGAGCCTGTCGATCGCCACCGGATCGGACGGGACAACGACGGTCATGTTCGGGAGGCTGCGCATGATCGCCAGATCGGTGATCGCATGGTGGGTCGGACCATCATAGGAATCCGAGAGCCCCGCATAGGCAGCCATGAGTTTGACGTTGGCGCCGCCGTAGCACAGATGTGTACGCACCATCTCCAGCGCTCGCGTGGAGAACAGGAAGGCGAAGGTGTTGGCAAAGGGGATCTTGCCGCAATACGCCAGGCCGGCCGCCACGTCGACCAGGCATTGCTCGGCGATTCCTACGTTGAAGAATCGATCCGGGTACGCCTTCTCGAAGAGGTAGCTGTAGTCGGAGTTGCTGACATCCGCGCTCAGGGCCACCACGTCGGGACAGGCGTGTCCCAGGCGGACCAGCGCTTCGCCATAGGCCTTGCGCATCGACATCATGCCTGCCACTGTGTCAGCCCATCCTGCAATTCGGCCATGGCTTTCTCGAATTGCTCCTTGTTGGGAGGCATGCCGTGCCAGCGATGGTCGTACTCCATGAAGCTGACACCCTTCCCCTTGGTCGTCCGGGCGACGATCATGCTGGGCTGCGCATGGACCTCGTCCGCGCGGTCCAGAGCGGAAAGGATCTCTCCCACATTGTGACCGTGGATCTCCTGCACATGCCAGCCAAATGAATGCCACTTGTCGAGTAGCGGTTCCGTGGGAAGTACATCCGCAGTGGCGCCCGTTTGCTGTATGCCGTTGCAGTCCAGGATGGCGGTCATGTTCCCAAGCCGGTACTTGGCCGCCACAAGCGCGCCTTCCCACACGATCCCAGCGTTGATCTCGCCATCCCCCAGCAGAACGTAAACGCGCGCCGCCGAGGCCCGCGAGGAGGACGCCGTCTGGGAGGAGGGCTTGGCGCACGCCATTCGCAAGGCCAGCGCCATGCCCACGCCCACGGCGATGCCATGGCCCAGCGGACCGGCGGACATCTCCACGCCCGGCAGTTTCAGTCGATCCGGATGGCCCTGCAGGCGGCTGTTGAGCTGGCGAAAGGTCGTCAGTTCCTCAACGGGGAAGAAACCCCGAAAGGCGAGCGCTGCATAGAGCAACGCCGAGCAGTGGCCCTTGGAGACTAACATCCGGTCTCGCTCGGGCCATTCCGGCCTCGCGGGATCCAGGCGCAGATGGTGGAAGTACAGCGCAGCGATGATCTCGGCCGCAGAGAACGCCCCGCCGATGTGTCCTGACTGGGCGCGGTAGACCATATCCAGGACCTCAATGCGAAGTTTCTGCGCCGTCCCTCCAATCTCCGCAAGCAACTGGGGCGAGTGATAGGGCATGGGTTCCATCCGCCATCCTTCAGACGTTTGCCGGCGGCGACAACGGATCGATGGTCGACGCTACCCGCCGGAAGTAGGTGCCGGCCACAGGGCACTTCCCCTTGAGTTGGGGCCGCGATCCTCCCGACCCAGGTCCCCACGCCGCATCACGCGTGGGACCGGGGCGCCTTCTAGAGGTGGATCACCTGATTCTTTTCCGCCGACTCATACGCCTTGAACACCAGGTTCATGGTCCGCAGGTTGTCGTCCCCGTTCGTTTCCGCCAGCTTGCCGGTTGTTATTTGCCCCAAGAGGTCAGCGTTGCACGAAACGATGCTGGCATGCCAATGCGGTTGGTCGGCGCGTATCCATGACAGCATGGGGGGATCAATGCGGCGGGCAGTTGTGCCTTCATCCGTATTCACCCTGACCCAGTAGTCCGGGGCCAATTCGATCGATCCTTTGGTTCCCTCAATGAAGACGGTTACATCCGGAAAGTGATTCCACGACGTCCGCGTGGCGTTGCTGGTCTCCACGGTGCATATCGCCCCGCCCATGTCCATGACGATCGTGGCCACATCCTCCCCGCGTATGTCGTCCCGGCTGCGAAGATGCTGGCAGTAGAGACTACCGGGCTCGCCCAG
Source organism: uncultured Anaerolineaceae bacterium (assembly GCA_964528155.1). Classification (GTDB taxonomy): domain Bacteria; phylum Chloroflexota; class Anaerolineae; order Anaerolineales; family E44-bin32. The sequence goes on from CAZGRL010000049.1 coordinate 12,402, forward strand.
CAGGAAACGGGCTGTATCCAGGACGTGGGACCCCAAATCCATCAAGCTGAGCCGATCCAATTCCTTGAGGAAGGGCTGTTCCACGTACTCGAGCGGCGAGCAGCCAATGATCGAGACGCGCCCTCGATAGACCTTGCCCACTGTTCCCTCGCTCAGAATGCGCTTCACCTCGCGCAGAGGGGCCTGCCAACGCATGTTCTCATGGATCATGAACGGGATCCCGGCCTCCTTGCAGACCCGGACCATCTTCTGGCAGCTTTCCCAATCCGGCGCCATGGGCTTTTGACAGATCACCGGCACCTTGTACTGGGCGGCGAGGTAGACCAGCCAGGGATGGACATCATTTCCGGCGATGATGTCCACGAAGTCCAGCCTCTCCTTTTTGAACAGCTCCTCCGGATCTGCGTAGACCTTGGGAACCTTGAACCGCGCGGCCGCCTTCTCGGCTTTCGAGACCGTTCGGTTGTAGAGCGCGACGAGTTCGACGCCGCCCACTTCCATCCAGCCCTGGATCTGGAAGGCGGACCACCACCCGGTTCCAAGCACCGCAAATCTCAGATTGCCCATGTCGGCTCCTATCTGCTCGGCGGAGGCCCCGGTCGCAGTCGCCGAGGCCCATGCGCCCAGATTGCCGTCCTTTGACACCCACGGGCGTTCTTGCGCTGGGGCGCGTCGGAGTCCCGCGCCCCAGCGTGATCGACTCGCCACTCGCTCGTGGACTGCACCTTCCGCGCGTCTAGGACCAAGCCTCGGGGAAGACCTGCGTTCCGTGGCGTCCTGTCTCCAGCCAGTTGAGGTAGGTTTCCTGAAACTTGCGCGTAATGGGGCCCATCTTCCCTTCGCCGATTTTCCAGCCGTCAATACCGACGACCGGTGCCACGCCTGCCACCGTGTTGGTCATGAACACCTCGTCCGCACTGGTGAAGTCGAATACCGTATAGTGTCCCTCCCGGACCTCCATGCCCATCTCGCGGGCCATTTCCATGACGGAGTTGCGGGTGATGCCCACCAGGATGCCATGCGACGGCGTGAAGAGCGTGTTGCCGGACACAAAGGAGATATTGAAGCCCGGGCATTCGCACACGAAGCCATTGTCGTCCAGCATGACGGCCTCATCAAAACCGCACTCCCATGCTTCGAGCTTCCCCATGACGATATTCAGGTAGTTGAGCGACTTGATCTTCGGCTCCAGGCTCTGATGCGAGACGCGCCGAATGGAGTTGACTTTAATGCGGATGCCGGTACCCTTCTTCTCCTCGGGGACTTCAAACTGTTCCTCCCGGGCAAAGATCACAACGCTCGCCTCCTTGCACTTGCGCATGTCAATCACGGGTTCCGGGCTGATGCCGCGCGTGACAAGGACTTTGATGTAAACGTCGGGGACTACATTGCGGTGAACGCATTCGATGATGTTCTCGCGCATCGTCGCTTTGGGCATTCGCAGATCAATCTTGAGGCCATGCACAGAGCGGTAGAGACGATCCAGGTGCGCGTCCAGTTGGAAGATGAACCCGTTCCGGCCGCACCAAGCATCAAAACACCCGTCTCCGTACATCAGGCCGTGGTCAAGCACCGAAATCTTGGCTTGACTCTGTGGAAGGAACTCTCCGTTGACGAAGATGATAGGCTCTTTCGGCTTCGCGGGCATTCGTTCTTTGTCTAGCATAGTTGGGCCTTCCTTTCGTGGAATCGTGGTCCAAGCATCGCTTGGTCAGTCGGGTGCAGCTGCCTCTCCGGGCGTATTCCTCAACCCAGGTCGCGGGAACGTGTGCCTCCGGAACTCGGCTTGTCTCGCAATCCATCCGAACGACTTGTACGCCACTTCAGGGGCCGACTTGCCGTTACCCTCCTTGCCCCTGACCGTCATCGTTGCCACATCATCGAGGGACACTTGGCGGACATCCAAGACGCCTTGTCGTTCGCCTCCCCTGAGGACAAACACGCGGTCGGCGATCGACAAGACGTCCGGGATGCGCTGGGCGATGAGCAAGATAGAGAGTCCCATGGATTTGAGGTTCCGGATCGGCCCGAGCAGCGCATTCGCCTCCGTCAAGCCGAGCGAGGCGGTTGGCTCGTCCATGATCAGGATTCGGGACTGGAAGGCAATTGCACGGTCGCAGGCGACCATCCGGCGCTGGCCTCCGGACATGCGGGCAACTTTCAACCTGCGCGAGCTGATGTTGACGCGCAGATCTTTGATCAGCGCCTCCGCCTTGGCGTACATGCTCCTTATGTCCAGCAGCAATTGCATCGGTCCGTACATCGACTCGTGGCCAATGAAGATGTTGCCGGCGACGTCAAGATTGTTGATAAGCGCCAGGTCCTGGTAGATCATGCCAATGCCCAGCCGGTAGACCTGTAGCGGGTTGTCGATGTGCACTTCTTACCCGATGATGAGAATCCGTCCTTCATCCGCCAGGAGGCCCCCGAAAGGATCTTAATTAACGTCGACTTCCCCGCGCCATTGTCGCCGACGATGCCCATGATCTCTCCACGCCTCACCTCCAGATCCACTTTCTTCAGGGCCTGGACGCCGCCAAAGCGTTTGAATATGCCCCGCATCTCGACAACGAATTCGTTGTTCGTTGCCGCCCCACCCCGCGGCTCGCAGGGCTCCCGCCCCAGGACGAACGAACCATGACCGCCGGAGTGCATTGCCGGCGATCGGGCGACGCTCCTCGCGCATGGCCGGGGCGGCCCAGGAAGACCTCGCTCCTTGCGTCTAGGCGATCGCCTCGAACCCTGGGTTGGGAATATCAGCGACGAGTTTTCGGAACGGCACGTCGCTGAGCACATGCCACTGGACTCGGGCGCCGCGCGGGATCAGGTAGACACACGGCGGTTCCACGATCTCAACCAGTTTCTCGGTCAGGTCAGGAGGCTGCCAGACCGTCACTTCGGCCTTCCCCTGCAATACGAAGTGGATTTCATCGGTCCACGTCCACCACATGACGTCCTGTCCCTTGAACCAGTCCTCGTAGACAATCTGGGTGGCCGGCTCATTGATCACGGTGACAATCCGATAGGTGGATGGCTCACAGAAGGGATACGGTTGGATAGGGGCAGCGTCGATATCTTTGGGGTTGACGCGGTAGACCTTGAAACGAGAATACACCAGCCGCTGAAGCATGTCGCTCCTCCTTCTTGTCGAGTTGCGCATGGTGCGCCGGGCGTGAGATTAACCTCCCGCATTGCTATGGGGCAGTTGGCCCCTGCACTCAGTGCGGTCTGCGACCAACCGCACCCTTTTTGTCATTGAACTGGCGATCTCATCTCCGGGGAAGAGCTGGACGCTCTTGACAACGGCACAACGGCATTGTAGAGTGGTCTGAGCACAGACATCATAACACAGACATCATAGCACAGACGAGTCCCGCAGTCTAATCCCTAACGCAATAAAGGAGGAGCGACCCTTCAGATCTGGCTGTATGCCCTGTCCGGAACGATGGCTGGCACCGAGGTTGTGCTCCTCTTATCCCGCCTCGGCGCAGGCCTGCCCACCGTCGGCATCGGCTTCGAGTTTCAGGTGATCGTCGCGACAATCCTTGGCGGGACAAGCCTGCTTGGAGGCGAAGGCTCGGTCATTGGCATGGCCGTCGGGGCGATTATCGTGGGCGTTCTCAACAATGGGTTGAATCTGCTTGTCGTACAGTCGTTCTGACAAACCGTCGTCCTCGGCACCGTGCTTGTACTTGCGGTGTCGCTCGACATGTCGCTCCGCAAGCGGTAATGCGCGGCGCGGAGTGCCCAGCTTGACGGCAGTTCCGCCAGAAGTGCGGCCACAGCCGAGGCTGTCACGGTGCTGCGCCGAAGGCCGCGCCCCTCGACCCAGCAAATGGAACGGCAGCACTCCCGATCGACTGCCGAGCTAGACTGATCGTTGAGGCCGGGAATCTCGGCTGGCGTCGATCATCATCCGTGCCTGAAGCCGATGGACGGCGAGGCCATTTTGGAGGCAGCCTCCTGCGGCGCAATCGTCACCGCTGAGAATCACTCGATCATCGGTGGGCTGGGCTCGGCCGTGGCCGAGCAGCTGGCTGAGAATGGCTCGGTGCCAATCCGCCGCATTGGCATCCGGGACAGTTTCGTCGAGACCGGCGAGATTGCCGACCTGCTCACCAAGCATGAGACTCGCGCCGAGGACATAGTCCGCGCGGCGCTCGAGGTTGTGGCCCGCAAGGGGGAGACCCGGGTCTAGGCCACCCGGTCGACGTCCACGTGTTGCCTTGGAGCCGTCAATGAAAGCCGCGCTTGTTATCTCTGGACCGGATGTCACCTACGGACCCCTGGCGTTGCTGAGCGGCCCTTTTCCTCAGCGGGTCCAGACCGCTGCCGCACTGGGCTATCAGGGGGTCGAACTGATGGTCCGCGATCCGGCCACTCTCGACTGGGAATGGCTGAAGCAGGTCTTCGATTCCGCGGGCGTCGAGGTGCCTCAGATCGTAACAGGCGAGCTGTTTGCCGCCGATGGACTTTCCCTGCTGCACCGCGACCCGCAACTGAGGCAACTCAGCATTGAACGGGCACGGGCGGTCATCGACCTGGCGGCGCACCTGGGGGCGATGGTCAACTTGGGGCGATTTCTGGGGCAACTGAAGTATCTGGGGCCGGTCTCGGATCCGCAAGGTGTCGCACTCGAGCAATTGCAGCCCGCTTTGCGCCACGCATCGGATAAGGGTGTGCGCCTGACGCTCGAACCGCTCAACCGCTACGAGACAGACTACATCCTGACGGCGGGCGACGCGATGCGTCTGATAGAGGGATCCGGCTGTGACAACCTCGGAGTCATGCTGGACTCGTTCCATATGAATATTGAAGAAAGCTCATTCGAAGATGGCTTTCACAAAGCGGGTGACCGATTGTGGCATGTCCACCTCGCCGATTCAAACAGGCGCTATCCGGGAAGCGGTCACATCGATTTCCGTTCCATTCTTGGGACCCTCATGGCAATGGACTTCCAGAAGTACGTCTCGGCCGAACTACTGCCCTTGCCAGACGCCGACACTGCAGCGAGTGAGACCATCAAGTTCATCAAGTCGACGCTCTCTGAGATTCGACCCTGGCGCGGTCGGGCGTAGGGCCCAACTCGATCGCGTGCAGAGTCTTCCGGGCATGTTGGATGGTAGGTTTCCAATCGTGGGAAGAGGCTTCACGCGCTTCGGGCGCCCCACTTGAAGGAAGTTGACCCACAATGGGCAAGTGCGCGACCTCCAAACCAAGGCTCGCGAGTGTAGTTGGGCAACGGGTTCGCCGCCATGTGAATGACGAGCTCGCGACTGAGGAGGGTTTATCGTGAAGCCCAGAGAGCGCGCGCTAGCAACCATTCGACACGAAGAGGTCTTCCCGGTCCTTATGGACGTCTTCGAGAACGGGGTCTACCCAGAGCTCGAGAGGCGGCTTCGTCAGCACTTTCGCTTGCCACCGGCACGCGACCTGGAGCCAGCGGCACGGGACGATCTCTTGGTGGCGCTTGGAGCATGCAGTCGGCGGGCGAATGCAGTCTACGTGGGACCTCCTTTGGAGGAGCATCCGACCATGAAGGCCGCCTGGCCCATTCGGAAGGCGACACGCACCATCTGGGGGACATGCGACGGGCCCGAAAGTTACACGGATCTAGTGAAGCGCCCTCCAGCGCGCGCAGAAACGACCTCGGACATCGATGCCCACCGATGGCCGCAAGCTGACTGGTTCGATTTTAGGAAGGTAGGTGTTCCCTCTGTGCAGCGCGAGGCGGCGGTCGATCTGGTTCAGTGGGCTGAGGAGAATGCGAGCTTCCTTCGAATTGTGGGGGGTGCCATTGTGGCCTATGAGAGACTATTGAAAGGGGGCGCAGAGTATACTGAGTATACAAGTCAACTCGAAGTTCTCACTGCCTCAAATAGCCCTGGGTCCACATTGGGAAGACCGGGGGAACCTGCGGCTGGTCCCCTCTGCGCGCAAGACCTTACGTTCCGCAATGAGGTCTGCCCCGGCGTCCAATGAAACTGAGCTGCAATCCCCTGCTGTTCTTCAAAGACATAGCTGTGGACAGAACCATGTCCCTCAATGACTGGTTTGAGACGGCCGCCGATCTAGGACTCGAAGGGACAGAGGTCCAGCACTGTTGCCTGCAGTCTCTTGAAGCAGACTACCTGGCGCAGATTGCCGGCGCTGCAAGCAAGAATGGGCTGGAAGTCAGCCAGTTTATCAGTGCGCCGGATTTCGTCAATCCCGATGAGCGACTCAGGAGGCAGCAAGTCCTGACATTGGAGTGGCACATAGACGCTGCCGCGCTGTTGGGGGCGCACTGCGTTCGAATTACTGCCGGACAGGAATACCCGGATGTCTCCACCGAGCAAGGCATCGCGCGAGTTGTGGATTCCTTTCTGGAATGCCTCGAGTACGCTGGTCGCAAGACGGTGTGGTTGGCCTACGAGAACCATTACAAGGACTACTTCTGGGACCGGCCTGACTTCTCCGCGAGGGGCGAAGTCTTTCTCGAGATCCTTGATGAGCTGCGGGACACACCCCTCAAGGTCAATTTCGACTGCGCCAATCCCATCATGGTGGGCGAGGACCCCGTGCGTCTCCTGGAGCGTGTGGCGGATCGGGTGGTTCATGTTCACTGCACCGATCGCGCCAAACCCTTCGAGTACACGCACTCGGTGCCCGGGGAGGGGATGGTGGACTACCCATCGGTCTTCGGCATTCTCCACCGGGCCGGATTCGATGGCTGGCTGTCGATTGAGTACAACGGGACAGAGGGGTTGGCCGGTCTGAAGCGCGCCGTTGGGAACATCCGCGGGATTTGGCAGATGACGGGCTCCCCTTGGGGCTTCGTCTCAGCGCCGCCTGATGGGTGTGGCTCAACGTCTGCCAGGTCCCTGGTCTGAGGAGGCTCTTGGCCGTGGGCATCATAATCGACAACATCGACGACAGAGGCAAGGGTCAGGTAGGAGAACGGGGTGCAACGGCGCGAGGCCGGCTGTTGCTGCGCAGAGTCCTCGACAACGTCGTCTGGATCATCCTGGCTCTCGTCCTGGTCATCTTCTCCACGACGATCGAGGGTTTTTTCAGCGGCCGCAACTTCATCAATATCATCTATCACTCCGTGTTCATCGGGATCCTGGCGATCGCGGAGACATACTGCCTCGTCGCCGGCCGCATGGATCTGTCCATTGAGTCCGTCGCGGCCTTCGGCTCGATGCTGGGCGCCTGGCTCGCCGGATCATCTCAATTCGCTTCCGGTCTGCACTTGGCGACCCCCTACACGGTGCTCATCGTCCTGGCTGTCGGCTGTGCCGTGGGCATTATCAACGGCCTGCTGGTGGTCAGGTTCAAAATCGATTCCTTTCTGGTCACTCTTTCGACGTACATCACCGTGAAGGGCCTGGCGTTGTGGTTGACGGGGGGCAAGGGGGTTTCCCAGCTTCCGAGCATGTTCCGTCTCGTCGATACGGTCAGGATCTTCGGGATCCCGCTCATGGTCTATCTCATGCTTCTGTTCTATGTGGTGTTCTTCTTCATCCTCGTGAATTCTCGTTTCGGTCGACACCTGTTCGTGATTGGCGGCAATGTCGACGCCGCCTACAAACACGGGGTTCACGTGGATGGCGTCCTGTACCGAGCCTTCATCCTCAGCGGTGTTCTTGCCGCTTTCAGCGGCCTCCTCATGGCCGCCCGTGCGGATGGATCAAGTGCAGCTGCGGCCTCATGGTTTCTCTTCGACGTGCTGGCGGCGATCGTCATCGGCGGGGTAAGCCTGCAGGGAGGAGTAGGCTCGCTGGTCGGGGTGTTTGCCGGCGTGCTTCTGCTTGGTACTATCCGCACCGCGCTGAACATCCTGGCCATCTCGCCGTTCGTAACGGACATCGTTCGGGGCCTTCTGGTCATGTTCGCCATCGTGCTGGATTCAGCAAAGAGGATGCTGCAGTGACATCGGCGCGTATCCCGAGGAGGATGTTGGCGTGAAGCAGAACCCGGCAAAGGAAATCCTCAGGGTCGAGGGGGTTCACAAGGCCTTCGGAAGCGTTGTCGCATTGAGCGGAGTGAGTCTTGCCGCCTACGAGAGCGAGATTGTTGGCCTGGTGGGGGACAACGGGGCGGGGAAGTCGACCCTGGTCAAGATCATCTCTGGCTACCACCCTCCTGACCGGGGAGAGCTGTTCCTGGAGGGGGAGCGGGTGAGATTCAACAGCCCGATGGACGCACAGCGGGCCGGGATTGAGACCATCTATCAGGACCTGGCACTGTGCGAGAACCTCGATTGCGCGGCGAACTTCTTCATTGGACGTGAGCTCTGCCGGGACTTCCTGGGCTTCGGGATCCTTCAAAAGGGGGAGATGGAGAAGCAGACTCGCCAGGCGATCGATCGGATGGGCATCGACATTCCTTCGGTGCGAGAGAAGGTTCGCTACCTCTCGGGAGGCCAGCGGCAGGCCATAGCCCTGGCGAGATTTGCGGCGTGGAAACGGAGGCTCATCCTCCTAGATGAGCCCACGGCTGCACTTGGGGTGAGGGAATCCCGGCAGGCGCTCGAACTGATCGCGAGGTTTGGCAAGGAGAAGGGTATTGCGACGATTCTCATCGCGCACAACCTGCAACACGTGTACCAAGTCGCCGATCGCATTGTCGTGCTGAGGCACGGGGAGGTGGTGGGAGAGAGAGACACGAAGACGACCGAGGCGGACGAGATCGTGGCCCTCATCACCGGGGCGGGGTTCACAATCGGCAACCGCGCGCCGGAAGCGGCGAAGATCTAACCGTTCAACTTTCCCCAGTTGCACAGTCTTCACAACGGAGACTGCTTTGTCAGAAAGGAAGACGACATGAAGGGGTCGAAGCGTGGGGGCCTGCTGTGGTTCGCCGCGATTGTGACCGCAGCAAGCCTATGCCTGATTTCGTGCCAGCCGCAGGTGAAAACCAGTAGCACCGTGTACTACCTGTCTCCCATGCTGAGCGATGAATACCAAGTCGGCAGTCAGATGTTCATCGAGAAGTACGGAGGGGAACTGGGGTACACGGTCAAGACTCTGATGGCCAACAACAACGCGACTACCCAGATCAGCCAGATGGAAGACGCCATGGCCCAGAAGCCGCTGGCTATCATTCTTAATGCCGTAGATGCCAACATGATCGCCGCCACCGTCGAGAAGGCCCGGGCGGAGGGGATCATTGTGGAGGCCTACGACAGACCCATCCCGAGCGGCACGGTGGACTTGACGACCTCGGCCAGCACCGTGAAGATGGGCCAGGTGGCCGCCGAGCGAATCGTCAAGTACCTGCAGGGGAAGAACGGCGCCGCAAAGGGGGTCGTGCTGGAGATCGTGGGGGACCCCGCCGACTACAACGCGGTGTACATGGACCAGGGGTTCATGGAGGTCATGGGCCAGTATCCCGACATCGAGGTCACCCGCAGGGATGCCGCGGCATGGGAAGCGACCACTGCGGCCGCGGTCCTGGAAGACCAACTCACTGTGCGTGGAGAGGAGATCGAGGCCCTGTTCTCCCATCTTGATGCCTGGATGCCTGCCTTGGCGAACGTTCTCCAAGCACACGGCTACACGGCCGGCGATCCGAGACTGTTCATCGTCGGGCAGGGGGGAACTCCGACCGGTCTGGAATCCATTCGCAGCGGATGGCAGCAGGAGATAGTGGACTACCCGATGTCGCCCGAGTACAAGTCGATGTTTGACTTCCTGGATGAACTCCAGGCCGGCACCGAGATCAAGGCCGGGACGTACGTTGTGGATAACTTCACCAACGAGATCAAGATCGACGACTGGGGCCCGACCGTCTGGGTCGGCGCGGAGGTCATCTCAAAGGAGGGGGGCAATGGGACGCTCAACGTCGACGATCCCTCCCTCTGGGGGAATGTCAAGGTGCCTTCGCAGTAGATGCCCCCGGCAATCCCAACGGCAAGGCGGTAGCGTGCAGTGCCCGGCCAGGCCGGGCACTGCACATGAAGGGCACCCAGCAACTCGTCGGCGACCCGGGGGACATCATGATCAGAGGTCCGGAATGGGCGGGTACGGTGTCCGGGACTAGGCGGGGCAGAGACGCTGAGGCAAGTGGGCCTGCGCGTGCTATCATGGGCGTGTTCCAAGGGAAATCGCGGCCGGACTGGGGGCCAGAAGGGCGCGGACATCGCGGGGCATCGTCGGGACATGCGAGGACGGGGTTGCCGGAGCAGGGCCCAATACGGGGCTGATCACAAGATGCGCCCCACCAGGTCGGGGGGTGGACGAGCACATGGACACTAACGCGAGTCAGGCAGGGCGGGATTGCGCCGCGCTGAGAGGCAAACGGGCTCTCATCACGGGAGCAAACTCCGGCATCGGCCGCGCGACCGCGCTGCGTTTTGCACGGGAGGGCGCGCTCGTCGGGCTTGTCTCAAACCGCCAAGCGCTGCTGGAGGAAGTGGCGCAGATCATCTGGAAGGACGAGGGCAAGGCACTGGTCCTGCCCGCGGATGTCTCCAAAGAGCCGGAGGTGGAGGGTGCGGTGGCACGGGTCATGACTGAGTGGGGAGGGCTGGATTGCCTCGTGGCGGTCGCTGGCATCGAGCTCTTCGGCCAGGGGGACGATCGGGTGGACAGATTGTCCCTGGACGCGTGGCAGAAGATCATGGACACGAACCTCACGGGCATGTTTCTGAGCTGCAAACATGCCGTCGGTGCCATGCTCAAGAGCGGAGGCGGCTCTGTCATCGTGACTGGATCCCCGACCGGGATGTATGGTTGCTGCCTGGGTGAGCACGCCTACAGTGCGTCAAAGGCCGGCTGTCATGGTCTGGCTCGAGTCATGGCGAACGAGTATGCGCCGTACGGCATTCGCGTTAACATCGTCGTGCCCGGGTTCATTGACACTCCGATCAATGCTCCGGTGATGGCAAATCCGAAGTTGTATGAGGAGTTGCGCCAGAGGATCCCCATGCGGAGGGCAGGCTTGCCGGAGGAGATTGCTGCAATGAACGTGTGGCTCGCGTCGGACGAGGCATCATTTGCGACCGGCGCGTACTTCGTTGTCGATGGCGGGGAGACCGCCATCTGAGCCATCGATGGGCAGGTCACAACATTGGCACCCTGGAGCGCAACTGCGGTGGGAGCGAATGCTGTCATTCCTCACCGACACGTGCAGTCCTGAAGCCGAGAAGATCACGCAGACGGGGCCCCCACGTGACAACGGTGGCCGTCAGGAATAGCCTTCGCCAGTGCGTACTTCGATCAGTGCCGGCACGATAGGTCCTTGCGAAGTCCATGGCGTCGTGAGCTGCACGGACCGTTGGGGCGCGTGACTGTGGGATCCCTGGCTTCGCTCACCCCTGGGAGAGGGATTAGGGTGGAAGCAGATCGCGACATGATGTTGCGGATGTACCGCAGAATGGTCTGCATACGGGAGTTTGAACTGGCATGCATCGACCTGTTCCTGCGCGGGCAGATCAAGGGGGCTGCCACGACCTGCAATGGGATGGAGGCTTCCGCCGTGGGAGTGTGCGCGGCACTGCGAAAGGAGGATCTGATCGCGTCGACCCACCGAGGACACGGGCATGCCATTGCCAAGGGCGCCGACTTGAGGCGCATGGCGGCGGAGGTGTTTGGCAAGGAAACGGGTTACTGCAAAGGACGCGGAGGGTCGATGCACATCGCGGCCTTCGAGACTGGCAGCCTGGGAGCCCTGCCCGTGAACGGTGCTGGCATCCCGATTGCCGTTGGAGCTGCGCTCGCTTTCAAGACAAGGCGGGAGGAACGGGTGGCCGTCGCCTTCATCGGCGATGGGGCAACCAACACGGGAAGCTTCCATGAAGGCCTGAACCTGGCCTCCGTGTGGCAACTGCCGTTTGTGCTTGTGGTGGAGAACAACCAATACGCTGTGTCGACAAGGATCAGGGATGCTGTGGCTGTGGAGGACCTCTCTGTCCGCGCCCATTCCTATGGGATCCCTGGAGTCCGAGTGGACGGTTTCGACGTCCTGGCGGTCTACGAGGCGGCGCTGCAAGCTGCGGCACGAGCTCGCCAGGGAAAGGGACCGACGCTCCTCGTGACTGAATGCTACCGGTTCGAGGGGCACTACGCCGGCGAACCGCAGGTCTACCGAGAACAGGCGGAGATCCAGGAGTATCTAGCGAAGGATCCCATACCGCGCTTCCGCGAGTACTTGCTGAGAGAGGGAGTCGCCAACCAGGCCCAGATCACCGCCCTTGAGACCGAAATCGGGCAGGAGATCGCCGATGCGGTGACGTTTGCCAGGGAGAGCCCTCAACCTGACCCGGCCACAGCTCTGGACTACAACTACGCACCATAGGGTGGGCGCAAGAAGGAAAGCCATGAGAACCGATATTGATGCCACCTCACTAGGCGCAGTCACAGGGCCCATGCCTGTGGACTTGATCGTGCAGGTTCCGGAAAACGTACCGTCCGAGGACCTCTCCTACCAGGAGGCCATTCGGGAGGCGCTCCGGGAGGAAATGCTGCGCGATGAGAGCATTCTCCTATTGGGGGAGGACATCGCCAAACACGGCGGGGCGTTTGGCGTGACCCGGACCCTGTTCGACCAGTTCGGCCCAGAACGAGTCCGCAACACCCCGATTTCCGAGAACGCCATCGTCGGCGCTGCAGTTGGGGCGGCAGTGGTAGGGATGCGGCCTGTCGCCGAGATTATGTTTGCCGATTTCTCCAGCCTGGCTGTGGACCAGGTCTGCAACCAGGCGGCAAAGCTGCGGTTCATGACCGGGGGGCAGTGCACAGTGCCGATGGTGCTCCGGATGCCTCAAGGAGGCGGCGCGGGCAAGAGCGTCGCCGCACAGCATTCGCAGAGCCTGGAGGTCTGGTATGCGTCGGTCCCAGGCCTCAAGGTCGTGCTTCCTTCGACGCCGTACGACGCGAAGGGCCTCTTGAAGGCAGCGATACGGGACGAGAATCCGGTCGTCTTCCTGGAGCATAAGTACCTCTATTCGTTCCGCGGGTTGGTGCCCCGCCACGAATACGTCCTGCCGCTGGCAAAGTGCGATGTCAAGCGGGAGGGTAGTGACGTTACCGTCGTGGCTTCAGGATTGATGGTCTGGCATGCCATGATGGCGGCGAGAATGCTTGCACGCGAGGATATCAGTGTGGAAGTCGTGGACGTTCGGACTATCAGCCCTCTTGACGAGGATGCAATCGGCGCATCGGTTCGCAAGACGGGTCGTGCCGTCGTTGTGGCTGAACCCTGCCGATCCTATGGTCCAACCGGCGAATGGGGCATGGTGATCGTAGAGCAAGCGTTCGAGCACCTCAAGGCGCCGATCATGCGGCTTGCCGGACGAAACTCGTCTATTCCCTTTTCCAACTCAATTGAGAAGGGCTTCTGGCCAGACACCGATAGCGTCGTCAGTGCCATCCGAGCAACAATGGACTACTGACAACTTGAAGGTCGAATACCGCGAAACCGTCCGATGCCAGTCGAAGCACGCATGGCCAAGACGTCCAGCCGCATGGAATCCGGGGAAATCGTCAGATGGCTTGCTCATGGCGGGACAAGGTCGAGCGGGGCCAAGTCTTTTTCAGGTCATGACCGGCAACGTAGTTGCCCAACTCGGAGCCCCCCGAGGCACCAAACTTCCTGTGCGAATACGTGTTTGATCACGGGTGGAATCTGGGGTTCGCACTCGAGGCCAAGCCTTGGGAATGGCGCGCCGACCTTCACCACTCAACCTCCGGCCAAATGCTTGCCCTCATCGCGACCCCTGAGCATCCTGGGCTTGTTGGTGTCAACGCTGAGATGGTCTATGAGCAGATAGCAGGCCTCAATCTCATGCACGTCGTGGCGCAAGCCTGGGAGGCCCACAAGCTATTCCACATTGGGCTTAATGACCAGTCTCCCCGACGGTACGACCAAGACCTGCGACTAGATTCGCGTGATCTCAAAGGTGCGTTCTTCCATGTCAGATTCCCCGAGAAGGTCGGATATCGGGGCT
>CAZGRL010000050.1:0-3384 GCA_964528155.1 uncultured Anaerolineaceae bacterium
GTCCGCGGCGAGCACGCGTGGCAAGACCTAGTCATCAATCGGATACCACTGCTGCGCGATTTGGCGAAGATTTGGGGCGTCTACGTCCCGTCCCTTTACGATGTCGAGTACCTGGAAGATGGCACACTCTCACAGGTCATCCCTCGCTATGCCGAAGCCAGACTGCCGGTGATCAAGCGGATCGTTCCTCGACTTCCCCCGCCGCTGACGAAACTCATCGTCCCGTTTGTCGATGTGACCCACAATCGAATACCGATCGAGATCATGCGGGGCTGCACTCGCGGATGTCGCTTCTGCCAGGCAGGGATGATCACGCGACCGGTGCGCGAGAGACCTGTCACCGAGGTTGTAGAGGCCATTGATGAGGCGCTCGGTCGAACCGGTTTCGAGCAGGTCGGTTTGCTTTCCCTTTCGTCTTCCGACTACGACGAAGTGCTGGAGCTGGTCCGCTCGGTGAGCCGTCGATTCTCCGGGCGGCACGTGGATCTCTCCTTGCCATCGTTGCGCATCGAGACATTCTCGGTGGAGCTGATGGATTTGCTCGAAGGCCAGGCTCACCGCGGCGGATTCACCCTGGCGCCTGAGGCTGCCACCGAGAGGATGCGCGAGATCATCAACAAGCCGGTGTCGACGGAGCAGCTCCTGGCGACGGCTCGCGAGATCTTCCGCCATGGCTGGCACGCGATCAAGCTGTATTACATGATCGGTCACCCATCCGAGACGATGGAAGACGTGCAGGCGATCGCCGATCTATGCAAGCAAGTCAGAGCAGTGGGAAGGCAGGAGATCGGTGGCCGCGCCAGGGTGACTGCAGGCGTGAGCACCTTCGTTCCCAAGCCCCACACGCCGTTCCAATGGGTCCCCTGTGATTCACTCGAACAGATCCGCGCCAAGCAGAGTCTGCTCAAGCGCAAGCTGCGCGGTCCCGGGCTGAAGCTCAACTGGAACAATCCAAATGAGACCCAACTTGAGGCCTGGTTGTCTCGAGGCGATCGCCGCATGGGAGGCGTGATCCTGGAGGCCTGGCGTCGCGGTGCTCGATTCGATGCCTGGACGGAGCACTTCGATTATCAGGCGTGGATGCAGGCATTCGCCGCAGAAGGCCTCGCACCCGAGTTCTACACCCACCGCGAACGGCCGATCGATGAGGTCCTGCCGTGGGATCACATCGATGCCGGCGTCAACAAGCGTTTTCTGACCGAGGATTACTTGTGGAGTCTTGAGGGGCGTACCCGGGTTGATTGTCGAGAGCGGTGCTTCGCCTGCGGGATTCTCCCCAAATTCGCCGAGCTTCGACGATCGCATCCCGGCGACACATGGGAATGTCCGGAAGTGCGCTCACCCTCGCGCAAGAAACAAGACGTGATCTCACTCGTCCCAGCATGATGTCATCAGCCCTACAGTCGACGCGATACCGGCTCAAGTTCAGGAAGACGGCCGGCATGCGCTTCACCGGCACGCTCGATGTGCAACGGACTCTCGAACGCACCCTGCGCCGGGCCCGACTGAATGTGGCCTACACGCGAGGCTTCAACCCCCACCCTCGCCTGAGCCTGGGTGCGGCTTTGCCACTCGGCCTCACCAGCGATTGCGAATTGGCGGACATCTGGTTGGAGGGGAATGAGGAGCCGGCAGGAGTGCTCGCGGGACTGCGAAGGGAACAACCACCAGGGCTGGAGATCCTCGAAATGAATCGCGTGCCGGAAGGGGAACCTTCTCTGGAGACTCAGATTGTCGCCGCCGAATACCTGGCCGAAATCGAGACCGCGGCATCCGATCAGGAGATCCCGGAGCGCGTACGCTCCCTGCTGGGGGCCGACAGCTTGCCAAGGGAGAGGCGGGGGAAGGCCTACGACTTAAGGCCTTTGATTGAAGAACTCGAAGTGGTGGGCGGCGGGGCGAGAGTGCAAATGCGCCTGGCTGCGCGTGAAGGCGCCACAGGCCGGCCGGACGAGGTTCTGCTGGCCCTCGGGCTCGATCCCACCGCTGCGCACATCTGCCGCACGCGGCTGTTCCTCTCGCCCCCGGACAAATCCACAGACACACAATCCCCCTGATCCTCGCCTCGCCCTGAGTGTCTGGGATCTGGAAGCTTTGCTTCCGGCCGCGAGCGCAGCGAGCGGGCACTGTCGAGACTGCCCCAGCGGCTTCGCCGCTGAGCACAGGCAAGCCTGTGCACTCCACAATCCTCCTATGGAGTCCAGCAGCAAGCTGCCGGGCGCAAGCGAAGCTTGCGGCAGCGAAAGGCTCTCATAGCCAGCGGCTTCGCCGCTGAGCACAGGCAAGCCTGTGCACTCCACAATCCTCCTATGGAGTCCAGCAGCTTGCTGCTGGGCGCAAGCGAAGCGTGCGGCAGCGAAAGGCTCCCGTAGCCAGCGCCTTCGCCGCTGAGCACAGGCAAGCCTGTGCACTCCAGAGTCCGGGCTCACTTCTGACTATCTAGAAGTCATCCTTGAGAATCAGCCGATCAATCGGCGAAGCGAGGACCCGCTCCCGAAATCGAGGTTCTGCATGATCAGTGAACCAGCGATAACTACAGAACGGATAATCCTCCAACCGCTCCGCGAGGCCGTGGCGGACTGGATTTGTATGCACGTGATAGAGCCTGGCCAGGTAGGAGCTCTCATGAGTGATGCATGTATCCCAGCAGTTCGACCAGACATGGCGCCCCGGGGTGCCGTCGATGCGGTTGAGGTACCTGGCTGTGATCGAGTGGATCGATCGCACGAGTGCTACCAGGCTCATCCCGGCATTAGGCGAGCGCAAGATGCAGTGGTAGTGATTGGCCATGACGGCCCACGCCTCCAGGCCAGCGTCTCTGTCCTATGAAGCAACATGTCGCAAACAAAGTGCTTCTTCACGGCTGTATCCAGCAGGTGCTCCCTTTTCCTCGTCGAAGCTGTGATCATGTAGATCGATCCGCGCCGGAAGAGGTGCGGCGGAGCGTGAGCGTACTCCTTGCATCCATCTTCGGTCATGGTTCGATCCCTTGCGGTGAAACCGAACAGCGAAGGCTACCTGGAGTCCAGAAGCTCTGCTTCTGGCCGCGAGCGCAGCGAGCGGGCACTGTCGAGACTGCCCCAGCGGCTTCGCCGCTGAGCACAGGCAAGCCTGTGCATTCCAGAGTCTTCCTCAATGGCGGCGGAAAGCATCGGACCGACGAGTCTACAAACCACCCAGGCGACCGCCCGGGTCGCCTGAACTCTCCCCTGATATCGGAGCCTAGGCCCCCTACCCCATGAACCCGGCTGCCGCTGGAAGGCGGCAGCCCCCCTACAATTTAAAGAAGCCCATCATCTTCATGGCCAGGCCGAGATCACCTTTGAGCTTGAGGCGCTGCTCGGCAAAAGCAGACATCGCATTCAGCTTCCCACCGATGATCGA
>CAZGRL010000050.1:3484-25795 GCA_964528155.1 uncultured Anaerolineaceae bacterium
CCGCCGATGCACATCGTAACCATACCATATCGCGCCTTGCGCCGACGCAACTCGTGGAGCAACTGCACGGTGAGCTTGGCACCGGTGCACCCGAGAGGATGCCCAAGAGCGATCGCACCGCCGTTGACGTTCACGATCTCCGGATTAAGCTCGAGCTCGCGGATGACCGCCACGGATTGTGCGGCGAATGCTTCGTTAAGCTCGATCACCTCCATGTCCTGAAGCTTCATCCCAGTCCGGGCGAGTAAACGCGGCACGGCTCGCAGCGGGCCGGTCCCCATGATCTCAGGTCGAACGCCGGCGACATTGAATCCCACGAATCGGACCAGTGGCGTCAAACCGAGCCTGGCGGCCACACCGCCTTCGACGACGATCACACCGGCTGCGCCGTCGCTCAACGGGGAGGAGTTGCCAGCGGTCACCGTGCCGCCTTGTTTGAATACCGGCTTGAGTTTGGCCAGCGCCTCGAGCGTCGTTTCACGCCGCAGATGCTCGTCGGTGTCGAAGACCATGCGTTTCCGATCCAAATCGCCATTCGGCCCGGGACGGACGACTTCGAACTCGACCGGCACGATCTCTTCAGCGAATTTCCCCGCATCCTGGGCCGCGGCCGCCTTCATGTGGCTGTGGTAGGCGAATTCATCCTGCGCCTGACGCGTGACTTCGTATTCATCGGCCACATGCTCGGCGGTCAGGCCCATCCCCATGTAGACTTGAGGCTGGCTCTCAGCCAGAACAGGATCGGGGCTGATATTGAAGCCGGTCATCGGGACGGAGCTCATCGACTCGATCCCGCCGGCGACGATAATATCCGCCCCATTGGCGATGATCCGCTCGGCGCCGATAACGATCGCCTGCAGACCGCTGGAGCAAAAGCGATTGATCGTCTGAGCCGGGATCTCGACCGGGAGCCCTGCGCGGATCGCCACCGGCCTGCTCATGTTCAGCCCCTGTGGCCCTTCGGGCATGGCACAGCCCATGATCACGTCATCGAGCTGGTCAGGTTCGATCTTGCCTTCGACCTGGCGCATCAGCTCCCGTATGACGGTCGCGCCCATGTCCTCCGGGCGAATGTCGCGGCTCATCCCCTTCTTCGCCTTGCCCACCGCCGTCCGCGTGGCGGCCACGATCACTGCTTCGCGGGTCATGTTCACCCTCCATTACAGCAGATAGCTTTCAGCGTTCAGCGCTCAGCTTTCAGCCTACCGTTTATTGCCTATTGCTTTCTACCCATTGCTCTCCTCTGACCGCTGATTGCTGACTGCTGACTGCTGATAGCTGACAGCTAGTTCCTGAGTGGCTTGTTATTCTGCAGCATGTACCACATACGTTCGATCGTCTTGGGCTCGTGACACAGGGACAGGAAAGCCTTGCGTTCCAGGCTCAGGATGGCTTCCTCGCTGACCCACTCCCCTGCACTCAAATCTCCGCCGCACAAGACTCTTGCCAACTCGCGGCCTACGCGTGCATCGTGCTCTGTGGCGTAGCCTCCATCCTCCAGTTGGAAGAGGGCAACGTCTAGAGCAGCCAGCGCGTCCCGCCCAGCGGCGTAAACGCGCTCGGGCATCGGCGCATGATATCCGGGCGCCATTCCGAGCACCGTTTTCTTGGCTTCGGAGAGCAGGTGATCCTGGTCGACGACGACCCGATCTCGCTCGGAGAGGATCTTCATCTTGCGCGCTTCTTCGGCGCTCGTCGCCACCTTCACCAGGCCGATCTGCTCGAAAGCTTGCTGCAGGAACGGCACGACCAGAGCATTCGGGGTCCGCATTGGAGGTGAGATCACGCGTCGCACGATCTCTTTCGTCCCCGTCCCGGCCGGGATCACACCCACGCCCATCTCGACCAGCCCAATGTATGTCTCTGCCGCGGCGACAACTCGCGAGGCCGCCATCACCATCTCGCAGCCTCCTCCAAGGGTCATCCCGAACGGCGCCGCTACGACCGGCTTGGGTGAGAAGCGTATGCTTTGAAGCAACCCCTGCATCTTGTGCAGGCCGACCTCGATCAAGTCGAAGTCCCCCTGCTGCGCCGCCACGGCGATCGTGAAGATATTGGCGCCCGCGCAGTAGTGCCTTCCCTGGTTGCCGATCACCATCCCGACCCAGCGATCCTCCCTCAGGAGTTCCATCGCCCGCAGACCCATGTCGTAGATGTCTTCATCCATGGCGTTGGCCTTGGCATGGAACTCGAAGAGCAGTACGCCGTCGCCCATGTCGATCAGGCTGGCGCTGTCGTTGGCCTCGATCTCCTGCCCCTGCGCCTTGAGATCGGCGATCTCGATCACGTCGGGGTCGATCGGGAGCGCCACGTACTCCTTGGTCGATGCGTCGTAATACTCCGTTTCTCCCTCAGCTCCCTTCCGGTAGAAGGCTGACATGCCGCCGGCGAGCATCGCCTCCACCCATGCCGGAAGCTCAATCCCCTCCTGCCTGAGTCTCTCGACAGAGCGCTCGAGGCCGATGGCGTCCCAGATCTGGAACGGACCCATCTGCCATCCGAAGCCCCATCGGCAGGCGTTGTCGATCGAGTAGATGTTGTCGCTGATCTCGGGCACGCAGCTGACGGCATAGACGACCAGGCGTGAGAGCAGATGCCACAGGTATTCGCCGGCCCGGTCGTCGGCGTACGCCAGCATCGCCAGCCGCTCGCCGAGATCGTCGATCCGCCTGCCCGCCTCGATGGACTCGAACTTCGGTTTGACAGGCGGCTCGTATTCCAGCGTTTCCGGGTTGAGCACCCAAAACTGGCGCTCGCCGTCGACCATCGTCTTCTTGTAGAAGCCCTGATCCGATTTGTTACCCAGCCAACCGCGTTTCACCATCTCGCCGATCAGCTTTGAAGCCTTCGGATGGCGCAGTGCTTCCCGCCGAGGATCATGCGGGATCGCCTCGTACAGATTGCGTGACACATGCTCAAGGACATCGATCCCGACGAGATCATTCAGCCGAAAGGTCGCCGTTTTCGGGCGGCCGATCGCCGGCCCCGTCATCGCATCGACCTCTTCCACGCTGTAGCCGTGATCGAGTGCATAGTTGATCGCCTCAGAACCGGTTATCGAGAGCATTCGATTGGCGATGAAGTTCGGCGTGTCCTTGCACCTGACGACACCCTTCCCCAATACGCGCGTACAGAATTCTTCCATGAACTCTAGCAACTCGGGTGAGTTCTTGGAATGCGGGATGATCTCGAGCAGCTTGAGATAGCGCGGCGGGTTGAAGAAGTGGGTCCCCAGGAAGTGTGATTGGAACTCTTCCGAGAATCCTTCGGCGATCTGATGGATGGGGATACCACTCGTGTTGGTGGTTACGATCGTGCCGGGCTTGCGCACTTTCTCCACCCGAGCCATCAATTCGCGCTTGATATCGAGGCGCTCGATGATCGCCTCGACAACCAGATCTGCCTCGCCGATCGTCTCGAAGTCATCCTCGAGGTTCCCGGTCGTCACCCTTTGGACAAAGTCGTCCACGTAGAAGTTGGCGGGCCTGGCACGAGCGCAGCGCTCCAAACCCCCGGTGACGATCCGATTTCGAACAGCCCGATCCTGCAAGGTCAACCCCCTGGCGACCTCGTCATCCGTCAGCTCTGTCGGGACGATGTCCAGGAGCGTGCACGCAAGCCCGACGTTGGCCATCATGGCCGCGATCGATGCGCCCATCGTGCCGCCCCCAATGACGACAACTCTGTCGATGGAATAGCTCATGGTCCACTCCGCGTTCACTCGCCCCAAACGGCGGGGCCTTCGACGATCAGCGCAACTCCTTGCTCGAGTAGTTCAGGATCCGCCTTGCTACCACGAGCCGGTTGATTTGTCCCGTACCTTCGAAGATGTCGTTGATCTTGGCATCGCGGAACCACTTCTCCAGCAGGAGATCGCGTGAGTACCCCAACGGTCCCATGAGTTCCATAGCCCGCTGAGTGATCTTGGTGACGACATCTCCGGCTTTGACCTTGGACATCGAAGCGTCAAGCGTGTTCGGCTTGCGCTCGTCCGCTAGCCAGACCGCCTTGAGGACGAGAAGCCACGCCGATCGCAGCATGACCTCCATGTCGATGACTTCCCGCTCAATGTTCGTCAACAATGCCCGCGGAAGACCGTAGCGGATCTCAACACCCTGCTGCTCGAGCAGTTCCTTGATAAGCTCGACTGTGGCGCGTGCGATCCCCAGGGCGGACGCCGAGACCAACGGACGTGTGGCGTCGAAGGTCGCCATGGCGCGCTTGAAGCCCTTCTTGCTGTCAGTCTCGACTTCGGCGCTGCCGAGACAAGCATCGAACGGCACCCGACAGTCCTGCATGACGATAGACGCCGTGTCGCTCGAGCGAATCCCCAGCTTGTGTTCGAGCTTGGTCACGCTGCATCCGGGTGTCCCGGCCTCGACGACGAAGGGTCGCATGCCGGCCCGCCCTGCAGCCGGGTCGATCGTCGCCCATACGACGACGAACCCGGGCGTGTCGACCATGGACTTGTGACCGGCAGTGACGAATATCTTTTCGCCGTTCAGCACCCACTCGTCCCCGTCGCGCACGGCCGTGGTGCGGATCGCCGCAGTATCCGATCCGGCCTGCGGCTCGGTCATCGCCATGCAGGCTAGAATCGGCTTGTCGCCGGAGAAACGCTTCAAGAAGTGTTCTTTCTGTTCAGGCGTGCCCGCAGCTTCGACGGCTGCTGCCCCCAGGCCGCCGCCCGGCGTGCACAGATACAGACCGGCGTCTCCCCACGACAGGGTCTCAATCATGAAGGCCAGCCGCTGGTAGCCCAGCCTCGGCCCTTTCTTGCGCTCGCCTCCGTCCTCGTCCGGCGCCAAGGAGCCGGCACCCATGGCCTTCATCGCTTCGTGCATGAAGTTGATGTAGTCCCACGGAATGGCGTGCTCTTCTTCGTCGAAATCCCGCGAGACCGGGCGCATCATGTTCTCGGCTACGGACTGCAGCATGACGTTCGACTTGGTGATCGACTCTGGCATCTCGAAAGAGATCATGTCACATCCCCTCGCTTCCCACTTTCGTGGGCAAACTCAGACCATCGCCAGCCCGGCGAAAGCCGGCAGGCCGCGTCCGTTTCTCATCCACAGCTCAACGGGATGTTCACGAATGTACCCGTGTCCACCCAGAATCTGTACGGCCCGATCGGTGACCATCATGGCCGTGTCGCTGACGCTGGTGAGCGCCAGGTAGGCCGCCTTGGCAGCGTCCTTGCCCTCGTCCAGCAGCCAGGCCGCCTCCCATACCAACAACCGGCTTGCCTCGATCTCCGTCACCATCTCGGCCAACATGAATGCAATCACCTGCTTCTGGGCGACGGGAGTCCCGAAGGCTTCTCGGTCTTTGGCGTAATTCAGCGCGTACTCATAGGCGGCTTGGCTGAGCCCCACCCCAAGCGCCGACACAGCGATGTTCGTCGCCGCGACCAGGGGCGAGAAATCATGACCCGGCGGGCCTCCCAGGCGGGCCGATGTTGGTACGCGAACTTTGTCAAGTTTGATTCTGTAAGTCGGCAATCCGCCGATGCCCATCAATCGTTCGCGTTCACAGACCTGGAACCCTTCGGTTCTCTGGGGAACGAGGAATGCCTGCGGGTCGCCATTGACCCGGGCGTAAACGAGCGTCGATTCGGCCTGCTCAACGAACGGGACGAAGGCCTTCTCCCCTTCGATGACATAAGTGTCGCCGTCCTCGATCGCCGTCGTTCGCATCCCTTTCGGATGGAAATCGTAGGTCGGTTCGATGAAGGCGGCGGTGACCGGCGTCCAGTCGGCCTCGGCCAGAGGCGGAAGGTACTCCTGCTTCTGCTCCTCCGAGCCGACCGCGAGTATCGGGAGAGCGAACAACCCCGGGGTCATCACGGCCAGTGCCCCGGCCAAGTCTCCCCATCCGAGCATCTCGGCTGCCAGGGCGCCGGTCACGGCCGAACGCTCGCCGAACCCGCCGTAGCGCTCGGGAATGCTCGCCTGGAGCACGCCAAGCTCCCACCCCTTTCGGATCAGACTCTGCGGGAAGTCCCCGGTCTCATCGGCTTCGTGCGCCGCCGGCCTCAAATCGTTGACGGCGAAACGCCGCACGGAGTCGACCAGCATCTGCTGTTCTTCGCTTGGTTCGAAACCGTACATCGGTGCCTTCCTCTCC
The DNA here is from genome assembly GCA_964528155.1 of uncultured Anaerolineaceae bacterium. Classification (GTDB taxonomy): domain Bacteria; phylum Chloroflexota; class Anaerolineae; order Anaerolineales; family E44-bin32. The sequence continues at coordinate 9,611 of CAZGRL010000050.1, forward strand.
CGCGCTCAAGTCGCGCTTTCTGACATCCTGGCGTCCCTATGTTCTGCGAGACCTTGTTTCTCGCTTGCACTGACAAACGAGGCCATCTTCAGCCCGCGCTGGAGGCTTGGGTCACTTCACTTCGACTGATCCTCGGCGGCGTCGTCGGCAACCCGCCGGCACGACGAACGTAGCGCAATGTGACCGGCCCATCCCCCTCCAATTCACCGTAGTTCTCGATACCCAGATAGCCACGCTGCACCAGATACTCTATGTGTGCCCCTGCTTCCTGGATTGCAAGCAGTTCGTGATAACCGGAAGCGGATGGGAACAACCCGTGGGCGATCTCGGCGACTGTGCGCGGTCGCTGAAACATGTCGAGCACCGCGCTCAAGCGTTGACGGTGCACTTCTTCGATCGCCTCGATTCGCGCGGCGAGATCTTCAATCGGCGCATAATGACCGCCAAGAGCAAGCCGAACATCGGAGGCAAGTGGGCGGAGACGTTCGAGTGACTCAAGGTAGTGACCCAGGCCTGTGTACAAGCTCAGGCGTTCCGGCGATTGATGTGGACTTATCCGACTCAGGACGTGGTCTCCGCAAAGCAAGATGTCGTCGACCAGAATGACCACATGTCCGGGACAGTGACCCGGAACGTGCGTCATACGGAGCCGGCCAAGCCGCATCCCGACAGACTCGTAAGTGAAATCGACCGCGACCGATGAGAATAGCTGCTTGTTCAGCAGATACAGCGCCATCAGGCGCTGGCGCTCCTCCAGCGTGACACCCGACTCGTCCAGGAAGTCGCGCAGACGGCGTGCCACAATTGCCAGGCGCTCCTCGTAGTTGGTCAGGATTCGCAAGTCCAATTCGTGCACACCGACGGCGGCGTGGCTTCGTTCGAGCACGAACGGGAGCCCGCCAAAGTGATCGATGTGACCATGCGTGATCAGAACATGGGAGAGATCTCCCCAATCGGCCGGCTCGCCGTATTGCCGCTTGATCTCCTCCAGCCCCGCCTCGAGCATGGCGTTTGAGTCGCCGAAGCCCGAGCCGGCGTCGATCAGCACCCGCATGTCATCGATCAGGACGAGATGGACATATCCCTCAAGACCGGGGAACAAGTCGAGAGGCCAGCGGTAGATGCGGGCGCCGGCGCTGGTCTGGTAGCGTTCCACTCCCTCGCTCATCCGCCGTTGGTCCTTTACCGCGCCTCAAGACCCTGCAAGATCATGTCGGCGAAGAAATCGGCCAATTCGTCAGCCTCGTGTCCCCCACCCTCGCGGAACCATGTAATCATCCAGTTCTGGATGCCGAGAAGGGCAAAGGTGGCAATCTTCTCGTCAACATTCCGGAATCGTCCGGCCTCGACCCCCTGCCGGACCAGATCTCGCCACAACGACTCATATCGGTCCCGTCTGCGGACGTGGCGCTGCCGCAGCCCGGGCTCCAGGCTGCGATATTCGAGCAGCAGCACTGCGGCCAGGTCGGCTTCGCCGGCGATCCGGTTGACATACACGCGGATGGCTTGGCGTAGCTTGTCCTCCACCGGAAGGTCGGAGGCCATGACCGTCTGCATATCCTCGATCAGCAAATCCAACGCCTGATTGAGGATGGTGAGCAGGATCTCTTGTTTGCTTTCGACGTGGTGGTAGAGGCTCGCCTTCTGGAGGTGGACGGCCTCGGCGATGTCTTGCATCGACGCGGCCTGGTAACCCTTCTGACGGAAGATCTGGGCCGCGGCTGTGATGATGTCGGAGCGTTGCATCGGGGACCAACCTACCGACCGGTCGGTAGATCCATCCTAGCATATGCAGCGTGGCTCGTCAACAGGCACAGACCGTCGTAGCCAGGCGAGAAGGCCTCGGCATGCGCGCTCTTCTCGATTACCTCTCCACCACCCTTTTTTGGGTGGCTATGCGCATTCGGCGTGGGCGACCATCGTTCGCCTCCCCCCGATCGGACACACTCCACACAGGGAGGATCAAGAACACTCGAAATCGCGGACCTACGCAACGTGACTCGGCCTGTCCCCTCGGCGAAAACGATCTAGGGACATGCTGCTGGCATGAGAGCAATAGATCGGCCGGGTCCCTTTTGTAGCCCGCAGGATGGGCGGCCCACCAAGATCACGCCGCAAGCCGATCGGACTCGTCTGACCTCACCGGGTCGATACGGTCAGGCCGCAGGATCAGAGAAGACCATGTCCAACCAACAACAGAATCACGTCCTGGCAATCGACCTCGGGACCTCCGGCCCCAAGGTCGCTCTCGTCAATTCGGCAGGAGAAGTCCTCGGCTGGGAGTTCGAACCATGTCCGCTATACCTTCTTCCTGCGGGAGGCGCCGAGCAGGATCCGCACGAGTGGTGGGCGGCCATTCACACAGCAACCCATCGTCTGCTCGCTCGCAACGAAGCAGCGGCTTCATCAATCTCAGCTATCAGCTGCACCGGACAGTGGTCCGGCACTGTCGCCGTCGACCGGGATGGCGCCCCTCTGATGAGAGCCGTGATCTGGATGGATACGCGCGGCGCACCCTACGTTCGCCGCATCACCGGCGGAGGTCCGCAGATCCAGGGCTATAGCCTGCTCAAACTACTCCGCTGGCTCCGCATCACGGGAGGTGTGCCGACCCACGCCGGAAAGGACCCGATCGCGCACATCTTGTTCATCAAGGCCGAACACCCGGAGATCTACCGGGCGACGCACAAGTTCCTTGAGCCAAAGGACTATCTCAATCTTCGCCTGACCGGCCGCTACGCCGCCTCATTCGACTCGGTCGGATTGCACTGGTTGACCGACAACCGCGACATTCGGCGCGTCGTTTACGACCCGGGGTTGATTCGGCTGTCAGGTATAGACTCGGAGAAGCTGCCGGAGCTCAAACAGGGGACGGAGATCCTCGGCCCGATCCGATCTGAAGTCGCCGATGAACTGGGCCTGAGCCGAGGCATCCCCGTTGTCATGGGGTCACCGGATTTGCACTCGGCCGCAGTTGGATCCGGGGCGGTCCAGGACTACGAAGCCCATCTGTATGTCGGAACATCATCCTGGCTTACCTGTCATCTCCCCAACAAGAAGACCGATCTTGTGCACAACATGGCCTCCCTGCCCTCGGGAATACCAGGCCGTTATCTTGTCGCAAACGAGCAGGAAGCTGCCGGCGCAAGCCTGACCTTTCTACTTGACAAGATCATCAACGCGCCCGAGCAGACGGACGGAGCGGATCGGCGAGGCTATTCCTACGCCGATCTCGACAGAATGGCAGCGCGAGCCCTCCCCGGAAGCCACGGACTGATCTTTACGCCCTGGCTTTTCGGCGAACGCACTCCGGTCGAAGACCCGACCATTCGAGGGTCATTCGTCAATCTGTCGTTGAGCTCCTCTCGAGAGGACCTCGTCCGATCGGTCTTCGAGGGGGTAGCCTTCAATATGCGATGGCTGTTGAGCTATCTGGAACCGTTCGTCGGGCGCCGGCTGGACCCGATTCGCCTGATCGGCGGCGGCGGACGATCGGATGTCTGGAGCCAGATCTTCGCCGACGTCTTTGATCGCACCATCGATCAGGTGAGAGACCCACATCTGGCGAATCTTCGTGGGGCGGCGCTCCTAGCTTTCCTGGCACTGGAGCAAGTCAACGTTGGGGACATCCGTGGCCGTGCCGCCGTACGCAAGTCGTACACGCCAGATGAATCCAATCGCACGACGTATGACTCGATGTACAGGGAATTCCTCAACATCTACCGCGGTCATCGTCCGATTTGCTCACGCCTGAACCGGAGTAGCGAGTGACCTCCCAGTCCTCGACTCGGCCTCACTGCAAGGTGCTCACATGAAAGTCCCCGAATTCGTCACCAAGTATCTGCGATGGTTGCCGCGGCCTGTCACCCGGCTGCTGGATCGCTCCATTCGCTCGGTGCCGGCTCTGCAAGGCATCGTCGATGAACAGGTCGAGGAGTGGATTTCCGATCTGGCAAGGTCACAGCGAGAGTACCGGGATCAGTTCAGGCGCTTCGACCACCTTCCGGAAAGTGGCCTCAAGCGTGACGAGATCCTCGCCGAGCTTGAGGCCATGCAAGCCAGCGAACGACCACGTTGGGAAGCAGGCTATGCCTCCGGTGCGGTCTACCACGGAGATCCCGAGCACGTTGCCTTCCTGAACAAGGTCTACGCCCTGTACTCCCAAAGCAACCCCCTTCATTTCGACCTTTGGCCGAGCGCTGCGAAGTTTGAGGCTGAGATTGTCGCCATGGCTGCGGATATGTTGGGCGCCGGGGATGGCACCGACGAGATCTGCGGGACGGTCACCTCAGGCGGCACGGAGAGCATCCTGCTGGCGATGAAGGCCTACCGTGACTGGGCACGTGACGTCAAGGGGATCACCAGGCCGGAGATTGTCGTCCCAGCGAGCGCGCACGCCGCGTTCGAGAAGGCGTCCGAGTACTTCAACATCAGGCTTGTGCAAGTGCCCGTGGGGCCGGACTTCACGGCCGACGTAGCCGGGATGGAGAGACGGCTCAACCGCAACACCATCGCCATCGTCGGGTCCGCCCCTTCTTTCCCGCATGGGGTCATCGATCCGATCCCAGAGCTCGCCCGTCTGGCGGCAGAGCGAGGCATCGGCTTCCACACCGACGCCTGCCTCGGTGGTTTTATCCTGCCCTGGGCTTCCTCGCTCGGATATCCCGTCCCTGCATTCGATTTCAGGGTGCCCGGGGTGACATCGATATCTGCCGACACTCACAAGTATGGCTACGCCGCCAAGGGCACATCCGTCGTCCTCTACCGAGGCCGGGCACTGCGCCATTCTCAGTATTTCACCGCCACAGACTGGCCCGGCGGCCTGTATTTCTCGCCTACGTTCGCCGGCAGTCGGCCCGGCGCGCTCGTCGCGGCCTGTTGGGCAGCCATGCTCAGCATGGGAGAGCGCGGCTACACTGAGGCGACGAAGAAGATCCTCGAGACGGGGGCATACATCAAGGCGGAGATCGCCAGGATCCCCGAGTTCACCATACTTGGCGACCCCCTGTGGGTCATCGCCCTGGCCTCTGATGAAATCGACATCTACAGGGTCCTGGACTTCATGACCGGTCGGAAATGGAGTCTGAACGGCCTTCACAAGCCGCCGGCGGTGCATCTGTGTATCACCTTGCGCCATACCCTGCCGGGGGTCGCCGATCGTTTTGTGGCCGATCTTCGGGAGGCCGTGACATTCGTCAAGGCGAACCCGGCCGCCGAGGGCGGCATGGCCCCTATCTACGGTATGGCCGGGACATTCCCGCTGCGTGGCATCGTGCGAGATGTCTTGAGACGATTTCTGGACCAGCTCTACGTGGTGTGAGCCGGGCGGGCAGTCACCATGCGCCGCCTGTCCCGGATCGCCTAGCATCCTCCATTCCCCTTCTGCCACAGGGGAGCGCCACTCCCTGGTCCGACTCATGCTTCTGGCAGCAGACCATCGGGCGACCGGCGTGTGCGATGTGAGCCGCGCTCCAGACATTTTCAGTTTGTGCCCGGAATCGAGTAAGATAGCCGACGGGACGCGATTCCGGCTTTCGCAAATCGCCCGCCTCCGGCAACATTGCTCATCTGAGGCTCGACGTTCTTCTGAGGGTTGTATGTCCGATTCCATCCATCCCCCCTCCAGCGTGCCGTCAGGAATGAACCTGGCTGACGAAGCTCAAGATCTGCTTGGGCGTCTGTTCCCGATTTGCCGCAGTCTCACCGGAAATGGCGTGCGAGAGACACTGGCTGTATTGCGAGAAGTTGCCGAGTTCGAGGTAAGAGAGATCGCCTCCGGCACGCCCGTCTATGACTGGGTCGTCCCCGACGAGTGGAATATCCGGGGTGGCTACCTCGAAACGAAGTCGGGCGAACGTGTCGTCGATTTTGCCGACAGCAACTTGCACGTTGTCAACTACAGCACGCCGATCGACAAGGAGCTCTCGTTCGCCGAGCTCGAGCCGCATTTGCACACCCTCCCGGATCTGCCCGAGGCCGTTCCTTACCGGACGACCTACTACGACCGCCAATGGGGCTTCTGTCTGACGCACCGGCAGTTCATGCAGCTCGACCGGGAAACCAGCTATCATGCCTACATCGATTCGACACTCGAGCCTGGGGGCATGACCTACGGCGAGGTCCTGCTCGAGGGGACCTCGGGGACCGAGTTCCTCGTGTCCACCTATTGCTGCCATCCGTCCTTGGCGAACGACAATCTTTCGGGGATCGTTCTTTGGGCCCTGCTTTTGCGCGAGTTGCAGCAACGAGAGCGGACCCGGCACTCCTATCGTTTCATCATCGTCCCTGAAACGATCGGAGCGATCGCCTACCTCAACCTGCATGAAGCCGAGATGAGGCGAATCGCCGGAGGTTTCATCCCAACCACGGTTGCCGGTCCGGGCCGGTTTGGTTTCAAACACACTTTTCTCGGAGATCACCTCATCGACCGCATCGTTGCTCAGACATTCTCCGAGATTGGGCTGGACTACGTCGCCTACCCGTTCGACGTCAACGGCAGCGACGAGGCTCACTACTCCGCTCCTTTCTTCCGCATCCCGATCGGCACGATTTCGAAAGACAAGTACTACGAATACGACTACTACCACACCTCCCTCGACAACCTGGACTTCATCCGCTCCGATAACCTGATCGAAAGCCTCAAGTTGTATCTGTCGGCCATTGAGAAGCTCGAGCTCAACCGCAGCTATCTCTCGCTCTATCCCTACAGCGAACCGATGCTCGGGAAGAGAGGCTTGTACCCAAAGACCGGCGGGACGATCAAGCAAAGAGCCGTCGATTTGAACAAGGGGCATCTTCAGCGGGCATACACAATCTCGGGCAAGAGTGTCATCTACGGCAACGAATTGGACGCCATCCGGTGGTTGATGTTCCATGGTGACGGCGACAACTCGTTGCTCGACATCGCAGAGAAGACTGGGTTGCCGATGCGCCAACTGTATGAGACAGCCGAGATGCTGTGCAGTCACGGCCTGATGGAGCCAGTTGTAAAACGAGAGGAGACCGCCCCATGAAGCTGCTTTGGATTGGCGGCGACCACCCGCGCCATCTCTTCTACATCAACACGGTCCACCAGGTGTTCCCGTTGAGCGGAGCGATCATCGAGCATCGAGAGAATCTCATCCCTCAACCGGATCCCAGCCTGGCACCAATCGACCGGGACAATTTCGTCCGCCACTTCTCCAACCGGGCCAAGGCGGAAGAACGATTCTTCGGCGATCAATCTGTGCCCGGTTGCCCGACCCACATCGTCGACCGTGACGGACTCAACACTCAGGACAGCGTGGACTTCCTGACATCGATCGACCCAGACGTCGTCCTCATCTTCGGGAGCGGGCTGGTCAAAGACCCCCTCTATTCGAGCCTTCCTTCCCAGACCATCAACCTTCACCTCGGGATCTCGCCTCGATACCGCGGCGCAGCGACGTTGTTCTGGCCGTTCTACTTCCTCGAGCCGCCGTACGCCGGTACGACGTTCCATTACATCGTCGCCGAGCCGGATGCCGGCGACGTCGTCCACCAGGTCGTCCCCGAATTGGATCCGGCGGACGGAATCCACGACGTCGCCTGCAAAGCCGTCGCAACCTCCGCACAGGCGGCTCTTGAGTTGTTGCGGATCCTGGACGACAAAGGCCGCTGGGAGCGGTTCTCCCAACGTGGCACCGGCCGCAACTTCCTGGCCAGCGATTTCAAACCGGAGCACCTGAGAGTGATCTACAACGTTTTTGACGACGACATGGTCAAGCACTATCTCGAAGGACGCCTGGCATCCAAAGTCCCGAAGCTGATGCGGCAATTCTGACCACGGCGCCGCCCTTGGGGGCCGTCGTTACCGGGTCCGGATACACCATCCGACCCCGTCCGGCGCCGGGTGACAGCTTTCAGGCCAGGGTGGGGTTCATCAGCAGAGAGGCGCCCTTGCCTGGTGGAATTCCGGCCACGCCCTTCATCCGCCCAGCCGACATGAGCCAATAGGAGCACCGATGAGCATCACGCGCGACGAAGCCCTCGAATACCATCGTCAGGGGCGACCGGGGAAGATTTCGGTCACTCCGACCAAACCCCTCGCCACTCAGCGCGACCTGTCGCTCGCCTACACGCCGGGCGTCGCCGTTCCGGTCCTCGAGATCGAGGCCGATCCCGCCGCGGCCTTTGAGCTGACCACCAAAGGAAACCTGGTTGCCGTGGTTTCGAACGGGACGGCCATCCTGGGACTCGGCGATCGGGGCGCCCTGGCGGCCAAGCCGGTGATGGAAGGCAAGGGCGTGCTCTTCAAGGCCTTCGCCGATATCGACGTCTTCGACATCGAGGTCGACACGCACGATCCGGATCAAGTCATCGCCGTGACGGCCGCGATCGCCCCCACATTCGGGGGGATCAATCTCGAAGACATCAAGGCTCCAGACTGCTTCTATATCGAGGAGAAGTTGAAGGGGATGCTCGACATTCCCGTGTTCCACGACGATCAGCACGGCACGGCGATCATCTCCGGCGCGGCGCTGCTCAATGGCCTTGAGCTCGTCGGCAAGCAGATCGACAAGGTGCGGGTCGTCGTCTCAGGCGCCGGGGCATCGGCCATATCGTGCAGCGAGCTTGCCGTCCGAATGGGCGTGAGCCGCGAGAACATTCTGCTCGTGGACAGCAAGGGAGTCGTGTACCGGGGCCGAGAGGCGGGCATGAACGAGTACAAGTTGCACTTCGCCAACGACACCCCTGCCCGAACGCTTGCCGATGCTGTGAAGGGAGCCGACGTGTTCTATGGTCTGTCAGTGGCCGACGTTCTGACCCCCGAGATGGTGCGCAGCATGGCCTCGAAACCGCTGATCTTCGCTATGGCCAACCCGGACCCGGAGATCAAATACGAGCTGGCCAAAGAGGCTCGACCTGACGCCATCGTTGCCACAGGCCGCAGTGACTACCCAAATCAGATCAACAACGTACTGGGATTCCCGTTCATCTTCAGGGGTGCCCTCGACGTGAGGGCGACGGCCATCAACGAGGAGATGAAGGTTGCCGCAGCTCACTCTCTGGCCGACCTGGCCAAGCAGGACGTCCCGGATAGTGTGCTCGCCGCCTACGGGGTGACCAGCCTGCGTTTCGGTCCGGACTACATCATCCCCAAGCCGTTCGACCCACGCGTCCTGCTCTGGGAAGCCCCTGCGGTGGCCGAGGCCGCCATGGGTTCGGGCGTGGCCCGCAGGAAGATCGACCCGGAAGAGTATCGCGACGAGCTTGCGTTGCGCCAGGGCAAAGGCGAAAGCGTGCGGCGGTTCATCATCAACAAGGCCCGCCAGACCCCCAAACGAGTCGTCTTCGGCGAAGGTGAAGAGGAGAAAGTCATCCGCGCCGCCGCGCAGGTGAACGAGGAAGGCATTGCCGTCCCGATCCTTCTCGGCCGGCCGGACGTGATCAGCGGCAAGATGCGGGAACTGGGCCTCAGCGCAGGTCTGGAGATCGTCGACCCGGCCGAGTCGGAGATGGCGGAGGGATACGCGCGCTCCTATTTCGAGCTGCGAGGCCGCCAGGGTATCACCATGGCCCACGCGCGACATCAGGTTGAGCGGCGGAACGTCTTCGGGCCGATGATGGTCCACCATCATGACGCCGACGCGTTTCTGTCCGGGCTGACGTACGACTACCCCGAGGTGATCCGCCCGGCTCTTCAGATCTTTCACACCCGTGAAGGCGCGCACCGGGCCGCCGGCTTGTACCTGATCATCGTCGAAGATCGTGTGTACATCTTCACCGACGCCACGGTCAATATCGATCCGAGCTCGGAAGATCTGGCCGAGATCGCCATCCTTGCCGCCGATTTTGCCAAGCAGCTCGAGCTGGAACCGCGCGTAGCGATGCTGTCCTTCTCCAATTTCGGCAGCACCAAACATGCCCTCTCGGACAAGGTCCGGCGAGCCGTGGATCTTGTACGGGTCAAGCGGCCGGATATCGCTGTCGACGGTGAGATGCAGGCCGACACAGCGGTCACACCCGAGATCGTCGGTGACCGCTATCCGTTCAGCCGAGTGCGCGATGCCAACGTCCTTGTGTTTCCATCGCTCGAGGCTGCCAACATCGCCTACAAGCTTCTCGATCGCCTCGGGAATGCACAGGCGATCGGGCCGATCTTGCTTGGGATCGGAGCCCCGGTGCATGTGCTCCAGACGGGGGATGACGTAGCCGACATTGTGCATATGGCAGCGGTTGCGGTCATGGACGCCCAGAGCCGAGAGCGCCGGTAGGACCCGACGCCGACTTCTGCCCCCACCTCCCCACCCCCTCCCCCGGCGTTGTGCGAGGCGAACAATGCCACTCCGATTCGCTTCATTCGTCCAGACCGAAGGTTTGAACCCCTCGAATCCCTCGGCTACAGTCGGGCCTGGTCGCCGTTCCTGCTGACAAACGTCAGCATCGGAGGGAGCAGGCGGGAGCCGTTCCGTCACGCGGGATCATTTTCGTGGAGAAGGACGGACATCTTCGCTGTCCGTCCTTCTCCACGAAAATCCATCCCCCTTCCCCGGCCCTTGCCGGGGGAGGGGGACTGAGGGGGTAGCGGCTCAGGAATCGCCGCGCTCGTAGTGCAAAACGGCCACACGTCGTGACACGAAGGCTTGAACGCCTCGAATCGCTCGGTTACAATTGATTCAATTCGCCCCTGTAGCTCAGTGGATAGAGCGTTGCCCTCCGGAGGCAAAAACCGGCGTTCGAGTCGCCGCAGGGGCGCCACAAAGCCCTGGACGAGCATCCAGGGCTTGTCGATTCATTCGTTGAGAAAGACCGCGGCCCGGCTACACCTCGATCCACTCAACGCTTCGATCTCGCGTGTCCACAATGGCCAACGTGCTGCGGCCATTCATCCCCATGAGATCCCCCGGATTGAGCAGCAGGCAGTCATCCACCCATTCTTCATTCACCGTATGATCGTGTCCGTAGCACACCAGCCCGTACTGCCGCGACAGGGCCAGACCGCGGGCGATGCGCGGGTAGTGGTTGACGGCCAGCTTCAATCCGTCCACCTCGAGTTCGGCCAGCACGCCGTGCAGGCTGACCTTGGGGAATCCAGCCGCGACCTTGCCGATCAGGAACGGGTCACCGTCGTTGTTCCCCCACACGACGTGTAGCGGCACCTCGGCCAATCCCTCTCCCAACTGGCGCACGACAAACGGCGCGCACATGTCACCGCAATGGACCACGGCATCGGCCGTCTTGAGATGCGGCATGGCGCCGTCCAGCTTCGCGATGTTATCGTGACTGTCACTGATTACAGCGATCTTCATTCCTCGTCTCCCGTCTCGCCCGGCACCAGGCGCCCATAACATTGGCTCAAATCTCGCAGCCGGTCGGCTGTCCCTGTTGTCAGTTGCTCTCGACGGACTCGCCAGGACCAGTTGCCTTCGGATCTCCCCGGATAGTTCATCCGGGCTGCCCCATCCAGACTCAGCACGTCCTGCAGCGGGGCTACGGCCCAGTTGGCGACGGACGACCAGACAGCCCGGATGAGGTCCCAGGCGATGTCCTTCCCGTCGGTCATCAGATACCGCCGGCAGTAGTCCTGCTCATCTTCGGCGGCGGTCTGATACCAGCCGCGGGAGGTGTCGTTGTCATGCGTCCCAGTGTAGGCGACCGCCATGCGCGTGTAGTTGTGCGGCAGGAATGGGTTGACCGGTCCGGAGTCGAAAGCGAACTGGAGCACTTTCATCCCTGGCAGGTCGTATCTCTTCCGAAGCTCAACGACTTCGGGCGTGATCACCCCCAGGTCTTCGGCGATCAGCAACAGCGCGCCGAATTCGCGCTGAACGGCATCGAGGAACTTCTCGCCGGGGCCGGGCACCCAGCGCCCGGTTTCGGCTGTCGGCGCTTCGGCAGGCACCTCCCAGTATGCTTCGAAGCCGCGGAAGTGATCGAGGCGGACCACGTCGACCAGACTCAATGTCGAATTCAGTCTTGCGATCCACCACGCGTAGCCGTCGGCCCGCATGGTCTCCCACCGGTATAGCGGATTCCCCCATCGTTGACCCGTCTCCGAGAAGTAGTCGGGCGGGACCCCGGCGACGACGGTCGACCGGCCGAACGAGTCCAGGTGAAACAGACGGGTGTTCGCCCACACGTCGGCACTGTCGTGGGCGACGAAGATCGGCACATCGCCGACGATTACGATCCCCGCCTCGCGGGCATCCCTATGGAGAGCGTTCCATTGTTCAAAGAACAGAAACTGTCGTACGCGCACGTTTTCGATGCGGGTCTGCAGCCGCTTTCGCGCCTCAACCATTGCCCCGGGCTGTCTTGTGACATATTCCGGCTCCCATTCGGTCCAGGATCGGTCGTCGTGGGCCTCCTTCAGGGCCATGAACAGGGCGTAGTCCTCGAGCCAGAAAGCTTGCTCCGCCTGGAAGGCTTCGAACCTACCTTTAAGGTCTACCGACGCCCGTTCAGGAAAACGACGGGCGGCCAGGTCGAGCAACTGATTCTTATGTCCGATCACCTCGCCGAAGTCAACGTGGTCTTCTGAAAACGCAGGTGAATCCTCGATCTCCTCATGCAAGAGCAACCCGTCCTCGACGAGGTCCCCCAGCGCGATAAGTAGCGGGTTTCCGGCAAATGCGGAGAAGCATTGATAAGGTGAATCTCCGTAGCCTGTCGGCCCGAGAGGCAGCACCTGCCACAAGCTGCACCCGGATTGGGAGAGCCATTCGACCCATTCGCGGGAAGAAGCGCCCAGGTCGCCGATGCCACCAGGCCCCGGAAGGCAAGTCGGATGCAACAGCACACCGCCTCTCCGGTGTCCGAACCAGTCCGGTAGAGAGATCAACTGCTCTTCCCTCCGACAGTCTGCTGATAGAGCTCGAGGTAGCGTCGGGCGGATCGAGCCCAGCTGAAGTCCCTTTTCATGCCGCGCCGCTGCAAGCCCGCCCACCGTCGACGATCCTTGAATGTTTCAAACGCGCGAAGAATGGTCTCAGTCAGAGCCTCGGGGCGCGCGGCCTCGAACACAAAACCCACCCCATCGGGTTCGGTTGTGTAGTCGACGACCGTGTCTCTCAAACCGCCGGTAGCTCGAACAACCGGGACGCAGCCGTAGCGCATGCCGATCATCTGCGCCAGACCGCACGGCTCGTAACGCGACGGCAGAAGGATCATGTCGGCCCCGCCGTACACTCTCCTGGCGAGCACCGGATCGAATCGATCGATGAAGGCGACGCGATCGCGACGCGCCTTGGCGAAGTCACGCGCCTGGGTCTCGAGGCCCGGATCACCGGTGCCCAACAAGACAAACTGCCAGTCCTTGTCGAGAACGCCTTGCAGCGCTTCGAGCGCAAGATCGACTCCCTTCTGGTTGTCGAGGCGGGTTATCATCGCCAAAAGGGGGATGCGCTCTTCCACTTCCAGCCCGACATCTGCGGCAAGCGCAGCCTTTCCCTGCCGCCGACCCCTCAACGTCTCCACAGTGAACCGTGCAGCAAGCGCCCGATCAGACCCGGGATCCCAGGTGTGGATGTCGAGACCGTTGAGGATGCCGACGATGCGATCACTCCGGGCGCGCAAGAAACCCTCGAGCCCGCAGCCGAATTCTGCCGTCTGGATTTCGGCCGCGTAGGTCGGGCTTACGGTTCCCAACCAATCGGCCGCTGCCAGTCCTCCCGGCAGCGGAAGTCGCCTGGCCCAATCCGGAAGCCGCTCATCGGCCGCCGGCGGCAGCCCATACGCTTTCAACGCAGCTTCCGCCCCCGCCCCCATATAAGGAAGATTGTGAACAACCAGCAGAGTCGCGGTATTTGTCCAGAAACGATCGGATGGACGATTCAAGCCGAGCCACTGGACCGCCGGCGCGGTATGCCAGTCGTTAGCATGCACGATGTCCGGTTGCCAGCCGAGCGAGCGGCAGGCTGCCAAAATCGCGAGCGAGTACAGAGTGAACTTCTCAGCGTCACCCGACGGGTCTTCATAGACTTTGGCGGCGCGCCGGATCGGTTCACTGTCGACGAAATATACCGGGACCGGATACTTCTTGGACAGGAACACCTGGGCCTGCTGGGCCTGGGTAGCGCGCGGAACGTCAAACACAGCGACAGGCTCAAGATCTAGCGAACTCCGATCGATTTGAGTGTGCAATGGGAGCGCCAGGCGGATGTCGACTCCCAAGTCGTGCAAAGCCGGCGGAAGCTCGCCGGCCACGTCGCCCAGACCTCCGACTTTGACGAAGGGAGTCGCTTCCGAGGCGAGGAAAAGGACCTTCACATCTTAAACCAACGGTAGTCGATGTCGGGGAAGACTTTGTCGCGTTCCCACAGCTCTTCAGCTAGGCCAGCGTCGCCCTTGCCTGTCTTGAGCGAATCCAGCAATGCATCGAATCGATCGACGTGCTGTCTGAATCGTTGGACGGCGTACTCGCGCGCCTGCCCCGTCGAGACCAGGAAGGGCCAGTCGGATGATTGAAGCAGCAACAGCTCTCGGGCCGCCTGATCGAGAACGCGTTTTCGTGTCCCGCGTGCGGCGGGTTCGGCTCCGCAGACTTCCAGCATCCTCCGCTCTGTCGCGTGGATGATCGGCCACATCCAGTGGGTGTCGGCGTTGTCCCAAACGAAGTGCGTCCCGCCTGCCCCCCAGGAGCCCTCGGGGAGGTTGAGCACGGTCTGCGGCGGGTGTGCCTCGATGTAGGCCGAACCAGTCGTGAGGTCGACCTCCTCGGAGGTCGCAAGGCGCCGTAGAACACCTTCCAACCAGCTCACGCCTTCGAACCACCAGTGGCCAAGAAGCTCCGTGTCATAGTTGGCGGAGATGATACCCGGGGCCCCGTGACTGTCGTGGTATCCGCGGAGCAGATCCGTCACCAGCGAAGCGAAGTGTGCACTGTGGCTATCGACCTTGCCGGCAGCCCAGTCGGGATGGTAGGTGCCCTTGTCGGCAAGGTCCACCCCCGCCCCGCTGACGCGCCAATACTGCATTCCCGAGATCCCGTCCTTCTTATGGAACTCGCGATAGTCGAAATCTCCCGGGTAGCCCCATTCGGCGCTCCAAACCTGCAGGCCGGTTCGGTTATTGCGGCCAATCACGGCCACATCCGGCCGTCCGGCGTAGTAAGCCTCATACGTCGTCGCCGGCTGGGCAGGTGCGATATCACTAAACGGGACGAGATAGCGGCGCGTGATCGAGCCATAGGGACCGATGGCTTCGCCAGCCGCGACGCCGACCGGCCGGCCGCCCTCGATCATATGTGTTTCGGCGAAAAACAGGCCCAGGTTGTGAGCTGCAAGGAAATTCTCGATGCCCGGGCGCTCGCGTCCGTCCTCGGCGATGTAGCCCGGTCTGTATGCGCACTCGGGAAGCCAGATGGCGCGTGGTGCGCGCCCGAGGTGCCTGCGGTGGGCCTCGACCGCGGTCTTGAGTTGCAGGTTGATCGATTCGTCCCGGTCGAGGAGCGGCAGATACCCGTGGGTCGCCCCGCATGTGACGACCTCGAGGATGCCCGCATCCTGAAGTCTGCGGAAGGCGGGGACCAGATTCCCAGAATATGCGTTCAGGAATCGATCTCGGACGGAGGAGTACCAATCCCTGTAGTAGGTGGCCAGATAGGCCATGTGCGCATCGTGCGCCGCTTCGAAGCGGGGGATGTCGTCCGCGGCCGCCGAAATCTTCTGATCGAGATAGCTACGGAAATTCCTTCGAACATCTTCATCGGCCAACTGTTCGAGCAGAATCGGGGTCAGACTGAGCGTAAGGCGCGCCGGCAACCCTTCATCCTTCAATCGGTTGAGCGCGTCGAGCATGGGCACGTACGTCTCGGCGGCGGCCTCGTGCAACCACTCTTCGCCGTGCGGCCAGCGACCCGCCTGCCGCGTGTATGGCAGATGGGAATGCAAGACAAATGTGAAACTTCCGATTTTCTCCATCGCCTCTCCAGTGTCGAATGCCAATCCCATTCATTGTAGCAGATGATGCTCCCGCTCCGCGTCCGCGAGGCGCGTATTTCGCTCGCCACTCGCTGGTGCGCCTCCGCTGTCTCACACCGTCCACTCCGCTCTCTGATCCTCCGGCGTTTTCCTTCACAAGAGTAACGGCCTGAATGGGTGGAAGGGGGCGGCGAATCCGCCCCCTTCCACCCATTCAGGCATCCTCCCCCTCCCCCAACACGGACATGTTGAGCTTCCCCTGATTTCTCGGACACAAGGAATGTCGTAGACTGGAGAATTCAGG
>CAZGRL010000051.1:0-25606 GCA_964528155.1 uncultured Anaerolineaceae bacterium
AACACGAAGGGTCGCTTGACATGTCACCTGGGATGTGCGAAACTGTCAGCCACGCTGAGAAGCAGCGACCTCCCCTTGCTATCCTTGCAAAGGAGGAGGTGATGCCCATGAGTATGAGTGACTGTAAACGCGCTGCGGCATCCCTCCTCCCAATCGGATAAGGATGCCGCAGCGCACCAAAGGGCCGTCCGTTGGGACGGCCCTTTGCATCTGGAGGGGATCGTGGACAGGTTGCCTGTCGGCAAGCTCCCGGTGGACGTGCTGGATCGTATGCTGCAGCTCACCAGCCGAGCCGATGACCGGTTGATCCTCGGGCCGGGAGTGGGACTCGACTGTGCAGTCATTGAGTTCCAGGATCGATACCTCGTCGCCAAGTCCGATCCGATCACATTCGCCACCGAGGACATCGGCTGGTACGCCGTCCACATCAATGCCAATGACATCGCTACGACGGGAGCCCTGCCGCGGTGGTTCATGGCAACGCTTCTTCTTCCCGAACAGCAGACCGACGAAGCGCTTGTCCTGAGTATCTTCGAACAGATTGAGGAAGCGTGTCGCGTAGTCGGATCGACCCTGGTAGGCGGTCACACGGAGATCACTACCGGCCTGGGGCGGCCGATTGTGATCGGGACGATGTTGGGAGAGGTCTCTTCCCAGGACCTGATCACACCGAGGGGTGCAAGACCAGGCAACCATGTGCTCCTCACCAAGGGCATCCCGATTGAAGCGACGAGCCTGCTGGCCAGGGAGATTCCCGACAAGTTGAACGCCGTCCCCGCCAGCGTTGTCGAGCGGGCGCGGGGACTTCTGACGGATCCGGGAATCTCAGTGTTGCCGGAAGCCGCGGCTGCAGCAGCCAGCGGAGGTGTCACGGCGATGCATGACCCGACAGAGGGCGGCCTGGCCGGTGGGCTGTGGGAGCTCTCTCTGGCTGCCGGTGTTGGCATCGAGATAGAACGGCAGGCGATCTACGTCGTGCCGGAAGCCCTGGCGATCTGCAATGTCTTGAACGTGGACCCGTACGCGGCCATCGCTTCCGGTGCGCTGTTGATCGTCGTGGAAGAGGATAGGACTAAGACTGTGATGCGGGCGATCCAGGCGAAAGGCGTGGACGTCGCAGACATCGGCCTGATCACTCAGGGGTCGGGCGTCGCGATTCGCGAGGCGGGATGCTTGAAGCCTATGCCGCGCCCTGAAAGGGACGCGGTGGCTGTGCTGCTGGAACAAGCCTCGCTGGATGGTGAGAATCAGACGACGTAAAGGGATAGGAACGCCATCGCCGCAAGCACGATGAAGATGACCACCTGCGCGATCAGAGCACCGATCAACGCATTTCGCGTCGGGAGTTGAGCGAGCAGTCCACCGAGCACCGCGTACACCAGAGGCACGATCACCCAACTCGTGAATGATCCGGCCTCCGGATCCCGGGCTGCGGCCGGCCCCCGCGCCATCGCATCCAGTTCCCATCGGGAAGCCTGCGAAAGACAAGGGTGTACCTGAAAAGCTCGACGGGATGTCTGGTACGTTGCTATGCACGCGTCATCGCGAACCAATGCGATGTTGGCTGCGCCAGACAGGATGAGCGCCAAGGCCAGACCCAGCAGCCCTCCGATGATGAATCGCTCGCCCGCGCGATGTGCTTTCCTCGTCTGGAGGAGCGGGGAACTCGGAGGCGGGGGAGGATTCTCGACCAATCCGTTACTCAAGGCGCTCAATCCCCCAGGCAGATTCCCAGCCCGCGCGCGCTGAGCACACCATCGCCGTTGAGATCGACACGTTTGGGCACGGCCACCGCCTCGTCAATCGGAATATCGATGATTCTGGCATCCTGGAGAGCGACCATACGCCCATGTCCCCCTTCAGCCGCCAATCTGACGGCAGCCGCCCCGAAGCGGGTCGCCAACCATCGATCGAACGCCGTTGGAGTACCTCCTCGCTGTAGGTGTCCGAGCACGGTCACGCGTGTCTCCATTCCGCACACCTGTCCGATGAACTTGCCGACCACTTGTCCGATGCCTCCCAAGCGGGCTACGAAGACTTCATCCCCTGCCCGCGAGAACACCTGATCGCCTCCAATGGGATGCGCTCCCTCAGACACGGCGACGATGCTGAACGGCCGGCCACCCGCCGCACGGTTCTGGATTTTCTGGCACACCTTCTCGAAATCAAAGGGGATCTCAGGGATCAGGATGACATCCGCGCCGCCAGCCACTCCGGCGTGCAGGGTGATGAAGCCGGCGTCACGTCCCATCAACTCGAGCACCATCACCCGATGATGCGCTTCGGCTGTGGTATGCAGTCGATCGATGGCCTCCATGGCGGTGTTAAGGGCCGTGTCGAAACCAAAGGTCACTTCCGTGCCATGAATGTCATTGTCGATCGTCTTGGGAACCCCGACGACCGGACATCCCTTCTGAAACAGTTCATCACTGATCCGCAGTGTTCCGTCGCCGCCGACCACGATCAACGCATCCCACGCCAGATCCCGCAGCCTGGCGACAACTTCGTCCGAGACGTCGACCACAGTCTCCTGGCCATCGACGACCACCTTGCGGGCAAAGGGGTTCCCACGATTAGCCGTGCCCAGGATCGTACCTCCCCGAGGCAGGATGCCGCGGACATCCTCGGTGGTAAGCTCGAAAACCCCGTTGGGGTCGAGCAGCCCGTCGAAACCGTCTTGCACCCCATAGACCTGGCATCCATAGACGCCTGTGGCCGTCTTGACTGCAGCGCGGATGACCGCGTTCAGACCGGGGGCGTCGCCGCCGCCTGTAAGGATTCCTATCCTGTCCATCGTGCTCCCCTTCGACTCATCGCGGGTAGCCGCGCTCGCGATCCGGCGTCAGCATTCTACTATGCCGCTGCGTGCCAGGCCAAACCGGCATGACGTAGGATCAGCCCGCGATCCCCAGAATGGTCCAGCGTCCAGACTTCGAGAAGACTCGGCCTACGTCCGTGTCGGCTGCGCGCACACGCCGGTTGTCCAACTGCGCACGTTGGTTGTTGGGATGCCTCGGGCTACGCTTTATCGGTCGGCGTTGGCTGGAGGACGCCGTTGCCCGCTGTGGGATTGACAAAGGAGCGAACAGCCTGCGCCGGTCTTAGCCCAAGCGCCCACATCGCGGCTCCTCCGGTGACTCCAACTATGACTACGTTGAGTGCGTGGCTCAGGAGGACCGCGCTAGCGGCCAGACCTGTGGCGACGCCCAGCGCGCTGAAGACTAACGAGCCGAACGCCTCGAAGGATCCGACATAGCCTGGCGCGCCTGGCACGAGGAAAGTCACGACGAACAAGGAATAGCCGGTGACAACGATGGCCGGAGCCAGCACGGCGCCCAGGCTCACAAATAGGCAGTAGAACATGCTGGCGTCGATCAGCGCGGCGCCCATCGACAGCCCGAGCAGAGACAAGAGATCTTGGGGCCGCCGGCCGATGGTCGTGAAGCCGGTGATAAGGCCTTCCAGGATTCCAAGCAATCGTTGACGGAGCGACCGTCCGAGGAACTGCGGCATCAATCGTTCGGCAACCGTCATGAGCCTGCTCCGCGCCCAGATGGCCAGAATCATGAAAAGAACGAACGCGATCAACACAATTCCGCCTGCAAGGAGCAGCACTGAGAGTTGACCTTCCAGGCGAACGCCCATGAGCGTGCCGAGCGCGACCAATATCAGCACGGCCAACAAGTCAAAGGATCGGTCGACGGCCACGGTCGGGAGAGCGGCTGCGATCGAGACCTTGTGTCGCTGCTTGAGCAGCAGCCCGCGGGCGACCTCCCCGCTTCGCACGGGGATGACGAAGTTGACCAGGCTGGAAGCCGTGCTGATCAGCCACAGGTCAAGCAACGAAACGAGGGCCACGGGCCGAAGGACCATGCGCCAGCGCAGCGATCGAACGAGGGTGCTCGATATGCCAAGGGTGGCCGCCAGCAACACAAGCGTCCAACGCGCCTGGCTCAACGTCCTGCCAACCTCTTGAAGATCCACAGCCCAGGCCCAGGCGGCCAGGAGCCCTAGGCCGAGAAGAGATTGGATGATGAGAAGACCGGTACGGCGGCGAGTCAATCTTGGCCTTCTTGTTCAGAGCCAGCGTGTTCTCGGGAGACTCTTTTCCTTTGCCACCAAGCGAGAAGCTGATCAGCAGCCGGATCATCCTCGAGGAAAGCACCTTCCTCAGCCCTCGTTCGAGCGCCTTCCCCAAGCTGCAAGTCGACCTGGTACTCGTTGGACAGCGCCGCTCCCCCCAACCCGGTTTTCGAGGCTCGGCTCGTACTGGGATCACGCTCACTGGATGGACTATCCACCTCGCTCGTCGTGCCACCCAAGTTCGGCGCCCACGCCACTGATCCGTGAGGCAATTCTCGGGGAGCCCGCATCACATATCCCCTGCCCCAACCAACGAAACCAGGAAAAGCGACGCCAAGAATGAGACCCACAGCCGTCATCAGTGTCAGCCCCAACCCACTCCATCCGACCCATCCCAAACTGTAATTCATCTCGACGACCGGGTTGGCGTCTTGGATCTCCGGCAGGATTAGGAGCATCATACCTGGTCCGGCCCGGTAGATTGGAACCGTCATTCTACGGCCGCCGATGACGGTGCTGGCTCGCCAATCAGGAGAGTATGCCTCCCTCCAGAGGAGGGTTGTCCCTTGGGCGCTCGGCCCATCGAGTTGGAACCTGATGTGATCCGGGTCCGGTCGCTGCATTGCCGGGGCTGGAAGCTCAGAACCCGCCGAGGGCGACAGCCAAAGGATGAGATGCTCGAAGAAGTCTCTCTCCGCTTCGTTGTCATACGTCATAGCATGACCAATGAGATTCATCCCGGACCAAACGACTTTGCCGCTCCCGTAGGCTCCCGCCGCGATCAGTGGATGATCTCCCACGCTTAGGACTGGAGTAGCCCAGCCGCGGAGGCTTCCTTCGGGAGACGAGACCCCCCACGATTGACCTTCCCAGACGAGGGGGGCGAAATCGCTGACCTGCACCTCATCGGCGGCAGCTAGTTCACCCGGAATGAACACCGCAGACGCATCGTATTCGGACCACACCAGCTTCTGGACCGGAAGGACAGCAGGCGCCTGATCCATCCGCCAATCCGGCACCCAGTATTGCCAGCCTGTATCAACGTATAGTGCCCCGCCAGCACGCACATACTCCTCAAGCATGTCCCAAGCTCTGTCTCTATTCTTGTACCCATATCCATGAAGGAGGACGATATCGAACCGTGAGAGTTGCTCCGCCGTGTAGTCATCGACATTGTGTGCGCCCTCGACGATCACGACCTGATCATAGCGGATTCCGGCGTCGACAAAGGTGCGGAAGACTTGCTCATAGATCGCGTCGCGAAAGCCACCTATCACCAGTACCTTTGGGGTTCGAAGGAGGCTCACCATGGCGGGAGCTTCGGTGAATTGTCTTATTTCCATCGGACCAGACTCAGATGTACCCGTGGGGCCGACGACGGCCCACGTCTCTGGATCGTATTTATCGAGGTTGTCAAGCTCTTTGTGCAACACGACGTCTTGGATGCCGAACCACCCAGCGAGCTGATTGATCTGCTGCGGGGTCGCTTGCGTGTTCCCGTAGAAAAGCCCCTGTTGGTATCCCCACATCGCGTGGATCAGAGAGCTTTGATAGTTGTAGGCATTCAGCGTCGAGACATCTGAATAGAGAGCCAGTGCCTGCGTCAAGCCTCCCAGGTTGGGGGTATTGTCTATCCTGACCGACTGATCCAAGTTGAGCTCCCGCCCAACTGCGACGACAGCCTCGCGTGCCGCCGGATCAGGAATCGCTGAGATCGAGTATGACGGTGTCGAACGAAGCCGGAGTCCCGAGTTCTCGATATAGAAGGGAAGCTTTCCTTCCGCTCCCGGAGGACCGTATCCACCAAACCGGTTTCGATTCGGCAGCCTGTCTTCGAGTGTGATGACCGAGACAATCACAATCCCGAATGTCACAGAGGCCACCAGGGCGCGGTCCAGCATTCGAAAGAAGAGCGAAAACGTCGATGCTTGCTTGGAAAGGGTGCCCCAGAGCATTCGAGCCGTACGGATCGGCGCCCAGAGTATTACCTCAGCGACTCCCTCGGCCCCATATGCGGCAACCGCTGGAACTAGGATGATCGACGGAACCAGCGCTCTTGCCTGCGTGAACGCCCAGAGTTTCTCGAACACACGGACAAGGCCGAGCCAAAGCCCGGGCATAGAAGTGTATATCGCGAAGGACACAGCGAGGATAGCCCAAGACAGCGCATGACTGCGGCGCAAGATCGCCCGGACAACCCCAAAACATGCGAAGGCGGCAACCGGCAGAGCAAAGGTGAGCCCGGCGCTAAAGACGGACGGATTCGGATCCCCGATTCCAAGTAGACCTAAGGGAAGAGTATACGGAACCTGGTGTGCCGCGAACTCTGTAAGACCTTCTCGATTAGCTAGGCCAAGCGTGCGATAGAAGGGGATCACCCAGAAGGCCGCCACTCCGAGACCGCAGCCAATTCCGATCAACGCAGAACGAATAGAGGTCAGTAGAGCTGTCACACGTCTCTGCGAGGCAGATCTAGTAATAGGCGCGACGATCGACTGTAGCATGATGGCCATCGAAAGGACGAACGCGGTGGCAGGATGAGTCAGAAATGTCAATGCAAAGAGGATAGCCCCGCCCGGCAGAGCCAAGTGCCTGCCAATGGACGGTGGCCCGGACGCTGCTTGCGTCGAATGGAAGAGATAGCCATCGAACAGCATGAACGCGAAGGGTACGAACATCAGGGAGACTGCTTGCGCGTACATGCCCATGAAAGTCAACCAGTACCAGCTCGCGCCTGACAGCGGGTAGAACAATCCCGCCACCAGGGCGATCATTTGCTTGTGGAGCCTAGTCCAAACAAGAAGATAGATACCGATGGCAGTGACCGGCACAGAGGCAAATCCGAAGACTGCGAGCGCCTCGACCTCCGTTAGACCTGTCAGCCGGTGAATGAACACTGCTGCGATTGAAGTCAAGGGGGGGTAGAAAAACGTTAGCGGCGAGCCACCACCTTGGAGGGGGTACCAGCTAGGGAGGGCGGGGAACCACCTGTCGAACCAGCGGACCAACGCGAGTGCCCATGTTGTGTCATTACCGCCCAGCACCCCTTCCAGCATTCTATGGCCGTAGAGGTAGGTCAGCGCAAGAATCGTGAAACAGCCGAGTACGAAGATGGACGCGCGAATGAGCGATTCCGACATTCGCCAGGCAATCGGTTTGAAGCTTGATGTCGCAGGATCATCATGCTCAGCGAAGGCTTCTACTCTTGCCGAGCGCACTGCGCTATTCGCGGCGTCTTTGTCAGTTTCAGATGCCACTAGAATGCCGCCGTTGACAACAAGACAGCCTCAGGCGACCACTCATCGGCTGTCGCCACGATTGCGGCCGATGAGCCTCGCCGCCCACGCATCATCGTCATGTCCTGTGCTCTCCAGCCAGGATCGCAGCAACGCCTCATGGTCTCCGTCGAGCTTGTCTTCCGGGGAAGGCTCGTCGGCGAGCGGCACAGCCGCTTGAGCTTCCGCGAACGGGGCCATCAATCCCTGCGGCTCTTTCCGAACCTGGTGACCTGAGCGGGTTGTGTGGCTCCGTCCGAAGTGGAATCCCTTTCGCAGACGCTCAAGCTCGGCCTTCTGAGCTTCGGCCATCTCCAGGTTGGCTTCTTCGTCGAGAATTGGACTGGGCATACGCATGGTCAAGGCGATGCGGAGCCAGGTGAAACCGTTGCCGTCGAGGAAGAGTCCGTCCACGAAGAACGCCGCCAGGAGGAGCACGCCAAGGGCGGAGAGGATGATCGCCCCCTGCTCCGTCCAACTCGGCACCCATGCCAAGCGGACGGAGGCCACCTCCGTGTCGGATCGCACCGGCATCAACATGAGGCCGGGTCCACCCCGGTATATCGGAATCTCGTGTTCGCCCGCTGCATCCGAAGCGTAGGCGTGCCAATCGGGATAGTACGACTCGCGCCAATACAACCAGGTCACGTCTCCAAGTGCCGCGGCGAAGGAAAGATCGATGTGATCGGGATCCTCGCGGGTCATGATCGGTGTTGGCAGTTCGGCTCCCGATCCCACGCCGGACAGCCAACGGACGAGGTTACCCAGGAATTGGATTTCTTCAGGATTGGGGTCTCCGTAGCGCGCGTGGCCGATAAGATTCATCCCCGACCACACAACCTTACCCTGACCGTAGCTTCCGGCGACAATCAGGGGTCGACCACCCGTCGAAAGGACAACGCGTCCCCATTCCCGTATATCACTTGCTTCCGCGCCGGAGAGTGTCCACGGGTTGCCTTCCCAGATCAGCGGCTTGAATTTGGTCACATCGATGTCCCCACTGATCTCGGGCGCGCCCAGTTCATAGGACGTCGCAGGCCCGTAGTCCGTCCAGGTGAGGCGGTCGACCGGCAGGACATCCGGGGCGCTCTCGAATTCCCACTCGGGAATCCAGAACTCCCAGCCGGTGTCGACGAACAGACTCCCGCCCTGCTCCACATAGGAAGCCAGCGTGTTCCAGGCCTTTCGCCCGTCCTTATAGTCATAGCCATACAGGAACACCGCATCAAACGCGCTGAGCTCATCCACCGAATAGCTATCGACCTTGGATCGGCCCTCTACCAGCAACGCCTGGTCGTAGGGGAGCATGCCGTCGTTGGCCAGGCGGAAGACGGTCATGTAGGCATCGCTCTCCGGGGTGCCGATGACGAGCACGGCCGGCCGCGTCGTGACGGTGGCCATGTCCGGGGCCGAGGGATCGTGCCAGATCTGGAGCGATCCTTCTTCGTAGGTGCGTTCCCAACCTGCCGCCTGGTATGTCTCTATCGGATCATGCTCCGAGTCAAGGAGGACATACTGGGTCCCGAACCACTGGGCCAGGCCATTCAAGGTGCGAGGGTTTCCATATTCATTGACAGGGTCTTCCCGCGAATAGAAGACATTCTGTTGATAGCCCCAGATTTCATGTATAAGACTCAATTGATAAGTGTAGCTGTTGATCAGCGACAAATCGGAGTAGGCCCCGATGTCCATCGCGAGCCTGCCCAGGTAAGGGGAGACATCTATCCTTGAAGGCGGGGCAGTACTTATGAGTCGACCGAGTTCTTGCGACTCCTGGATCGGTGGGTCACTTTCACTGACCTCAAGATCCGTCCAGTTGCCCGTGGAGAGCTCATCCAGCATGGAGCCAACTCGTGCCCTACATGGCTTCGGTGGATCGATCGTCTGGCACGCCTCCAGGAAATCTGTTACTTCGGCATCGCTGGGCGATAGCGACGTGCACAGTGCCGGTTGACCCCGTCCATCCTCATCTGGTCGACTACATTGCGAGTAGAATTCCTCGATATTGAGGGTCTTCCTGGCCAGATTCACTGCGCAGAGCGGTTTTGCATTCCCACCGGCTGGGATTGAAATATCACACGAGTCGTCTGCACGGGAATCCCAGATATCCCGGCTGTCCAAACCGTAGGGCAGGGGCCCGTAGCTCAAGTGGAACGGCCGCGACGGGAAGACGGAGCCAAGGGGGATGACGATGAGCGACAATAGTGCAGGCGCCAGAAGCGAGCTCGCAACGGCCGCAAGCCGAGGAGGTCTGGGAGCGGCCCTCCCGAGCAGCCTCATGGGCATGACGAGGATCACGGCAGCAAGAGATTCCACCACCGCCGATACCCCAAATGCGGCACATATAGGGAGAAGAACCATCACCAGAACGAGCATGGACCTGAGGCCGAAAACCATGCCCAGGATGGGGGAGATCTTGGCAAGTGAGTATGCTATTTCCGGGCGGAGGGAATAGAGTGATGCCACGATAACCGTCAGGCAAAGGGCCAATGCCTTCCGGGAATGCCTGACCGACAGGACGAGGCCGACCAGAAAGAGACTAGATGTCACCAGAGGATTGGCCATTCGAGTCAAGACGAATCTTGGGTCTATTGCCTTCAGGCCAAAGAACTCGGCTATCGGTATTTGATTGAGCTGATCGGCCGGTGGGAGGTTGAAACCTCCCCGATTCGCAACTTGGCCATATCGGTAAAATGGGACCAAGTATGCAGCCAGTGCCAGCGCAAGAATGAGACCGAGCATTCCCAGGATCTTAATCCCTGCAGCTAGAAGTGCCGACTTGCGGTCCTGGCTTGCAGTGAGCCAGGAGAAACCGGTGTAGATGGCCATGCCAGCAACAGCACCTGCGCCAACTATGACATGACACAGTATGGCCAGCGATGTGAACACGACCATTAGCGCCCACCAGACCCTCCCCTGGCCGGATTTCCTCCTGTCGAGTTGGTACTTCATCGATTTGTCGAATGCCAAGAGGGAGAGAGGCAGGAAAACAAGCGCCACGTGTTGTGGGAAGAACCCCCAATCGTACAGCCATGTCCAAGAAAGGGGAGCCAACAAATAGAGCGACCCGGCGATGAGTCCCGTGCTCTGGCGTCCAAGTGCTCCCCACGCTAGCAGGTAGATCCCAAGAGCGGTAAGCGGGAACCCCATGAAACTGATCAGTTTGAAGGCTTGGATGATGGAGAGACCTGTCGCCCGATGGGCGAGCACGACGATCAGGTGCGGCAAGATTGGGTACCCGTGCAACAGGGATTCTCCGCCCCCTTGGACAGGGTACCAATGTGGGATCCACGGGAAGAACTGGTCGAGCCATACTGCATAGCCCAGGTGAAGAGGGCTATCGTTCCCGACAACGGGCCCGCTTAGGACCTTGTTCCCAAGCAAGAACGAGAGGGCAGCCAACACTACCACGCCCAGGGAGAAGCCGAATACAGCCTGCAACAGGGCGAAGATCTTCGCAATTCGGGTCGGCCGACCATCTTCCATTAGCTTCCCACGTGGCCCAACCTCATCGTAGGATGTCGAGGGGGGCTATTTCTCCTTCCGTCTCTGGACGAATAGACTCAGGTCGCAGTCCAGCAATTTCTCAGCTAGGGTTAGTGCGACTGTCAGAAGTTGAGTGCTTGAACTGTCTTCGACGCTGTGCTAGGATGCTGGCGCGCCAATGGCCACAGCTTCCGTGAACCCTCCTGTAACGATCACTTTGCCTATCGCCGGAGAAGCAGATCCCGGTCTCATCTGCACTTGTCTTCAAAGCGTACATGCCCAGACCTACTCAAACATCGAAGTTGTCGTTCTTGTCTCATCGCGTCCCCCTCGGTGCCAGATCGAGATCCTAGATTCGTTTTCCTCCGGAAGAGTCCTTCGTGCAGAGTTGACAAAGTCGGCCGCAAGGAACCTCCTCGCAACCAATGCAAGAGGCGAATTCCTTGTGTTCCTCGATGTTGACATGGAGCTTCCAGCCACATGGGTTGCAGATTGCGTAGGCCTTGCCAGCACGGAGGATCTGGATGCGATCATCGCCCCCGTGATCAGCGGGCAGAGCATGAGCTTTTGGGATAGATGTCGCGCCCTGGAGAAGGAGCTCCTGATCGGAGATCCCGGCGCGGAGAGCCCGCTATTCGTTCGCGCCCAAACGTTCTTCGACTGCGGAGGCTTCGATGAAAGCCTTGATCCACTGGATGACTGGGCCTTAACCCTTGCCCTGAAGGGAAGTGGAGCTTCATTCGGACGAGTCGAGACCACTGTCGTCGTACGCGAGAGCGCCTCACTCAGGGAGACGTTTTCTCGCAAGTACCGGCGCGGCCAGCTGCTAGGCGCTCTCAAGGCAAAGTACCCCGGAGCACGGCAATCCAATTTCACTGAGCGATTCAAGACCGTGTACCTCCAGAAATGGAAAGTGTTGATCCACGATCCGCTGACGTCGGGCGGGCTTGCGCTCTTGAAGACTGTAGATATGATCGGCCTCTGGCTGGGGAATGCCAATGCCCCAGCTCCCACACCTGATGACGGCTCGAGAGTGTACTTCGATCCGCGCATAGCCCAGCAATACGAGCAGATTCGACTCGGCAATGCCTATAACAGGTACAAGCATTACTCCGAGGTGCGAAGTCTGGCAACTGCCCTCCCGGAAGGCTGCTCACACGTCCTTGAGCTTGGCTCCGGAACAGGCCGGATTACGCGAGTCTTGGCGGGACATGGCCTCAACGTCATTCCCGTCGAACCATCCGCAGCCATGGTTCGCAACTACTGGGCCGATTCGGGACCTAGAGCGCCGGTGATCGCTGACGGCAAAGCGATCCCGTTCAACCGCGACTCATTCGACGCTTCAATCTCCCTCCGTGTCATCTGGCACTTTCCCACAACTGCAGAAGTCGAGACTATGCTGTCCGAGATGTGCCGGGTGGCCTCGAGCTTCGTGATTGTTGACATTGCGAACAAGGCAAGGTGGCGCCATCCTTTCATCAGACTTGTCGCCAAGATGTACTTTGGTCGCCGGGAGGCCGATTTCATAGCGCATTCCTCTACCCACCTCCTTACCCTTGGGGAGTTTGCGAAGATGGCGCAACGGATCGGCCTACAGTGTGAGCGCGCCTTTCCGATGGACGTTCTCAGCCCTCTTTGGTTGAATTTCTTGCCGAGGCGTGTGGGGAATGGGCTGTTCCCGGCAGTGTATGCGTTGGAGAGGGCGCTGCAAGGGGTAATCCCCCCGGGGCGGTACATGGTAGTGCTCAGCAAGAGTGCTCTCCATCTCTCCTCACCGCAGGCGGGATGAGCAGACCATGAATGCCTGGGCCACGCAGAAGACAGCTCACACACAGTAGTCTAGCCTACTCCCACAGGCGGATGTCAGTATCGTCCTCAAGAGAGGACTCGTCGGGAATGTAGGAGCCCTTTGCCATCGCGCTTGTGGATTGCACTGCTTCGGCGACGAGCGTCGTCATCGGCGCGGGCTGATCCCCCGCCCTCCCGCCGGTAGACATGATTCTGCCTCCAGCTGTGTCCTCAAACCCCATCTCCTGGGAACTATTCGGCAACAACACGCCCGCCCGACCCGTTTGTGACCCTCTCGCAAGCACCCTCTCCATCCCATGCTCGAGAAGCCTCATGTGGCGATCATACGAGAAGGACGCTCTTGCTCGCTGGGCGGCCGCTCGCCCAAACATCGCCGCAAGGCGGGGATTGGTCACCAACTCGACAATCCGGTTGGCGAGCTGCTCAGTATCGTAGGGTTTGATAAGGAAACCGGTCTTTCCATCTCTCACAGTGACAGTTGGTCCCCCATTCCTCCATGCGACAACCGGAGTGCCTGCTGCCATGGCCTCGACTATCCCCATACCGAAATCCTCTTCAGGAGAAGGGTACAAATACAGGGCAGCATTCTTGTAGAGACTCAGCAGCTCGGGCTCCGAGACTAATCCAACGAAGCAGACTCTATCGGTCAGGCCTAGACTCTCCGCAAGGTACCGAAGTTGCGACGTGTACGTCGTTTCCTGACCCGTGATGACAAGTGAGAGCTCGGGCAAGCGCTTCCTGACTCGCTTTAGCGCCCACAGACCATACTCGAACCGCTTCATGGGAGAATGCCTGTTGCTAATAAGCATGTATGGTTTGTGGATAGTTGCTCCGTTCATCTTCATTGTTCCGGACAACCGGTCAAGGTCGGCCAATTCCGACTGCGGAAGAGGATGGCATCCTGCTGGGCAGTCAACCGTTGTGACACCATACACACTTCCTATCCAACGCGATACATGGCCACCGTTGCAGAAGACCATGCTCGCGCTCTGTACGCTTAGCCGATCCAAGAGATCGATCAGTCTTCCGGCCACTCCCGTAATGGCGGAAAGGAATCGAGCGTCACCCTCACGAATTCGGAGACCGTTCTCGAGGTCAACCGTACGCGGATGTAAGATCCTCAAGGGCTGGGCAAGGTAGATCACATAGGGCTTTCGCAGGATCTTGGAGAGTACGAAGGCAAGCCACGGCCCGGGCTGATTGGCTCCCATCAAGATGTCAAACCCTCGGAGGCTTGGTGCCATGAATGGGATCAAGAGGCAACTGAGAATGATCCAGAGCGGATCTTTCATAGGTAACCATCGAGGCGGCCCCGGCAGAAGTTGGCGGATTTCGGCCATCTCAGGCGTATCAGGGTAGCATCCGTCTCGGTCGACGTACGGAGCATAGCAAGTGACCTCGTGTCCCAGAGCCCTGAGCCCGCGGATCTCTTCCAGGACAAGTTTCTCTCCTCCACCCGAATAGAAGAATCCAAGATGGAAGAGCGCGATCTTCAGTTTCGTCATGCGACTCCCGCCTCGCCGTTCAACCTGTTCCTCTCAGTGAAGTAACTGTCGGCACAACGCCGTCGGATCTGACTGCCACGTCCTGAATGCGCACAGATAGCCAGCCCCCTCTGCGAATACCGACACCGCTGACGAACAATGCCCACGAGACAGCAAGAGCCGCCAAAGGAGCGTATCCCAAGAAGGATGACTCCAACGCTGTCGTCCCGTACACGGGCACGTAGATCGAGGAGAGCGCGACAACACCGACAAGGGGCAGCCACTCAGAGAGAGGGGTATTCCGCTTCCGCGCTCTCAGGCTTCTCCCAAACTGGGTGAGGATGAAGTAAGTAGGTACAAGTACGACTATGTAGGAATAGGTCTTGAATCTCGGCACGACAAGACCGTATGTCAGACAGGCAATGTATGTCGACCACAACAGCCTCTGAAGGAACGGTAACCCCAAGAGGTTGCGAATCGCTTTGTATGCGAGACACACCATGCCACTGGCCAGTGCGATGTATATCAGAAGGGACATGACCGAGATGATCCCTGCCGAGACATAGCCCTTCAGCATCCCCAGCGATTCTTGAACGAGACTGAGCGTTGAAGGATTGACCACACCTCGGTCGGCCAACCTGCCTGTGGCCATGATGAAATCGCCAAAGAGGCCTGGAGCAATGGCCAGGCTTGCGAGCTGAAGGCCTAGGAACAAGACTACGGCCAATCCAAAGTAGGTCTTCCTTCTCTTGTCTTCAGAGAAGAAGAGCAGGAGAAGTAGGACAATCGGTGTGACTTTCAATAGAGAGACAAGGACGATCAGGAGCGCAAACGGAACGGACTTCTTGTGCAAGAAGAAGGAGAGACCGAGCCAAATGGCAGCCTGTTCCAGGATCGAGAGGTTGCCCACCCTGACGTCTACAAAGATGCACGCATTGTAGGCAATGGCAGCAAAGAGCACGAAAGGCCATGAAAGTCCGCCGAGAAAATCTCTCGACCAGAGGCTGAACAAGAATGCCACGAGGAGAATCTTCGCAACCAGGAAGTAGTGATAGAGCGCCTGATACGGGATCTCGCTCATGAGCCGAAATGCGGGGAGCGTTATCGGAGGGTAGACGAAGCCATTGAGTACTGGCATCCCAGCGAGATCTGACAACACATCAGGGGCATATGGATCCAGCCCGGCCGCAACGGCTCTGCCAGCGTAGTAATAGGCTCGAAGATCACCCTGATATAGATCGGGTTGCGCCCACAAATCGAAGATCACCAGGCAGCTCAGAATCCCAATGAGGACACCCAGAATGAGCCGCAGCCACATCGCCTTCTGGCTGACAGCTTTCCCATCCCGTGAATCCTGGAGCGTGCCCCGCGCAACATCTGCGCCTGTCATCGCAAACCCTCGCGTCCGCTCCAGGCGTGAATTCAGAGAGCGAACACCGTGCTCTTCCTGCCTCGCAGTCGCACTAAAATGCCCCCCGCCCCCCGGCATCCACCGCAGCAGACGGGACTCGTAGTAGCCCATCATGACCAGGGCATCCTTGAGTACACCCACCAAACGCTGGCGCGGCGACGGGTGACCGTTGTGTGAATGGACAAAACCCTCGACCGACGTCGACACCGGCTTGCCCCGCAACGAAAGCATGGTGAAGTAGGCCACGTCGACCAATGCGTAGATCGGGTGGATGCTCCAGCGCCGACGGGTCACCTCGAATCCGGCCTGCCTGAGCTGATCCTTGCAGATTGCATCGGAGTAGAACTGAATGTGACCGCAGTGCTCCTCCTTGGCCTTCCACCCCAGCCGAAACAGCGGGGCATAGATCGTGAAGGGCTGTCGCTCCAGCGGCAGGAACAGGTGGAACAGCCCACCGGGCCGCAACACCCGCCGGATCTCACGCAGTGCGCCGACGGGGTCGGGGATGTGCTCCAGTACATCAAACATCGTCACAGCGTCGAAGAACCCGTCCGGGAACGGCAATCGCTCACCCCCGGCAGCCACGAAGCGAGCCCCGTCCGGCGCAGCCAGCGCTGTCCTAAGTGCGTGCTCACTCAGATCCGTGCCCCAGACTTCAAGATCGGGCCGGTAGTGCCGGATCGCCTTGGGCATGTTCCCCGCACCGCATCCGATGTCGAGCACCCTACCCTGAATAGCCTCCAGGTCTTCCAGGCAGTAGCGAAGCTTGAGCGCCTGAATGTAGGTCGGGGTCAAGCGGACCTGCGGCGCGCCCCACACCTTGCCTTCATAGTCGAATGCCAGTTCAGCCGTCACAACTGCACCTGATAGACTTCCAACCCGAATTCGCTGACATTGCCATAGTAGTTGAACCGCTCCGGATGCTCGGCGATCATCCGCTGGAACCGCTCGTCCCCGATGCGCACAAGCAGGAGCTGAACGTCTTCCCTCTCGAACCACTGCCACATTTGAGGCCCAACGACATCCCAGTGACCGAGCGGATCGCCCCCCTCGAAGTAGTAGTCCGGGCCGTACATCTGTCCTATGAGTTGGGCCCCGGGGATTCCGCTGTAGCGTCCCAACGCATACGTGAGCTGCGGGATGCCTTCGGGAACCAGCACCGATCCGCCGGCGTACGCCCCACCGATGTACTCCCCATCTTTCTCAAGCTCGAGGACCGAGGTCCGCTTGGTATAGCCGTGGTCGACGTCGTACATCACGCTCGGCCAGATGAGTTGCATACCAGCCAGAAGCGCAGCTACCACAAGCCAACCCAGGCGCAATCTTCCCCACAGGTGGACTTTCGTCGGAAGCCATCCCAGGCTGAAAGCCGCCAGAAGGATGCCGACGAAAATGTAGGGAAAGACGAAGAAGCGCGTCAACCAGAACCACGACTCATAACTCTTCAGGTAGTGAGTCAGGCCGATGAACCCCGTAACGAAGGCCGTCGTCCCGAAGCCGAGCAGGAAAAGCAGATACCAGCGTGGCCGTTTCCACAAGACCCAGATGGCAAGTGCCAGACACACGACGAAGATCAGCCCCAGGACTGGACGGGCTGCAAGCTGGTAGTCCGTGAAATCGGACCGAAACTCCCACTGCCCCGCGGCATTCGCCAGGAAGTTCCAGTAGATCGGGTAGATGGCGTTCCCCGTGTGGTCAAGCAGGTACTTCATGTACGCCAACATGGGGACGCCCCAACCGAGGCCGAGGAGCATCTTGCGCCCGGTCGACTCCCGGCTGAGCAAGGCCGCCGCGATCAGCCCGGCGCTGAACAGCCACGCCTCCGCGCGCGACATGGCAGCCAGCGCCCACAACACGCCGGCCAGAGTGGCTCGCCTGGGGAAGAAGTACACCCCGGCCAAAAGGAAGGCGAAGCCGATCGGCTCGACCATGCCGGATGGGTCGTTGAAAATGACGATCGGGTTGAAAATGGCTAGCAGGGCGGCTGCCACTCCGACAGATGTGTTCCAGAACCTGCGGCCGAGCAGGAAGACGAACACGATATTGACCACACCAGCGGCGATCGTCAGCCAGCGCATGATCATCACATCCACCGATCCGGTGATGCTGAACAACGCATCAAGCATAAGCGGGTGCAAGATCCCCCAGTAGTATTCCAACCCCTTGAAATCCCAGAGGCGAAGGAATCCGTGCGAGAAGCCGATCTCTTTGCTGAGATAGGCGATTTGCCAGCGATGCCAGGTGTCGTTCGACCAACTTGGGATCAGGATGTGGGTGTCTGTGAGGCCGTAGAGAAAGTAGACACGCGTGACCACAGCTATCAGGGCGATCAGGAGGATCGCCCCCCAGAGGATCAAGGCGCCCGTGGCGTCGCGATCCCTCTCGTCCTTGGCGACGTTGGGCGCTGGCACCCAATGCTCGTTCACCTCGTCGCCGGCCCCCAGATCGAGAACAGCCTGGGCCACAGACGAACTCCCGTGTGCGGAGCCGAACGAGTCTTCCCGCCGCCTGCCGCCAGCTTCTCCGTGTGAGGCGTAAGGCGCGGACCAGTCGGCGCTCAACCCGTCCGACTCGGGTGGAGAATCTCCCCCCCTCCCCGGCTCAGCCGCTCCGGACAGGAGCATGCGTCTCGTGCGTTCGTCCATCAGCCTCTCTCCGTAGTGCAGGTCACTCTCAACCCAAACCGTCAGTCGACACCCCGACCGGTGATATTCTGTGATCCGCAGTCTCTAAACATCGCGCTGAAGCTCGACTTCCGCCAGTTCAGGCGAAGGAGCCCGACGGGGCGACGGCAGCAGCCGAGAAGGCACACTCTCGAACACGAGCTCCCCGGCCGGCAGCTCCACCTCGGACTGCTCCCCGAGAGCCCGTAGGACGGCCGACTCGAGGACACGTACATGCCTGGACCAGCTAAACCGCGCCTCAGCCCGCTCGCGTGCCGCCGCGCCCATCCGGGCTCGCAACGCCGGATCGGCCAGAAGGCGAAACATCGCCTGAGCGTACTTTTCAACTGAATACGCCTCTGCCAGGTATCCCGTCTCACCGTCGGCGACTGTGACCGTCGGTCCGGCGTGGTTCCAGGCCACGACCGGGATGCCCCACGCCATGGCTTCGATCACGCCCATGCCGAAATCCTCTTCGGGCGCCGGATAGCAATACACAGCGGCCTCGCAGTAGAGCCGCTGCAGTTCATCTTCCGTGATCTGCCCCAGGAACAGAACCCGATCTCCGAGACCCAGCCTGGTCGCCAGCGCCGCCAGCTTCGGCGTGTGTGTGGTGAATGGACCAGGGATCACAAGGCTGGCTTCCGGCGCGAAGACCCGCGTCAGGGCCAGGGCCTCGATGACATATTCGAACTTCTTCTGGGGTTCATGGCGGTTGGTGATCAGGATGTACGGTTTCTTCACCGTGAAGCCATTAATCTCGAATGAGCCGCGGTAGGGCGCCAGCGGATTGGAGGCGAGCTCATCGCGCGGGCGCGGGTTGCACCCTGCCGGGCAGATCGTCAGTTCCTCACCGTAGATGGCCTCGATGACCCCGGCGATGTAGTTGCCGTTGGCCAACATCTCGTCAGCGCCCGTGAAGGAAATGCGATCCGCCCAACCGACGAACCTCTTCACGCGGCGGATCAAGACATCCAGGATGTGATAGTCGGGCTTGGTCAACCAGCCCGTCTCTTGGTCGATCCGTCGCGGGTAGATCAGCCGGTTGGGTTGATTGAGATAGACGACATACGGCTTGCGCAGGATGCGGGACATGCAGAACGCGATCCATGCGCCGGGTTGATTTGCGCCCACAAACACATCCGTTCCGATAAAACGGAGCGCCATGATAGGCGCCAGCAAGCTCGAGAGGGCCATGGCAATGGCATCTCGCAAAGGGAACCAGGCTGGCAACTGAGGCAGGAAGGTCTGGACGCCGACTTCATCGACGAAATCCGGGTAACACACCTTGCGGTTCAGCGTCGGCGCGAAGCAAACGACCTCATGACCGAGCCGGCGCAGACCCATCACCTCTTCCAGAACGATCCGCTCACCCCCTCCGCTGTAGGCGAAACCGCAATGGAAAACGGCGATCCTCAGGCGTTTTTCACTCATTGGCCTCGCTCCAATTCTGGTCGGACGACTGACGACGGACGATCGACGGCGGGGATCGCCAGGCTGGGCTCTTCCATTCGACGGTCGTCTGACGTCCGCCGTCCGCCGTCGGCGAAGAGCCCCCGATTGGCTTCCACCCACTGACACAGCGCTTCCACACCATCCGCCACCGACGTCGTCGGCCACCAGCCCAGATCGCGCTCTGCTTTTGCGATCCCGGAGACATAGACTTTCTGGTCACCTGGCCGCCAATCGCGGAATGAGAGTGTGATCGCTCGATCCTGGCGTGCCTCCAGCCTGTAGATCAGCTCCAGGAGAGAAGACACATTGGTCGGGCCTCCGCCGATGTTGTAGGCCTGGCCTCGACAGACGTCGATCCGGTCAATCGCCTTGTCGTACGCGTCAAGCAGATCATCGATGAACAACACATCTCGGACCTGTCGGCCATCGCCATAGATCGTGATCGGGCGATGCAACAGGGTAGCGATGACAAAGTGGGCGACCCATCCCTGATCTTCGACTCCGAATTGTCGTCGCCCATAGATGCAGGACTGACGGAACACGACCGTTCGTAAGCCGTAGATCCGTGCATAGTCGAGCATGTAGAGGTCGGTCGATCCCTTGGAGCATCCATA
This sequence comes from uncultured Anaerolineaceae bacterium, assembly GCA_964528155.1. Classification (GTDB taxonomy): domain Bacteria; phylum Chloroflexota; class Anaerolineae; order Anaerolineales; family E44-bin32. Next base: position 20,281 of record CAZGRL010000051.1, read on the forward strand.
GGGCGAATGCAGATCGATGGGGAAATCCTCGGTGACACCGTCCGGAAAATCGGTCATCTCGTGACGCAGTCCAGCGTCTCTCACCGGGTACTTCTCCATCGCGCCATAGACCTTGTTGGTCGAGGCGTAGAGCACAATCGGGTCCGAACCGCATCTGCGGGCGGCTTCGAGCACGTTGATGCCCCCCTGGGCATTGACCGAGAAGTCCTCCATCGGATCGAGTACCGAGGATGTGACTGCGACTTGCGCCGCCAGATGGACGACGACATCGACACCATCCATTGCCCGCTCAAGCGCCTCGAGGTCTCGAACATCCTCCCTCAGGATCCGCAGCCGATCGCTTCGGTGTCCCTCGAGCCATCGCCCGTTCTGTTCCGAACCAGGACGCGAGAAGTTGTCATAGACAACGACCTCCCAGCCCTTAGAAAGGTAGCGTGAGGCCATGTTGCAGCCGATGAAGCCCGAACCACCGGTGATCAGGATCCGACCGGGGGCAGCCCCGTTCCCCATCATTGCCGTCCCTCCTCTTCGCACATCATTCATTCCGTTCACCTCATCCCCACAGGTTTTGTTCGCATTCGGACGACCTGATAGCCCCGCCGACGCGACGCACATCAATTCCCGCCCCAGCGTATCCGGTCCCAGAATCGCTGTCCGCCAGGAGTCCCTCCATCGGGCGGATAGAGGTCCTTCAAATACGGCTCCTGAACACCGACCTCCGGCAGTTCTTCCAGCGGCTCGAGCAGCCAACCGTGTGAGAACCACCAGTATGCGAACAACCAGAGCAGGATGATCACCGTCCCACCATAGTCGTGGTAGATCACGGCCGGAAGCTGGCCGAAGAAGAACGCGACGGCGGCCACGGAAGCGATCCTCACCAGGTTGAGAAGGAATGTGCCCAGAAAGCCGACGACCATGGCCTCGGCTTTGGAGACCTTCGTGTATGGCCCCTGGATGCCGGTGACGAGCGTAGCGGCGTACAGGATGAAAGACTGCCATCCGACACAGTTCCAGGAGATGTAGACCGGAAGAAAGAAGCCTCCCTTGTCGAGGTAGATCGACGTTGTTGACACCTGCGATGGGATGCCGACAAACCCGAGGATGACGGCGATCATCCTGGCTTCCACCGGCACAACCCAATCGGTCAGGATCGCGTCCAGGCCGGCGCTCTCGACGATCCTGGTCAGGAATTCGTTGAACGTCGTGACGAACGGGAGGATCATCAGCATGATCGCGCCCATGATCAGGAGCAAGCGGATGATCGGTCTGCGCGTGTCCTCGATCTGGCTGGCTTCTGCTAGGGTCATCGCCTCGGGGTTGATCGAACCTTCCATGTTCATTCTCCTCTCTCCGGCTTTGAACGATTGCCTTTGCGCTTCCGTCTCCAGGCTTCACCAGCGATCACCGGGATGAGCAATACGGGCAAAACAAATGCCAGACCGTACTCCGGAACGGTGACCACCGGCGTGTCCAGGTTGCTACAGCGGCCTGCGGCGCACGTTCCGTCGTAGTCGAGCGTGAAATCCCCGCCGCTGTTCACCGATACCACGTGCAATTGGACCCGGAGGCGACGGGGGCTGGCGGATGTAAACGTCTGCAGCCCCGCAGAACCAACGTCGAGGGGGAAGGGGTCGGCGGTGCTGGAGTCGATCGTGGTCACCGGGGAAGTGACGATCGTGGTCGCGCCGCTCCCGTCCGCGGCGGTGTGCGACACGGTAACCTGAACATCCACCGAGGCGGCCGGATGCACGGCGATGGTCACGCCAATGCGCACTTCTGGGGTTGATGAACTCAATGTGATTGAACCTGGGTCTTCCGACGATGCGTTGAGCGACCGCTCGAAGGAATCAAGCTTCGTGCCATTTGCATAACCGCCCGAGTTTCCCTCAATCCGGTTGATGTAGTTTGTCGGACCCGATGAGTAGTTGACACCCGTTCTGCGCCACCCAGCGACCGCAAGCCAGAGATAGTCCTTCGCTCCTCCCGTCGGCGTCAGCGACGGTGGGTCGATCGTGTTCCCCGCCGATGTGTACGAAACAGCAGCCGCCTGCGGCGGCTGTGTGGCCGGGTTTGCGGCGCCGGTGATGCGGTAAGAATTGTGGGCTGCCAGCACGGAGAGGTTCGTGGTGACCGTTATGCTGGCCCCCTCTGTTCCGTCGGCCTGCCGATACGCTCCGGCGACAGCCAGGTGCAGCGTGCTGTCGGCATCCTGCTCGAAGAACTCCGTCCATCCCGAGGGCCAACTGATATCGACGCCAGTGCTGCCGCTGCCATAGTAGCCGGAGAGCATGGCGATGAGCAGATCGCCGGACGAGATGCCAGTGGGGAGGCTGACGGTGTGGCTCGTCGAGGCGGTCGTCGTGGCCGATGTGTTGGTGGCCGCGACCTGGGGGTAGTCTCCCGAGCCCGCCCCAGGCCGGTTGGCAAAGTACATGTTGAACGTGTAGCTGCCGGCGGCGATCGTGGCGTTGTCGTTGCCGGTCGGCCAGGTTTGATCCACATACCAGTAGGCATCCTGGCCGGCCGAGTTGAACGCCTTGGTCGAGCCACCACTTCCGACCGTGATGTTCATGTACTCCCCGGCGGGTGAGATGCCGGATGTCGCCGTTGGGTGCAGGTAGTGCGTATCTGGCGCGGCCGTGACCGGTTCCACCTGCTTGGCCAGAGTCAACAACGTCACTGACGCGGCCAGCATGAAAGCTGCCACGCGCCAGGCCAGTCTGCGGCGCCGCCAGAAGAGTGATATCAGGTAAGGAATCAGGGGAACGAGAAGCAGGAAGACGATCCCATATTCGGGGACGGTGACGACCGGCGTATCCAGGTTGCTGCACTGAGACGACGCGCATGTCCCGTCGTGGGCCAGTGTGAAGCTCCCCGAGCCGTTGACCGCGGTGACCTCGATCTCTACCCGCAGTCGTTGTGGGTCGGCGGCAGTGTAGGTCTGGGCACTTGCGTTTCCAACGTCAAGCGCATAGGGATTTGCCGTGTTCCTGTCTATGTTGATCGTCGAGGAGGTGAGGATCTCCTGTGGAACCGAGCCGTCGCTCTTGGTGTGGTAGACACTCACTGTGATGTCGACGCTGGGCTGGGCGTCTTCACTCTCGAGCGACAAGAACGAGGCAGGATCGTCCTGGTTGTTGAAGGAAGTCTCGATCCAATTGGCCGAGCGCGTGACATTCGAAAGACGCCATTCATCGACTGTTCCGTCGAAATAGTAGTTGGAGGTGGAGGTCCCGTCGTGATACGTCGAGCTGCCCTCGCTTCGGCCGGTATTGATGCCTAAGCTGTGGGCCCAGACCTGGCTTCCGTCCCCACTCCCGAACTCGCTACCGTCAAGATAGGCCTTGAAGACGTCCGACTGAACCGAGCTTGTGCCGCCGGTCAGAACGAGTGTGACGTAGTACCAGGTGTCGGCCGAGATGGCGGTGCTATGCCAGGTCCCGGCCCAATTGGATTCGCCAGCCGGAGTGTTCCATCCGCCGACATACAGATAGCCGGAGTCAATGTAAATGTTGAAACCCCGCGTTGCCCCTCCCTCTTCATAGATCACTTGTCTGCCCGAGGTCGTGTCGGCGTTGAACCACAGGCTGATTTCACGATCGGTATAAGGGCCTCCAGTGTTGATGTCGGTGGAGTTGGCGATGCTGATGTAGCCGGAGCTCCCGTCGAGATCGCGGCTACCATCGATCTTCTCGCTCGTGACGAAAGTCGTCGTGCCTTGCAGGCTGCCGGTGTTGCCTCTGCCGGTTGAGTCCGTCTGAGTTCCACTGGACTCGGCCAGGTGCTGAACTGCCGCAAAATCATTGCTCCATGTGTTGGCCACATCCTCTTGATTGCCCGCGCCCGGATTGCCGTAGTACATGTAGAGTTCGGTGTCGACAGTCGACGACAGGCTCGGAACTTCCACCCACGCCACAAGCTCGCCGGTCGAATCGTCGAAATACTCAAGCTCATGACTGACCTTGGTCGTCCCGTTGGACTCGGTGAACAGGATGTCGTAGCCGGCGGTGGGAGCGTCCTGGGCTTTCGAGGCTAGATCGGAGTCGGAGCTCAGACTGACCAGGACCGGGAAGTCGGTCTCATCGCCCGCGACCAGGGTGTGATCGATGGTGATCTGCTTGCGGTACAGCCAGTCGGCGTCGTACCAGTCGGCCGGGAGCGAGGGCAGCTGGCTGAAGTACATGTTCAGCGTGTAGTCCCCGGCGACGATTGTGGCGTCGTCGCCTCCCGTTGGATACGTCAGGTCGGTGTACCAGTAGGCGCTCTGGCTCGGCGTGTCGAAGGTCATCGTCGAGCCGCCCGATCCCTCCGTCGTGTTGATCAGTTTCCCGGCAGGACTGATGCCGCTGGTGCCCGTGTTATGGAAGTAATAAGTGTCCGGGGCGGCGTTGGCGACGGAAACGTTCTGTGAGAACAGCCCCAGGACGACCACGCACGTCACCAGACCACCGATGAGCTGGACCGCCAGTCGACGGCGCCGGGTGATGGCAGCCGTGAGCATCGGCAGGAATATGACCAGGGCCAGGAACAGGAGTGAGAATTCGGGGACGGTCAGGGATGGGGTTTCGAGATTCGAAGGATCGGAGGTCGAGTCATAGGCCAGCGTGAAATCCCCACCATCGTTCACGGCCGTCACGTGGATCTGCGCCCGGAGCTTCTGCAGGTCGGAGGAATTCAGAGTCTGCTGACTGCCACTCCCGATGGGAAGCGCATATGGACTGGCGGTATCGGTGTCGATGGTGATCGTTGAGGAGGTGACGATCTCCGCCGGGTTTGTCCCGTCCGGCCGGGTGCGGTAGACGCTGACGGTGATGTCAACAGATGGCAGGCCCTCTTCTGAACCTACCCCATAGAAGTTCGACGGATCGCCCTGGTTGTTGTACTCGGTCAGGATCCAGCCCGCCCCCATACCTGATCTCGCGTAGCGGAACTCATCAAAGTTCGAGTTCATCAGGTACTGGGTAGTTCCGAAATGCAGCAGGCTGCTTGTCCTGAGGCTTTTTCCCGAATCGTTTTCTGTGGATCGTTGAGTTCCATTGATGTACCAGCGAAGATTGGTTCCGTCGAAGGTCAGGACGATGTGGTTCCATTGTGCCCGGTTCAGACAGTTGGTACAGTTCGGATAGCTTGTGGACGAATCCGACCATTTGACATCGCACTGGATCCAGCCTGTATTTGTGCCAGACCTCTTCCACCGACATAGTGAGAGGGAATCGGAATCCAGGAACATGTCTTCGGATGTGGCAGTCCAAATGGCATCCGTGGCGTAGTCGGGATATCCCCAGAACTCCAAGGTGAAACTCGTATCGCCATCGAGAAGGTCTGT
>CAZGRL010000052.1:0-11737 GCA_964528155.1 uncultured Anaerolineaceae bacterium
GGACGCGATGATTTCCTGCATGTCATCATGCCGATGCACATCGGACGCTGAGGCTCCGCGCCGTATTCGGCGGGCCATGCTCCATCTGCATTCAACCCCAAAAGGAGGTGCGGGCCAGCTTCGCTGGCCCGATCCCCTTTTCGGCGGACTAGCTGGACCGAGGATTTGCACAAAGCGTCAAACTGGTCGAAACGAGAAACGAGGAACTTCTGGGAGCTACAGCGGGATCAGCCCCATCCGCGCCGCGGTCATCGCCGCCTCGGTTCGGCTCTGCGCGCCGAGCTTACCCAGGATGGCGTTCACATGGAACTTCACCGTGAACTCGCTGATCTCCAATCGCGCCGCGATCGCCTTATTCGGCAAACCCTCCGCCATCAGCCGCAATACATCCATTTCTCGCGTCGTCAAAGGTTCCGCCAGGGATTCTGTGGTTCCTGCGTCGCGCGGAAACAGAGAGGAGAGCATCCCTGGGTCGACGACCGACAAACCCTGTGAGACCGTCGCCAGCGCAGCCGCGATCGACTCGCCGTCCACTTCTCGCCGAAGCAGGCCGCGTGCTCCCGCCTGCCAGGCCGCCGGGGCCAGGCTTTCATCTGTCAGCAGAACGACGAGGGGCATATCAGCCCAGTCGGCCTCGGCGAGCATTTCGAGGCCGCGTTCGGCATCCCATCCCAGATCCCACAGGACGACGTCCGGAGAATAGGCTTTGAGGTCTTGTTCGAGGCTCGGCCCAGGGGCGACCTGGCCGACGATGTCCACCCACCCGTAGCCTTCAGCCAGCGTCCGCAGCCCCGCCCGGGCCAATGGATCTTCGGCGACGACGAGGAGCCGAATGCCGCTTCCGCCGGCCGGATCAGTCGGGGTTACGTCGCCCTGGGCTCCGTCGGGCACTCCGATCCGTGCCTTTCACCGATGCGCTTCGAGGCATCGGACACCGTCCCGGCCGACAACCGCATCGTGCATCACACCCCGATCAAGCTCCAATCGGTCACCTGCATGCATGACAAGCCGGTCACCTGCTTCCGGCAGGCCAAAGGTGATCGACCCGCTAACGACATAGATCACCTTGCGGTAGCTGTGGCTATGCGCAGCATACTGATCGCCAGGACCGTTCGACCATGGGTAGGCATACAGGCCCTCGGCTTGGAGCGACGCTTCGATCTCGCCCTGGGTGGGAGGAGCGTCGCCGGACCACGCGATCACGCGTGCGCCGCTTTGCCTCACTCAAACCTCCTTCAGCTTCGTATGGTGCGGTGGAAGAGCGGCAGCGGTTCCACTTTCGAGCGGCTGAAAGCGTGCGCCTTGAGCACCTGCTCGGCGGCGGTCTCCGCCTTCTTCTTATCGTTGGCATGCACGGTGAACAACGGCTCCCCCTTGGTCACCCGGTCGCCAACCTTGTGATGCACGACGACGCCCACAGCGTGATCGATCGACTGGCCTTTCTTCTCCCGCCCGGCCCCCAGCGTGACGGCGGCCAGCCCGACATCGAGCGCGTTGATCTGCGACAGATATCCCTGGCGCGGCGACGAGACGGTCTTTCGGACGGATGCTCTCGGCAGTCGATCGGGCTCTGCGACATATCGCTCATCTCCGCCCTGGGCGCGGACGAGTTGGCGAAACTTCTCCACAGCTCTTCCGTTCTCCAACATCTGTGTTGCGAGCTTTCGGCCTTCGGATTGAGACGCCGCCGCCCCGCCGAGTCGAAGCAAGTGCGAGGCGACGACCAGGCAATGCTCCCGGAAGTCCTCTGGCCCCCCTCCGTGCAAAGTATCAAGGGCCTCCCTCAGCTCGAGGGCGTTCCCGACGGCGTTCCCCAGAGGCTGGTTCATGTCCGAGATGAGCGCCACTACCTGCATCCCTGCCCTTCGCCCGAGATCGACCATAAGGCGCGCCAGTCGCGTGCCCTCCCTGACGGAGTGCATGAACGCCCCCGATCCGACCTTCACGTCGAGGACGAGGCCCTTGGCGCCTCCAGCGATCTTCTTGCACATCACCGATGAGGCGATCAACGGCACGGAGGCGACGGTCCCCGTGACGTCGCGCAGGGAATAAAGCTTGCCATCCGCCGGAGCCAGGTTGGCGGTCTGTCCACAAAGGACCAGCCCGATCGCGCGCAATTGCGATAGGAAAGCTTTCGAAGTCAGATCGACCTTGAAGCCGGGGATCGACTCCATCTTGTCCAGCGTCCCTCCGCTGAAACCCAGCCCTCTGCCGGACATCTTGCCCAACGGGACACCGGCTGCGGCGACGATTGGCTGGACCACGAGCGTGGTCTTGTCCCCTACTCCGCCGGTCGAGTGTTTGTCCACTGGCATGCGCGCGACCCGAGTGAGGTTCAACATTTCGCCCGTAGCGATCATTGCCCGGGTCAGGTCGAACGTCTCGCGCGGCGTCATACCGCGCAGCACGACGGCCATCGCCCAGGCTGAAGCCTGGTAGTCTGGGATGTCCCCGCACGTGAATCCATCGATAAAGAATTCGATCTCCTCACGCGAGAGTTCCAGCCCATCACGCTTCTTGGCGATGATATCTACCGTCCGCATGGTTCCTCTCCGCAGGGATTATATCTACTTCCGTGATGTCCGGCAGAGGGAGTAGGGGCTGCCGCCGGGCCCGCGACACGTCGGATCCCCCTGTATAATCGACTCAATCCTCGGAGACACACCATGGCAGACGTCGATCTGATTCTGAAGAACGCCGCGATCGTGACGATGGATGAGGGCTTCCGCGTCATCACTCATGGCGCGTTGGCGGTGGAGGGGGATTCGCTCGTTGCGGTGGGCGAGGAGTCCGACGTCCTGCGTGAGTTCAACTCTGACGAGACCGTCGACTGCGGGGGGAACATCGTCATCCCCGGGCTGGTCAACGCCCACACACACGTACCAATGACCTTGCTGCGCGGTCTGGCCGACGATCGGCGGCTGGATGTATGGCTGCTGGGCTACATGATGCCGGTTGAACGCGAGTTCGTCTCTAGGGACTTCTGTCGCCTTGGAACACAGCTCGCCTGCGCCGAGATGATCCGAGGCGGCGTAACGACGTTCGCAGACATGTACTACTTCGAAGATTCGGTGGCGCAAGCGACGGCCGACGTCGGGATGCGCGCCGTGTGCTCGCAGACGGTGCTCAAATTCCCGTCGCCCGATGCTGCCTCTTTCGAAGACTCGCTGGCCGCCGGGCGCGAATTCATCCAGGCGTGGAAGGATCACCCGTTGATCGTGCCGTCAATCGCCCCTCACGCGCCTTACACGTGCACACCGGAGATTCTTCGGGCCTGCACCGAGCTCGCCGTCGAGTTCGACGTGCCTCTCCACATCCACCTTTCTGAGACCCTCCCGGAGGTCGAACAGTGGCGAGATGAGCATGGCATGCCGGTCATCCCCTGGGTCAAGAAGCTAGGTCTATTCGAAGCCAAGGTTTTGGCAGCGCATTGTGTGCACATCGACGATGGCGAGATCAACACCCTGGCTCACGCCAGAGCCGGAGTCGCCCATAATCCATCCAGCAATCTGAAACTGGCGTCCGGCTTCGCGCCGGTCGTCGACATGCTCAAAGCGGGCTTGCACGTCGGCATCGGGACGGATGGCCCAGCATCCAACAACGACCTGGACATGTTCGACGAAATGCGGCTCGCCAGTTTCATCGCCAAGGGAAAGACCGGCGACCCGACTGCATTGCCGGCCCGTGTCACATTCGCTATGGCCACGCGTCTGGGGGCACAGGCGCTTCATCTGGGTCATCTGATCGGATCTCTGGAGCCGGGGAAGCGAGCTGACTTCGCCGTCATCGAGCACGACACGTTGCACAGCTCGCCTCATTTCGGACGTGAGCCGGACGCCGTGTACGCCCGACTGGTCTACGCTATGAAATCGACGGATGTCACCGATGTGATGGTCAACGGGCGTTGGCTGATGCGTGGGCGGAAATTGCTCACCGTCGAGGAGAAGCCGCTTCTCGAAGCCGCCGCCGACTATGCCGCCCGGATAGACACATTCCTGATCGAGCGCGAGGAGTCCGTCCTCTCCAAGCTCGTGGCGATCGAAGGGGCGATCCAGGAGGAGAGCTACGAAGTCCAGATCAAGGTCAGTCTCGATGACCCGGCCCAGGTGATCGAGGCCCTCAAGGGTGAGGCGTTCGAGATTGTACGCAACGCCCATTATCAGGAATACGACACTTACTTCCTCTTCGTTGACGATACTCAAGGACGGCTGCGGCACCGGGAAGATGAATTCGTCGGAGCGGACGGTGAAGTCTTCAAAGTGCGCTACCGGCTGACTCTCACCGGGCCCGCCGCCGAGATGGAGTTCCCGAATTCAGTCCTACTGTCGCGCTCGCGCTTCCTGGCCCCGGCGACGCACGGCCTTCGGTTCTACCGTGAGTATTTCAAGCCCTCGAGTGAGATCGAGATCCACAAAGAACGGCTACGTTGGCTTGTCCGCTTCAGAGGGGTGGAGTTCTTCGTCAACATCGACCGGGTCTCCCGGCCGGAGCACGAGGGCTGGTTCCTCGAGGTCAAGGCGCGCACCTGGTCCCGTCGAGATGCACAGGAAAAAGCCGCCCTGATTTCCGATCTTCTTCAGGAGCTGGGAACGGAGGGCTCGCAGGCCGTCCGCGTGGAGTACCCTGACCTCTTGGCCTGACGGGAGCCATTCACTCCTCAGGGGGGCGGGGGCGGATAGGCAGACGATCGCCGGAGAGGGCCCGCTCTAGCGCTCCTCCTCCGGTGGCAGGAATCGCTTCTGCCACTCGTACAGCTTGTTGATCGCCTCAAGCGGCGTGAGCGAGTTGATGTCGAGCTGGCGCAACGAGTCCAGCATTGGATTCGTCTCGGGAAAGAACCTAAGCTGCCGTGACGCGTCGTGATCTCGCTCTGCTCCCTTCCCGGAATCCGCCTCGAGATCGGTCAGGATCTCCTGAGCCCGGTTGATTACCGGCCGCGGAAGGCCAGCCAACTGGGCCACATGGATCCCATAGGACCGGTCCGCCCCACCCGGCACGATCTTGTGCAAGAACACGACCTCCCCGCCCTCCTCCGAGACGGCCACGTTGTAGTTGCGAACACCGGGAAGGGCCTCAGCCAATCGGGTGAGCTCGTGGAAATGCGTCGCGAATAACGTCCTCGCCCGCAGGCGCGGATGGTTGTGGATGTACTCCGCCACGGCCCAGGCGATCGACAAGCCATCGTATGTGCTCGTCCCTCGGCCGATCTCGTCCAGGATCAACAGGCTTCGGCGAGTGGCGTTGTGCAGGATGTTGGCCGTCTCCACCATCTCGACCATGAACGTCGATTGTCCGGCATGGATCTCGTCTTGCGCGCCGATGCGAGTGAAGAGCCGATCGGTCAATCCGACGACCGCAGAACGCGCCGGGACATAGCTACCCATCTGTGCCATCAATACGATCAGGGCCACCTGGCGCAGATAGGTGCTCTTGCCCGACATGTTCGGGCCGGTGATCACGCGAACGCGCTCGCCTTCTTCGAACACCGCGTCGTTCGGGACGAACCGCGTGGCCTGAAGGTGATCCTCGACGACGGGATGTCTGCCCTCGCGAATCTCGAGGATGTCATCATCGACGACGGTCGGCCTCGCATACCCCTTCCGAACTGCCACCTCCGCCAATCCTGCAATCACATCCAGTCGCGCCAGAGCCCGGGCCGTGCGCAACAATCGGTTCGATTGTTCACCCACGCTGGCGCACAACTCATGGAAGAGCTCGGCTTCAAGCGCGCGGATCCGCTCCTCCGCCGTCAGCACCTGGGCCTCGGCCTCTTTCATCTCAGGTGTGATATATCGCTCGGCCGAGACCAGCGTCTGCTTGCGAATGTATTCCTCCGGCACGAGCCTGGCGTTGGCCTTGGTGACTTCGATGTAGTAGCCAAAGACTTTGTTGTAGCCGACCTTGAGCGTCTTGATCCCCGTTCGCTGGCGCTCTGCGTTCTCCAGCCCGGCGATCCACTGCCGTGCATCCCTGGAGGAATCGGCGATACCATCCAGCTCCTCCGAGTACCCCGGGCGGATCACACCCGGATTGGCCAGCGTTGCCGGCGGGTCGTCAGCCAGTCCGTCTTGTAGATTGCGGAGCACGTCCTCGCACGGATCCATCGCACTGGAGAGAGCATCTAAGGACGAATCTGGCCGCCCCACCAGCAACTCGTGGATCGGCGGCAATCGACCCAGCAGCTGTCGGAGAGAGGCCAGGTCGCGCGGACTCGCCATCAGCGCCGCCGCCCGGTTGGCCAACCGTTCGAGGTCGCCAATCCCGGTGAGCGCCTGCCTCACTTCAACCCTCAACATGCCATCGTCGTGGAGCGTCTGGACCTGGTCGAGCCGGCCCTCGATCTCCGGAAGTGTGAGCAGCGGCCGGTTGATCCATTGGCGGAGCAGTCGTCGACCCATCGGCGTGATCGTCATATCAAGGGCGCTGAGGAGCGATCCGCGCTCGTCGGCGTATCGCAGGGTCTGAGTGAGCTCGAGGTTGCGGCGTGTGGCCGGGTCAAGCGTCATGAACTCGTCAGACGTGTACGTGTTGATTGCCGTAAGGAGTTTGAGCGCTGCCGGCTGGGTCTCTCCCAAGTAGCCCAGGATCGCCCCTGCCGCGCGGGCGGCCAACGGTTTGTCGCCGAGACCGAAACCATCCAACGTGATGACATCGAACTGTTCGTGGAGACGATCGATGCTTCGCTCGTCATCGAACTGCCAGCCGGGCAGGCGAGTGACAAATCCTATCCCCCCGGTGTCGACATCGGATGTTTCGGGGACGAGGATCTCGGCCGGCATCAATCGGCCGATTTCGCGCCTGAGTGAACTCTGTGGATCCTGTCCATCAAACTGTGTCGCGCTGAACTCCCCGGTGCTGACGTCGGCGAAGGCGATCCCGACAGAATCAGCCTCCGACACGGCCGCGGCGAGGTAGTTGTTGGCGTCACTCTGCAACAAGCCCGGCTCGACCACGGTTCCCGGGGTGACGACCCTGACGACCTGTCGCGGGAACAGGCCCTTGACTGGCGCCTCACCCACCTGCTCGCAGATCGCTACGTGGTAGCCCTTTTCAATCAGTCTGGCCAGGTAGTTTTCCACGGCATGGTGAGGGATGCCGGCCATCGGGACGCGCGCGCCCTTGGCAACGTTGCGCGAGGTCAGCACGATATCCAGCTCGCGCGCGGCGATCTTGGCGTCTTCGTCGAAGGTCTCGTAGAAGTCGCCCAGGCGGAAGAACAGGATCGCCTCCGGATGCTGGCGCTTGAGTTCGAGATACTGGCGGCGAACGGGTGTGAGGTCTTTGGCCATCAGGACTCATTCTAACCCGATCGAAAGCGAAACGGGCATTGAGCTCTCGGACGACGGTCCTACCTTCCCCTTATGTTATACTGCCGCCATGTTGAACGTCGTTGCCGTCGACCTCGGGGGGACGAACCTCAGGGCGGCGTTTTTCCCGGACGATGACCCTCACCCTCAGTCCCAGACCAAAGCCCCAACCAAAGCCTACGAAGGACCCGACGCGGTTGTGGCGCGGATTGTCCAGAGCATCGAAGAACTCGCTCCGGCCGACCGTCGTGAATTGAGGATCGGAGTTGGCGTGCCGGGGCCACTCGACCCTGTCGCAGGTGTCGTGTTCGAGACGCCCAACCTGCCGGGTTGGCTGAACGTCCCGCTCAAGCAGCTCCTACAAGCGCATTGTCGCGCCTCGGTCGTCCTCGGGAATGATGCCAACGTCGCCGCGCTCGGCGAGTGGCGCCATGGGGCCGCTCGCGGGGCAGACGACGTCTTGTATCTCACGATCAGCACCGGCATCGGAGGCGGAGTCATCACCGGAGGGCGCCTGTTGCTCGGCGTCAGGGGCCTAGCCAGCGAACTGGGACACATGCTGGTCAACCCCGACGGAGCGGTCTGCGGCTGTGGCCAGCGCGGGCACCTTGAAGCCGAAGCAGCCGGCCCTGCCATCGCGCGCAAGTTTCGGGAACGCGTGGCTGCCGGCGAGACCTCCGATCTGGCCGATCGGCCGAGCGGATCTACAGAGATTAGCGCCGCCGATGTCGGTCGTGCTGCCGAAGCCGGCGATCCGCTGGCGCGATCCGTGATCGAAGAGGCCGCCCAGATCATCGGTAGACAACTGGCGAGCCTGGTCCACGCGTTCAACCCTCAAGTCATCGTCGTGGGCGGCGGGGTCTCCACGCTGGGGCCGCTGCTGTTCGAGCCGATGGAGCAGGCGCTGCGTAGCAGCATCATGCACCCGGCGTACCTGAGTGGTCTGAAGATCGTCCCGGCGGCACTCGGCGACGACGCCGGCCTGATCGGCGCGATGGTGCTGGCCCGCGAAACATGACCGCTTTCCGCAGGGTACTCGCGGCCGCGCTTGTCACGGCAAGTATCGCCGCGCCCGTGATCGGTTGCAGCTCGCGGGCGACTGACGACTCCTTTGTCGCGTATGGACTGACCCTCTCGCCGACCGGTATCGATCCCCACATCAACGCCTCGGACGAACTCGGCATCCCGCTGACTTCGGTTTATGACACACTCGTCTTTCAGGATCCAGGTACGGGCGCGGTCGTCCCCGGCCTGGCACACGACTGGAAGATCTCCGACGATGGTCTCGAGTACACCTTTTTCCTTCGAGAGGATGTAGTCTTCCATGACGGCACCCCGTTCAACGCGGGTGCCGTTCTCACCAATTTCGACTACGTCCTCAATCCGGAGAATCACTCGCAACGGGCAGCCTTCATGCTGGGACCGATCGATGGAATCGAGGCCGTCGATGAGTACACCGTCCGGCTGAAGCTAAGACAGCCCTTTGCACCCTTGCTCGACTCTCTCTCACAGGTCTACCTCGGGATGGCATCGCCGACGGCCTTGGCCCAATGGGGTCCAGCCGAGTATCAATTCCATCAGGTCGGCACAGGACCGTATCGATTCGTTGAATACGTCCCCGACGATCATCTGACATTGGAACGCAACCCGGACTATGCCTGGGCGCCTTCCATCTACAACAACAGCCAGGGTCAGGTGGATTCGTTCGTATTCAAGTTCTATGTCGATGCGGCGACACGCCTGCTTGCCTTGCAGGGAGGCCAGGTCGACGTGATCGGTGAACTGCCGCCGCGCGATGCCGCGCGGGTCGAAGCATCCGAATCGTTCGGATTGCTCCCGGTGGCCATTCCCGGCCAGCCGCTGCAGCTCATGTTCAACACCCTTCAGCCGCCGACGGATGACATCGAGGTTCGCCGCGCCCTGATCATGGCCGTTGATCGTGCTTCGATCGTGAAGACGATCTTCGGTGACTACTCACCCGTCGCCGAGGGGCCACTAGCTTCGTACGACAATTCGCCGACCTCGGTCATGCCCTCCCTGAAATACGACCCCGCTGGCGCGGAAGAGGTCCTCAACCAGGCGGGTTGGCAAAGGGGTGCCAGCGGCACACTTGAGAATGAAGGCGCGCCGCTGATGTTGAACATCGTCGTTCCGTCATGGGGATCCAACCCCGAGGTGGGGCAACTCATCAAGGCTGCCTGGGAAGTGATGGGCGCCAAAGTCGATTTGACGGTCGCGCCGGGATTCGGACAGCTCAAGGAACTGCAGGCCGATGGGGACTATAACGCCATCGGATACAACACTTTCGGAACAGATCCGGATTTGCTGCGATCCTTTTTCCACAGCGATGGCGCGTACAATTGGACGGGGGTTGACGATCCCGAACTCGATCGCATCCTGGATCAGGCGGCCCACACGACCGGGGATCCGAATGCTCGCATGCAGCTCTACGAGCAGGCGACCTCGATCATAGACCACCAGGCGTTGATCCTGCCCGTTCGCGACTATATCGACCTGATCGGATTCAACCGGCAACTTCAGGGACTTCGGTTCAACTATCAAGGATGGTTCCCGCTCCTGATCGATCTACGCTTGGCCCCCTAGCTGCCGTCTTCCGGCGGATCCTTCAAGGGCTGCTGACAGCCTGGGCCGCAGTCAGCCTGACTTTCTTCGCCCTGAGAGTCGCAGGTGGCGATCCCGTCGCCAATCTCCTGGCGCAAGGCCTGGCGACGGCCGATCAAGCGCTTAGCCTGCGTCATGCCCTCGGCCTCGATCGACCATTATGGGCGCAGTACCTCCAGTTCCTGGGCGGCCTGGTCCGGGGCGACCTGGGGGTTTCGCTTTACACCTCGCGCGCGGTCTCCACCATCATCGGTGAGCAAGTCTCGCCCACAGCCGCGTTGGCTTCTGCGGGTTTGGTCGTCGCGCTGGCGATAGGCTTCATCCTGGGTGTGGCTGCGGCCTGGTCCCGTCGGCGGACGATTGGAGCGGCGGCAGGCCTGCTATCCAGCCTGGCCATGACCCTGCCCGTCGCCGTTACCGGCGTGCTGAGCATTCTTGTGCTCGGTCTGGCGTTTCGCGCGATCCCCGGCGCGAGTTTGCTGGCAGGCGTCGAACGCCTCGCGCTCCCGGCTCTCGTCCTGGGGTTCGCCTCTTGTGGAGGGATCGCCCGCCTGGTGCAGGCGGGCCTGGCCGATAGCCTGGAGAAGCCCTACGTGTTGGCCGCCAAGGCGCGCGGGCTCCCTGTCGGCCCACGATTGCTCTGGCATGCTTTGCGTCCGACCCTGCCTCCGGTTGTCTCGCTGACAGCGCTCGAGGCGAGTTTCCTTTTCTCCGGAACTGTCGTCACGGAAACCGTGTTCTCTCGCCCAGGCCTCGGCCGGCTGCTCGTCTCGTCTATTCTGCGCGGCGATTTTCCGGTTGCACAAGGTATCGTCGTCCTGGCTGCTCTGCTTTATACCGGCGGACATATCCTGGCCGATCTGCTGGCCTTGGCCATCGACCCACGATTGAGGCGGCAGATATGAGACGCGACTGGTCCTGGCTTCTCCCGCTGATGTGGATCGCACTCGTGGTCTTCGCCAGCCTGGCAGCTCCACTCCTCACGCGCACCTCACCGCTTCAGCCAGTCGCCGGCCCGTTGACCCCGCCGTCCGCCGGCGCGTTTCTCGGGACAGATGCGCTCGGCCGTGATCTGTGGACGCGCATGTTGTTCGGCGGGAGGCTCAGTCTGGGCACATCGTTCGTCGCCGTTCTGTTGACGATTCTCGTCGGCGGACTTTCCGGGATGGCTGCGGCCCTGGCCGGTGGCTGGCCGGACCGGCTCATCGTCTGGGCGGCCAATTCTGCGCTGGCTATCCCAGGTCTCCTACTGGCGTTGCTGTTGGTCGCCGCGGTCGGCCCCGGTATCCCGGCCGTCGTCATGGCCGTCGGTCTCGGCGGCGCACCGGGCTTCGCCCGTCTGGCCCGCACCGTCTTCCTCCAGGTCAAGCAGGACGGATTCGTAGCCGCGGCGGCGGCGATGGGGGCCGACCTGGCCTGGATCGCCGGCCGGCATGTCTTCCCCAATGCTCAGCCCCAGCTCGTCTCTCTGATGGCAACCCACTACGCCTGGGCCCTTATGGGAGTGGTGACGCTCACGTTCCTCGGTCTGGGAGGCGATCCCTCCATCCCGGAGTGGGGATCCATGCTCAACGCGGGAAGGACGGATCTGATCGGCGCGCCTTGGGCTGCGCTGTGGCCGGCCCTGGCGATAAGCCTGACCGTGCTCTCGGTCCACGCACTGGCCGATCGCATCGGGACTTTTACCAGACCTTGATACTCGACGTCTCGCTCATGTTGAGTACGGGCCGAAGTGAAGGGGCCGGTAACCGAAACAGAACAGCCCCCAAACAAAGGCCCCACACACCACCCCCCCCCCAGAACAACCC
>CAZGRL010000052.1:11747-25598 GCA_964528155.1 uncultured Anaerolineaceae bacterium
GCTGGGCCTGACGCCTTGGTCATTTTTACCTCCCCTTTATACGCCTGTTCTCGCTCTGTTTGCTATGGGCCTTTGTTGCGGGGGCGGTTCAGCGAAGCTGAACGGCCCCTTCACTTCGGCCACTCTCCCCTCCCCCGGCGATGACCAGCCAACGACACAATCATTCTCCTCGCCACGGGCGGTCCGTCACTCCGCCTCGAGTGACGGCAAGTTGACGCGATCATCAGATGTCTGGTATGCTCCGGCACCATGAACCTGGACATCCCCCTTGCCCTTGTTCTGCTGATCGGCCTTTCCCTCGTCTTCGATTTCTTGAACGGTTTCCATGACAGCTCGAACATCGTCGCCACGGTGATCTTCTCCGGTGCGATGCCGCCGCGCCTTGCCCTGCTGACCGCTGCGGCAGCTCACTTCGCCGGACCGTTCCTGTTCGGCGTCGCCGTTGCCACGACCGTCGGTGACGGACTGGTAGACATTAATCTGCTTCACACGAGTGTGGTCATCGCCGCACTCGCCTCGGCCGTCGTGTGGAATCTGGTCACATGGTACATAGGGATCCCATCCTCATCGTCTCACGCGTTGGTGGGTGGGCTCCTGGGTGCGGCCATCATCGCCAACGGCCCGCATGTCGTCCTCCTGCCTGGACTGGTCAAGATCCTGATCGCGCTATTGGTCTCACCGCCGCTCGGATTGCTGACCGGCTTCATCATCATGCAAATCACCATCTGGGCGAGTCGGGGAGCGACGCCCGGCATCAACACCCTCTTCCGCCGTCTCCAGATCCTGACGCTGATCGGCCTGGGTCTGAGCCACGGTACCAACGACGGTCAGAAGACGATGGGTGTGATCACCCTCGGCCTGGTCGTGTCGGGGATGCTGGATCACTTCGTCGTCCCGATTTGGGTCGTCGCCATCAGCGCCTCTGCCATCGCGCTCGGGACTTCCTTCGGCGGATGGCGCTTAATCCGGACTCTTGGCGCCCGAATGTTCCGCATTCGCCCGATCCATGGCTTCACGAGCCAGATCGCCGGGGCGTCGGTCATTCTGGGGGCGGCCTTGCTCGGCGGTCCGGTGAGCACGACCCAGGTGATGAGCTCGGCGATCATGGGCGTTGGCGCCGCCGAGCGCGTGAGTCAGGTCCGCTGGATGATCTTGCGCGACATGCTCGTGGCGTGGCTGCTGACGATCCCGGTCACCGGCGGGATCGCCGCCGTGGCGTGGAGTCTCCTGCCAGCGCTGTAGACTGCAGCGTTGGCAGACTGCGCTTCCGCGTTCGCTGTCTCGAAGTGATCCCCCCGCCCTTGCGACCTCCCTCCGCCTGTGATTAGCCTGTATTGGATGTCGGGGCTGCTTTGCTGCCCCGACATCCATTCCTGGCTTCCCTCCCCTCCCCCGGCAATCGCAGCAGGTTGAGGGGTCACGCTGTGCGCCGGGGGAGGGGCAAGGGGTGGGGGACGAGAGAAGGACAAGGGGAGAATAGACTCATCCGCTGATGTCGGGACCCATCCATCGGCGGATGAGACCGAGGATATCCTCTTCAACCCCGGGCCGCGCTGCGAACACATGATTCTCGGGATCGCTCTCTTTGAACCAGTTCGCCTGATGTCGGACCAATCTTCGGGAGGCGCGGCGGATCTCACCCATCGCCTCGTCAAGAGACATGCGACCCTGGATGTGCGCCACGACCTGCTTGTATCCGATGCCCGACATCGCCGGCAGTTCCTGCGAGTAGCCACGCTCCAGCAAATCCCTCACCTCATCCACTAGACCGGCTGCGATCATCGCCTCTACCCGGCGATCGATTCGCGCATACAGTTCCGGCCGCGGCAGAGAGAGAATGACCTTAAGGCTCCGAAAGGGCGGCTCTGCCCGCGCCCGCACCTCGCTCGGCCGGCGATGCGTGATCGTATGAACCTCCAATGCACGCACCACCCGCCGGACATTGCGAGGATCGATGCAAGTGGCCGCCACCGGATCGATCTCCACCAAACGCGCATGCAACGCCGCATGCCCATTCGCAGCGGCGAAGGCTTCCAGCTCTTGCCTTAACGCATTGTCATGGGAAATGGGCGGCGGGGTCCAACCTTCCAGCACTCCCCTGACGTATTGTCCCGTGCCTCCGACGAGAAGCGGAAGTCGCCCCCGTGCCTGCACGCCAGCAATCGCTTCAAGGGCGGCCGAACGAAAAGTCGCCAGGCTCCATGGCTGATCTGGATCTGTGACGTCGATCAGATGATGCGGGACGAGAGCTCGCTGCTGCGGCGTGGGCTTGGCAGTCCCGATGTCCATGCCGCGGTACAACAGCCTTGAGTCAGCCGAGATGATCTCACCGTCGAGGCGAGACGCCAGCCGGATGGAGATGTCCGTCTTGCCGACGGCCGTTGGGCCAAGGATCGCGACCAGCGGCGGCCGTGCCATCATTTGCGCGCTTCGGGGTCATCTTCGACCACGTTCTGATAGTGATCGACCCTCCCGATCGCGCCCCCTCGGGCGACTTCGATGGCAATCACGTCGACACGCCAAGTCGATTCGAGCAGGTTGTTCTGCTCCAGATACGTCCAAGCGGCGCGCAACAACCGGCGCCGCTTGGTCTGCGTCATGGCGTCCTCGGGAAGGCCATAGCTTCGTCCGGACCGAGTCTTGACCTCGACGATGACGATGGTGTCCCCGTCCTGTGCCACCAGATCCAGTTCCCCGCCGGCGGCGTGCCAGTTGCGCTGGCGGATCCGGTAGCCTTTGGCTTCGAGGTGTCGAAGAGCAATTGCCTCTCCCCGTGCGCCCAGCTCGCGGTTGTTCACGAGAATCGATCGATCAGTCTTCGCACGCTCATCCGCCAGCTACGGGGATCGCGCCGGGGAGCGCGCGAGTCGAGCCGCTCATATTCGTCTTCGACAGCTCTTGACGTGTTCCGGATGTCGTAACCCTCCGAGGAATGGCGGGCGTTTTCGGCCATCCGCTTCCGGCTGTCACGATCGGCAACGAGCCGCGTCATCAAGGCCGTGAAGGACGCCAGATTGTTCCGGCTGATGAAACCGGTCTCACCCTCGATGATCGAATCGCTCACACCGGGGGACTCAATCCCCAATGCCGGCAACCCCGAGGCCATAGCTTCGACGACGGAAAGCGGGTGAACCTCGGTGACGGAAGCCGTGACAAACGCATCTGCCGCGGCCAGGTAGCGCGGCACCAAATCGTAGTCCACCATCCCGGTGAAACGAATTCGATCGGCCAGCCCGAATTGCGCGGCGAGGTGAGTCAGGTTGTCCATCTCGGGACCATCGCCGACCAGGAGCAGACTGGTCTGAGGGTATGCGGACTGCGCGCCAGCGAAACTGCGCAGCAAGAACGTGAGGTTCTTCTCCGGCCCCAGCCTTCCGACATAGATCAGAAGGACGTCATCCGGACTAACCCGCAGTTGATCGCGCGGGATGGGTTTGACCTGAGTTCGGTACGGATCCAGATCCACCCCGTTAGGGATGACTCGGATCGGCGCGTCCACGCCGATGCCCTCCAGCACCTTCTTCAACCCAGGAGAGGGAGCGATCACCAGGTCGACCTCGCGACAGAAGGAGGGCATGTACGCGTGCAGGAAGCTCGTCCCGACCTGGTCCGGAAGCACGGGCAGATAGGCCTGGGCGTACAGGTCGTAGCGGGTGTGATTGGTGTAGACGACGGGGATGTTGTAGGGGCGGCAGTAACGCAGCGCCAACCGGCCGCTCAGGAAGGGGTGATGCACGTGCACGACGTTCATCGTGCGGATCAGGCGCCTCGCCAGGCGAGTGTAGCTGAAGGCGAAGTACACGCCCGTGTCTGCCACAGGGACGCCCGGCGAACGGACGACGTTCTCATCGGGATCGCCGCTCTCGGGGTCCCCGAAGGTGAAAATGAAAACGTCGTGGCCGGATTGTCTGAGTGTGCGTGCGTTGAGACGAATGTAGTTGGTGACGCCGCTGACATGGGGGGTGTACATGTCAGCCAGCATGCCGATGCGCATGGGTCGACCTGCCTCTCCGCCACCATCATCCTAGCCTGCGGAGAGTCCACCGTCAAGGTGGAAGGAATGCACGTTCTCCGTGATTGCGGACCGCGCCACGTCACCATGGTCGGCCGCGGCAGGTCGTCATCCAGGCCGGCGGGCACGTTGACCCGCTCCGGACCGTCCTCCCTACCGCGTGAACGGAACGTGAAGGGGCCATGACCTCGCCGGTGAGACCCGGATGGAAGGGGAGCAACCACGCCAGACCTGAATTCAAATAGTTGACATCGCCTTACGGGGAGGATAGAATCGCATATCTACGCTTAACTGGGGGTATGGTGACGCCACGTGTTCTGGACGTGGTGATCCATTACTCTCGCCGGCAGCCGTTCCAGTTTGGACGCAATTCGAAAGGAGGGCCTTCGCCGAAAATCCGCCCGGATTTTGTCCAATTTCTATAGTACGACGACCCGGTTTTCACCGGGTGACCTTCCAGGAGGAGGAGTAAGCAATGAAAAGATTGTTCGCTCTCATGTCGCTGCTCGTGGTCGCCGGAATGGTGCTCACAGCATGCGGCGGCGCTGCGGCGTTCGAGTGCACCGACGCCATTGGCTGCGTCACGTACGGCCCCGACGAGCCCATCCGCATCGCATCAGCGCTCGTCATCTCCGGCCCGAACGCCGATCTGGGCACCGACTCGCAGTACGGCGTCGAGATCGCCATGGAGTTCCGTGGCCAGGTCGCCGGACATGATGTCGAGCTCCAGGCTGAAGATGACGGATGCAACGCCGAGGGCGGCCAGGCTGCAGGGCAGAAGATCGTCGCCGATCCGACCATCATCGGCGTGGTTGGCACCAGCTGCTCCGGCGCCGGCGTGCCGATGTCGAAGGTGATCTCGGAGGCGGGCTACTTCATGGTATCCCCCTCGAACACCTCGCCTGTCCTGACCGATCCCGCTATCGCCTGGAACCCTGGCTACCTGCGCACCGCGCACAACGACAAGGTGCAGGGCAAGGCCATTGCGGACTACGCGTACACGCACCTCGGTCTGACGACGGCCGCCGCCATCCACGACGGTGACCCCTACACTGAGGGTCTGGCAAACGCCTTCCGCACCTCCTTCGAGGAGCTCGGCGGGACTGTGGTTGCCTACACCGCCGTCAACGTCGGCGATACCGACATGCGTCCGGTGCTGACCGCGGTCTCGGCGGCTGGTCCTCCGCAGTTCCTGTACTTCCCAATCTTCACCGCCGAGTGCGCCCTGCTCGCCAAGCAATCCAAGGAAGTCTCCGGGCTCGAGGACACCGTGATCGCCGCCGCCGACGGCTGCATCTCCGACGCCGCCGCCGAAGCGATCGGCGATGCCGGCGAAGGCATGCTCTTCTCCGGTCCGGATATCTCCTTCACCGGCGATCTATACAACCGCTTCAAGAACGCCTACAAGGCGAACTACGGGACTGATACGCTGTCGGTGTTCCATGCCCACGCCTTCGACGCCGCCAATATGATCTTTGACTGCATCGAGCAGGTCGGCACATCGGACAGTGACGGCACCCTGCACATCGGTCGCCAGGCGATGCGCGACTGCCTGTATGCCACCAAGAACTTCCAGGGCATCACCGGCAATCTGACTTGCGATCAGTACGGCGACTGTGCGGACCCGAAGATCTCCGTCTCGGAGCTTCAGGCCGGCCAGTACGTAAGAATCTGGCCATAGGCCGGACGCATCTCGTTCCTTCAGGGTGAGATCGTCGCCCTGTTGGAGAGCACACATGAAAGGGATGGACCCATTTCGGTTCCTGTGGGTCCATCCCTCCCCTCTTGTCGGAGTCAAGCGATGCGCAGTCGCCTCGGCAACCTCGATTACATTAATGTCTTCCTTTGGCTCGTCCGTGCACTCATCATCATCGTCGTGATCTGGGGAACCGTCGTCACGATCCTCGACAACCCGTACTCTTCCCGCCAGTGGATGGATTTTCTGGTCTTTGGCATCGCCCAAGGCAGTATGTACGCGCTCATTGCGATCGGCTATACGCTGGTATATGGCGTACTTTTCATGATCAACTTCGCCCACGGCGAGTTTTTCATGTCGGGGATCTTCACCGCTTCGGTGTTCCTGGCCGGGCCGATGTCCGAGTCCGGCTTCCTGGATCGCAATCCCGTGGTCGGCCTGCTGGTCATCGCCGCGGTTTCCGTTTCTGTTTCGGTTTTCGTCGGTGTGCTCACCGAGCGGATCGCCTACCGACCGCTGCGAAACGCCCCGCGGCTAGTTCCGCTGATCACCGCCATCGGGGCATCGTTCTTCTGGCAAAACTTCTTCCGCGGCCTGCTCGGCTCGGAGAACAAGCCCTTCCCGCAGATCGCCGCGCTCACGGGGACATTCCCCTTCCTTGGGACGGAGATCCTGAAGACACACGTAGTGGTGATTGTCGTCACCATCATCATGCTGATCGGACTCAATTTCTTCATCATGCGCACCAAGATCGGCAAGTCGATCCGGGCGGTCTCGGAGGACAAGGAGGTCGCCGCCTTGATGGGGATCGACGTCGACCGGGCGATCATGATCACCTTCGCCGTCGGGGCCGCCATGGCCGGGATCGCCGGCGTGCTCTACGCGATGGTCTTCCGCCAGGTCCACTTCTTCATGGGTTTCATCCCCGGTATCAAAGCATTTACCGCGGCTGTCCTGGGCGGGATCGGCAGCATCCCCGGGGCCGCGCTCGGGGGGTTGCTCCTCGGCCTGTTTGAGTCGATCGGCCCTAGCTTGTTCCTTCAGGGGCTGCACATCCCGGCCTTCAACCAACTCAAGGACGTGATCGCCTTCACCATGCTCGTCCTGATCCTGATCTTCCGGCCGCAGGGGATCCTCGGCGAACGGCTGGCCGAGAAGAAAGCCTGAGGCACTGCGATGAAGACACAATCTCCTTCCAATATTCGAGAGTCCATCCGGCTGGGGCTCATCGCCGGCGTCATCACGCTCAGTGTCTCGGTCGTTGGAATGGTGGAGCTCTTCTCAGGTCGAGAGTTGGTCGCCGGCGTGGTCACGATGGCGCAGGTTCTCGTCTACGCACCGACGTTCATCCTTGCTACGATGGCCGCCAGCCGGATGGAGCGCGACACGCTCCGGAATCTCCTGGCCAGCCTGATCACCGGGCTGGCTTCGGCCCTGCCGCTGATCGTACTCATCGTGTTCGAATCCCTGGTCGATCTGCGGCAGTACATGCCCAATGTCTCGCCAGCCCTTGTGGAGGTCCTTGATTTCGGGCTTGGCCCGATATTCGGAAGCCTCACTCTACTTGGCGTGTTGGGCATCGTTGGGGTCGCCGCCGGCGCCTTCCACATCATCCCGGATGAGATCGAGCGTCCCATCCTTCAGGGCGTGATCTGGACGCTTGTCGTCGGATTGTTCTCCGAGATCCTGTCAGGACGACTGCGAGATTTCTTTGGTGCCGGGTTCACCCGCCTGCTCTTCGCCGGGAAAGCGCTGCGACCGGTCTCGGCTCTCGTCCTGTTCGGCCTGGTCGCTGGCGGCACGCGCTATTGGGCCACTCGCGGCGCAACCATGCGCGAGAACATAAGCAAGATGCCTCCGGCACAGCAGAGACGCCTCCGGCTCGGAGTCGGCGGGACGGTCCTGCTTTTCCTGCTCATCCTGCCTGCTCTCCTCGGGACGTATCTATCCGAAGTCGCCAACAACGTCGGAATCTTCATCTTGATGGGTCTGGGGCTCAACATCGTCGTCGGCTTTGCCGGGCTGCTCGACCTGGGATATGTGGCCTTCTTCGCCATCGGCGCCTACTCCATGGCGGTGCTGACCTCGGAAAGCCCCCTGGGCCTGGCTGGCCTGACTTTCTGGGAAGCCCTGCCCTTCTGCCTGTTGATGTCCGCCCTGGCCGGGATTGTGCTCGGCATCCCCGTTCTGCGCATGCGCGGCGACTACCTGGCGATCGTCACCCTCGGCTTCGGTGAGATCATCCGCATCCTGGCGCTTTCCGACATGCTGAAGACCTTCATCGGCGGCGCGCAGGGTGTGCTGAAGATCCCCAAACCTCCATTCTTGGGAATCTCGCTGATCAAGCCGGAGCAGTTCTACTACGTGATCCTGGCCGTTTGTCTACTGGCCGCCTTCGTTTCTTGGCGGCTGAGCGAGTCGCGCCTCGGTCGGCAATGGATGGCATTGCGCGAGGATGAAGATGTGGCTGAGGCGATGGGAATCCGGCTCGTCAGCACCAAGATCCTGGCCTTCGCCATCGGCGCCGCCTTTTCGGGCTTGGCCGGCGCCCTCTTCGCCAGCAAGCTCACGTCGATCTTCCCGCACAGCTTCAAGCTCGAGATCTCGATCAACGTCCTGGTCCTAATCATCATCGGCGGCATGGGCAGCCTTCCGGGCGTCGTCGTGGGAGCGCTGATCCTGGTTGGGATGCCCGAACTCCTGCGTGAGTTCGCCGAATACCGGCTTCTCATGTATGGGGCGCTCCTGGTTGTGATGATGCTCGCCAAGCCTGAAGGCTTCATCCCGTCGGCGGTCAGGCGCCGGGAGCTGAGCAGGGAGGAAGAGGATCTCGCGTTCGAGCAAGCCGCTGCTCGAGAGGCAGGAGACTGAGGCGATGGAGACCAATCATTCCATCCTGACGGCTTCTTTGGTCACCAAGCGCTTCGGCGGCCTGGTCGCCGTACAAGATCTCGATTTCGAAGTCCCCACCGGCTCGATCGTCAGCATCATCGGCCCCAACGGAGCGGGCAAGACGACCTTCTTCAACTGCGTCACCGGCTTCTACGGCATCGATGGCGGGCAGATTACATACGAAGGCCAGCGGATCGACGGAAGATCTCCGGATCAGATCGCCCGGATGAGCATCTCCCGGACGTATCAGAACATCCGACTGTTCGCCAACATGACGGCCATCGAAAACATCCTGGTCGGCATGGAGCCTCACCTTCGCTCGCGCTGGTTTGGCGCCGTTCTGGGGATGCGCTCAACCAGCAAAGAAGAGCAGCTTGCGCTCGACGAGGCCGTACGCCTGCTGCTGTTTGTCGGTCTGGCTGGCAAGGGCGATTTCCTGGCCCACAATCTGGTCTACGGTGAGCAGCGCCGGCTCGAGATCGCCCGAGCCCTAGCCAATAAGCCCAAGATCTTGCTGCTCGACGAGCCCACTGCCGGGATGAACCCCAACGAGAGCGCCCAGACGATGCGCTTCATCCGCCGGCTGCGTGACGAGCTGGCCATCACCATCTTGCTGATTGAACACGACATGCGCGTGGTCATGGGGATATCCGAGCGCGTCACCGTCCTGGACTACGGCATCAAGATCGCGGAGGGCCCGCCGGGCGAGATCCAGCGCAACCAGCGGGTCATCGAAGCCTACCTGGGCCGCGGCGCGGCCTCCGGTCTGGAAACTGTTTCCAACGAGGCCTAGAGGAGCGCACCCAATGGCCATGCTCGAGGTCAAAGACATCCATGCTTTCTACGGGAAGATCCACGCCCTGAAGGGGCTTTCGCTCGACGTTGAACAGGGAGAGATCGTCACCCTCATCGGAGCTAACGGCGCAGGGAAGAGTACGACGCTGAAGACAATCTGTGGCTTGATGAAGCCCCGTCAGGGTTCAGTTCACCTGAACGGTGAGGATCTGGCGCCGTACAAGGCACACCAGATCGTCTACAAGGGTGTCTCGATGGTCCCGGAGGGCCGGGGTGTGTTCGCCAAGCTGACTGTTGACGAGAACCTGGACATGGGCGCTTTCCACAGAACGGACACCGCCGGGATCGAGCAAGACCGGGAGCGAGTGTTCACGCTTTTCCCGCGCCTGAAGGAGCGACGCAGTCAGGTGGCCGGCACGCTCAGCGGCGGCGAGCAGCAGATGTTGGCAACCGGACGTGCCCTCATGGCTCGTCCTCGGCTGCTCTTGATGGATGAGCCGTCCATGGGTCTGGCGCCGGTGCTTGTCGAAAGCGTCTTCGAAGCGATCCAGGAGATCAACCGTGAGGGCACGACCATCCTGCTCGTCGAGCAGAACGCCCACATGGCCCTCCAGGTCGCCGGCCGCGGCTACGTCCTCCAGACGGGTGAGATTGTCCTCAGTGACAGCGCTAAAGGCCTGCGCGAGAATGTCACCGTGCAGAAGGCCTACCTGGGGATGGAGTGAAGCGGACCGAAGACCGGAGACGGGGGACGGGACTCCGACGGCAGACGACGAACGACTGACGATAGCAGTCAGCTCTCAGCTCACAGGTTTCAGCCTAGAGTTGATCACAGACTGCGAATGGCTTATTGTCTACTGCTAATGGCTTATTGCTTACTGCTAATTGCTTATTGCTGACACCTGAAAGCTGTAGGCTGAGCGCTGACCTCTTGCTTCCCCAGGACCCACTATGCAACTGAGACTCCTCTCCGCTGACGATGTAGCTCGAGCGCTGCCGATGAGCCTGGCAATCGACGGCGTAAGAGAAGCATTCGCTCAGTTCTCGACGGGCCGGGTAGATCTGCCCTTGCGCACTCGCATCGACATCCCCGAAGTCCAGGGTTCGGCGCTGTTCATGCCGGCCTACCTTGCGAGCAGCGGCGATCTGGCGGTGAAGATCGTCACGGTCTTCCCGCGCAACCCCGCCCGGGGCATCCCGACCATCGCCGCCGTCGTCATCGTGCTCGATGCCCAGTCCGGCCGGCCGGTTGCGCTGCTCGAAGGCGCTTCCCTGACGGCGATCCGCACTGGCGCCGCCTCGGGTGCGGCGACAGCTGTGCTCGCCAGGCAGGACTCGAAGCGTGTCGCCATCTTCGGCAGTGGCGCCCAGGCGCGCACCCAACTTGAAGCCGTGTGTACCGTGCGGGCCATCGACCATGCGCGCATCTTCAGCCTGGATCCAAGAACGGCAAACGAGATGGCCGGCGACATGGCCGGGCGCGCACCGATCCCGTCCGACGTGACGGTCGCCGCTTCGCCGGACGAAGCCATCGCCGACGCCGACATTATCTGCACCGCCACGACCTCCGAGACGCCCGTGTTCGACGGCGCCGGGCTCAAGCCCGGAACTCACATCAACGCCATCGGTTCGTACACGCCTGCCATGCAGGAGATTGATGTGACCACGATCCAGAAGGCGCTCGTCGTCGTCGATTCAAAGGAAGCCGTCCTGGCCGAAACCGGCGACCTGCTCGTCCCGATCGGCCGTGGCGAGATCACCGCCGACGTCATCTACGCCGAGCTCGGCCAGATCATCAATCGAGACCGGCCCGGCCGGACGAGCCCGGAGCAGATCACCTTCTTCAAATCGGTCGGCCTGGCGGTGCAGGACGCCGTCGCCGCCGGCCGCGCCCTCGACCGCGCCAAGGCGCTCGGGCTGGGCCAAACCCTCAGCGTGTGAATTCCCTTTGAAGCGGGAGTGATTCGGGCCTCCCCTTTGCCATGCCCCGAACATGGCTCTCCTCAGCGAGGCACTTTGACCGGAGAATATCCTGAGACAGCTTCGATCGTCGTCATCGGTGGCGGCGTCATGGGCGCCAGTTGCGCCTATCATCTGGCGCTGGCCGGCGCCCGGGATGTCGTCTTGCTCGAGCGCGAGGATTACTTCGGCCAGGGAGCGACCGGCCGCTGCGCCGGGGGCGTGCGCTATCAGTTTGCCACTGAGGTCAATGTCCGTCTGTCGATCGCCAGCCTGGGGATGATCGAGCGATTCAAAGAAGAGACCGGGCAGGATCCGTCGTACCGTCAGTGTGGATACCTGTTCGTGCTGACCAACCCCGATGACGTCCCCGCATTCGAGGCAAACGTTGCCATGCAGCGTCGGCTGGGTGTGGACGTTGAATGGATGAGCGGCGACGAAGTCCGTCGTCGAGTCCCTGTCATGCGTTTCGACGACGCTCTCGCCGGCACGTACCACGCCAAGGACGGGCTGGCCGATCCCAATAGCATCGTGATGGGCTACATCGACGCCGCCAAACGCCTCGGCGTGAAGGCCATGACCGGTGTCGAAGTCTCCGGATTTCGACTGAAGGATGGCCGTATTGCCGCCGTCGAGACCAGTGCCGGGACGATCAACTGCGACCAGGTGATCAACGCCGCCGGTCCCTGGGCTGGCCTGGTCGCCAGGATGGCCGGCGTGGAAGTGCCCATTGTGCCGGTGCGGCGACAGATGCTGACGACCACTCCCTTGCCCAACCTGCCGCATGATTTCCCATTCGTCATCGACTTCGCCCAGTCGCTTTACTTCCACCGCGAAGGAGAAGGCATCCTGACCGGAATGTCGAACCCGGCCGAGGATCCGGGGTTCGATCAGTCGATCGACGCCGAGTGGGAGATCGTTGCGATCCAGGCAGCCGCCGAGCGATTGCCGATGCTGGAAAACGCCGGGCGGCTTTCGCACTGGGCCGGGCTGTACGAGGTCACGCGCGACGCGCACCCGATTTTCGGCCGCACTCCGGTAGAGGGCTTGTGGATCGTCGCCGGCTTCTCCGGACACGGATTCATGCACGGACCGATCTCGGGCAAGTTGATGGCCGAGTTCGTCCTTCAGGGGGAAAGCAAGACAGTCGATGTGTCGCAGCTCGACCTCGCCCGCTTCGCCGAAGGCCGCTTGATTCGCGAGTACAACGTTGTCTGATCCCGCCCGCGCCGAAATCATCGCCATCGGAACGGAACTACTGCTCGGTGAAATCGTGGACACGAACACGGCCGAGATCGCGGTTGCACTGCGCGCCATCGGCCTCGATCTATTTCGCACCACGATCGTCGGTGACAACGTCGAGCGCATCGCCGAAGCCGTCGCCGAGAGCATCGGGCGGGCGCAGGCGGTGATCACGACCGGCGGGCTGGGACCGACTGTCGACGATGCCACGCGCGAAGGCATCGCTCGCGCCGTGGGAGTGGAGACCGAGTTCCGCCCCGAGTTGTGGGAGCAGATCACCGAACGATTCCAGCGATACGGCCGAAAGCCGACGGAAAACAACCGGCGCCAGGCGCACATACCCGTCGGTGCGATCGCCATCGAAAACCCGGTCGGCACGGCCCCCTCGTTTCGCTTCGAATTGCCCGACTCGGTTGTGATTTCATTGCCCGGCGTCCCGGCCGAGATGTCGCACTTGCTCGAGCACGAAGTCGTGCCATACCTGCGCCGCCGGCTGGGATTGCACGGTGTGATCAAACGAATGGTGGTGCGCACAGCCGGCGTCGGTGAGTCGATGCTCGACGAGCGCATCGAGGATCTCGAACGGATGCACAACCCGACGTTGGGGGTGTCCGCCCATCCCGGCCGCGTCGATTTGCGGATCACCGCCAAGGCCGACAGCGAGACCGAGGCGGATGAGATGATCTGGCGGATGCAGGCGACGCTCCAGCAACGCCTGGGGGAGTGGATCTACGGGACGGACGACGACACGCTGGAGGCGGCAACCATGTCCGCTGCTGCCGCAAAAGGAAGGCGACTAGCGGTCGTCGAGAGCGGCACCTCCGGCGCGCTGGCGGCCTCGGTCGCTCCGTTTTCAGACTCTTTCGCCGGCGGGAAGTTGCTGGGCGGCCTGCTCACAGATGATGAGCTCGGTGCCAGCCTGGACGGGACGATGGCTGAGCTCTCGGCAGACCTCGGCCTGGCGCTTCGTCTGGAGATCGGTGAGTCGAAGCACACTTTCACCTACATCCTGCACACACCCGAAGCCGTCCTTCGCAAGACCCGATCCTATGGCGGCCCGATCGTGAACGCACCTTCGTGGGCGGTATCGATCTCCCTTGAAGCTCTCCGACGCGCGCTGAAAAAGACATAGCGGTCAGCGGCCAGCCTACGGCGTTCAGCGATCAGCTTTCAGCTAACAGCTCATAGCTGATAGCCAACTGGAGTTACCCCGCTTTGGTGGACAGTCTTGGACTAACCGATCAGGCTGCAAGAG
>CAZGRL010000053.1:0-25031 GCA_964528155.1 uncultured Anaerolineaceae bacterium
CGCGCTCTCCTTGATCAGCTCCCAGGTGTTCGATAGTCGAGCGAACATATCGCCTCCTTCCAGTATCGCCAGACGAACTACGATTATCAGCGGCCACAGCTTCAGCGTCAAGGACGGTGGTGTCGATGGGGGCATCCCATGAGAGGGGGTATCCCATGGACAGGCAAGCACGCTGAGCCCCGCACGCCCAAACCTTCCTCCCGCGTGGAGGGGAACAAGACTCCGCAGTCGCGCGGTGTAGAATATGACACCCTGGGACATGTATGACCCTGGGTAAACCTCGTCCATAGGAAGAGGTCCTGGTCAACGACATGACCGATGATGCTCGGACAGCCGAGCAGACTCTTCAATTGCAGATTCCGCTGCTGCTTCCTGATGTGGAAGACGCGGCGGATCAATGCGTGGAGCGCCTGCTGGAACGATTGTCCCCGATCGCCGGCATCCGCAATTCTCACATCAAGCGCGACGACGGTGCCGCCGTACTGTGCCTTCACTACGATCCGAACTTGCTTTCGCTTGATCGGGTCCAGAGGCTTGCTCGCGAAGCCGGGGCGGCGATCAGCGAGCGCTACCACCATTCGACGCTTCGCATGATTGGGATGGATTGCGCTGACTGCGCGGCCAGCCTCGAGCACATCCTGAAGCGCGCACCGGGTATGCTCAACGTCAACGTCAACTACGCCGCCGAGAAGATGCGGATCGAGTACGACTCGGTGACCATTGCACAGGATGACATCGTCCAGCGCGTCCGTGCCATGGGCTACGACGTCGAGTTGAAGGTCGGAAGGGCATGGTGGCGGCAGCACTCGGACCTGATCCTGTTGCTGGCGGCCGGCGCGCTCCTGACGGTAGCCTTCCTCGCTGAGACGGCATTCGGCCTGTCCCATCCGGCAGCCATCGTGCTGTATGCCCTGGCCTATCTCTTCGCCGGGTTCGCTGTCGCCCGTCGCGGGATCTCGGCCGCACTCCATCTGAGGTTCGACGTCGACGTGCTGATGATCCTGGCGGCGATCGGCGCGGCCGTCCTTGGGAGCTGGGCGGAGGGCGCCTTCCTTCTCTTCGTCTTCAGCCTCGGACATGCCCTGGAAAGGGCGGCCATGGACAGGGCCCGTCACGCGATCGAGGCGCTCAGCCAGATCGCGCCGAAAACGGCCACTGTCCGGCGGGACGGGGTGGAGAGCCAGATCCCGGTTGACGATTTGCTTCGTGGGGATATCGTCATCGTCCGTCCTGGCGAATGCTTCCCGGCGGATGGCCGCCTCACCCGCGGCCGCTCCGAGGTCGATCAAAGTGCCATCACGGGCGAAAGCGTTCCTGTGGAAAAAGTCGTCGGCCAGGAGGTGTTCGCCGGCAGCGTCAACGGCAGCGGAGCCGTTGAGATCGGGGTGTCTCGCCTGTCCGCTGATTCGACCCTGGCTCGGGTGATCCAGATGGTCGAGGAAGCTCAGACGCAGAAGTCGCCCACCGAACGGGTGGTCGAACGGTTTCAAGCGTGGTTCGTCCCGGCTGTGCTGGGTGCCGTCGTCCTAACGGCGATCCTGCCTCCTTTGTTCGGTTTGCTGACGGCGCGCCAGGCAGTGATCCGAGCCATCAGTCTGCTGGTAGCCGCCTCGCCCTGCGCCCTGGCCATGGCCACACCGTCGGTTGTGCTCTCGGGCATCGCCCAGGGGGCTCGGAATGGCGTGCTGATCAAGGGCGGGGTCCATCTTGAAAGCCTGGGGAGAGTGAAGGCGGTCGCTTTCGACAAGACGGGCACCCTGACGCGAGGCAGGCCGCACGTCACGGAGGTGGTTCCGTTCGGTGACGCGACCGGGCAGAACGTCCTGCAGCTTGCGGCGTCGGTCGAGAGCCGGTCTGCCCACCCGCTGGCGAAAGCGATCATTCGCTATGCACACGAGCTGGATGTGCCCTTCAATTCGGCCGAGGCTTTGACGAGTTCGAGTGGGATGGGCGTGGAGGGGGAGTTGGAAGGGATTCGGATTCGAGTCGGCGGTGAGCGTTTCTTCACCACCCGACAGGTGCAATTGCCGACCGAATTGCACCTGGTTCTCCAGCGCCTGGCGGGTGAGGGGAAGACGACGATGATCATTCAAGCCGATGACGTCTTCATCGGCGTCATCGCCCTGGCGGACGAGCCCAGGCCTGAGGCGAAAGAGAGTGTCGCGTCGCTCGCGACCATCGGCCTCGGGTCTCTCATCATGTTGACCGGGGATCATCAAACGGTCGCCGAGGCCGTCGCCCGCGCCGTTGGTGTGAGCCAGGTTGAGTCCGGCCTGATGCCTGAAGACAAGGTTCGAGCA
Source organism: uncultured Anaerolineaceae bacterium (assembly GCA_964528155.1). GTDB lineage: Bacteria > Chloroflexota > Anaerolineae > Anaerolineales > E44-bin32. Next base: position 2,301 of record CAZGRL010000053.1, read on the forward strand.
GTGCGTGCCTTGCGGCAGCGTTTCGGCGAGGTCGCGATGGTGGGCGATGGGATCAACGATGCGCCCGCCATGGCCGCATCGAGCGTGGGGATTGCCATGGGCGGTGCGGGAACGGATGTCGCCTTGGAGACGGCCGATGTGGCGTTGATGGCGGATGACCTGTTGGCGTTGCCGTATGCGTTCTCACTCGGCCGACGCGCCCGGAGCATCATCCAGCAGAACCTGGCGATCGCCGTAGGCGTCATCGGAATCCTGATCGTGGGATCCGTGACGGGGGCCGTCGGAATGGGTCTGGCCATCATTGCGCATGAGTCGAGCACGCTCGTGGTGGTGCTCAACGCTTTGCGATTGCTCGGCTTCCGCAAGGTGTGACGGCTAATCCTGATCGCCTTACGGGCATGCGACGCCAATCTGAACGAGCCGCCAGCGAAGCTGGCGGCTCGTTCAGATTGGCGTGAACCCCCTCTCCGCCATAGCAGTCTCACGGGAGATTCTGTCACCAGGCGGAAAGGGGGGAGGGGGTGAGGCTCAGATTTGCCTACGTCTCCCGCGATTCCTTCGGTACCTTTAACTTCGCATCGATGAACTGCTGATGTGTGAGCTTGAGAGCGCGTGCGATGGCGCGGATCTCCTCGATCTCCGCGTTCGATGCCATCCCGTCCGCGGCGGCGACGGAGAACAGCACATCCAGGAACCGGACACGCTCGTTTTCGGAGGTCGTGGTGAAGAACTGCCGGGTGAGCCGGTAGTAATCCATCTCCGGCGTAACCTCGGCGACGGCAACCTCCGCCACGAAGGCTGATTTCTCCCGACCCAGCCCCCAGCCAGTGTCCAACGCGCTGACCATCGCCTCGATTTCCCCTTCGGTCACCATCTTGTCAACTTGAGCGACGCGGGCCATCAGGCCGCCCGCCAAACTCAACTTGCGCATGTCCTTCTCGGGCAGATCGATGGCCTCACCCTTCTCGGCCATCCGCAGGCGCAGGCTGTAGAAGACTTTGTTCTTGATGAAGTCATCGAAGTACTCCTCTCGGTTCGGCGCCCCGGACAGCGCTTCCGACCGGCGCACCATCGAACCACGGATCACGCGGCCCAGGGCTCCGATCACCCCGACGCCGGCGGCTTCGATCTGACTCTTGATCTCGTCAACGACCTGGCGCTCCTGCGTCGTGATGACGCCATCCGCTGCGACGACATCATCCAACGCCTGCAGGGCGAGAGCTCTGTCCGAACTGGACGATATCTGCTCCTTGAGCTGCGTCACCAGCCGCTCGCGCTCAACGGCGCCGACCGGAGACTCGATGTACATTTCGAGGTTCGCCCATTCGCGCCCGGTCAGGCCGGGGAGGTGAAAGAGTAGATCTTTCAGGCTGTTCACCTCGTCATGGGTGACCTCGCCATCGGCCCAGGCCGCGGCGATAATCACCTTTCCAAGCGTCAGGATCATGTTGGCGTCGGTCACGATCGAGGACCTCCTTAGGCTTCGGCCGCAGAGCATCCGGCCCAAAGCAAACTATACCATCCGGGAGATTACACTCCTTGACTTCAAGAGCTCTGTCGACGTGAGGCAGGCCACCGTTCAACCAAGGGCAACACAACCTGGAGGCCGCGCCAACCTTGCGGGAGCTGGCTCAGTTCTCCGGTGGGCAAAGTCTCGGCACGGCCCCACGCCACCGGAGCTGGGGTCCGCGCTCCAGGCTTCCGTTGGCACCCAGATTGTGCTCCGATGTACAATCTGGCAGCCATGACCGTCGGCTCGTCTACCCCTCGCGATATCGCGCTCAATCGGCGTGAACCTGTGTTGAAGGCCCTCGGGCCGGACGCCCGACGCTTCCTGGCCATGATCAGTCTGGGTGCCCTGACGTTGCTATCCCCCGCCAGTCTGCGCAGCTGGACATATGTCGACGAGGCCCTGCTACCGGTTCATCTGAACGCTCCAAGCCAGCCCGGTTCTCTGCCCGCGGAGGTGGATCTGGACGGGGACGGCGCCCCTGAGAGGCTGGATTTGACCTCGGGCGTCCTCACGATCTTGTCGAACGAAAGTCCAGGCTGGCAGTCACCTGCCGCGTGGTCCGTTCGACAGGCGGCGTTCACCGACCTCAACCGAGATGGCAAACCAGAGGTCAGCCTGCTCGTCTGGCGGGAATTCAGACCCTGGCCGTCGGATGGACTGTTGCCGCACGGCGGGCGGATTGACAGTTTCCACGACGCGGATGGATGGAGTTGCCACCTGATCCTCGTCGGTTCGGACGGAGCTGGCGGATATCGCGAGCTATGGGCCGGCTCTGCACTGGCGGATCCGATCACAAATTTCGTGGCTATCGATCTGGATCGAGATGATCGCCAGGAACTCCTGACGCTTGAGAATCGCTACGTGGACGATAGGAACAAATCGCCTGGCCGCTCGCTGAAAGTATGGTTGTGGAATGGTTTTGGCTTCACGGCGATGGACAGTGTTGATCGCGACATATTGAGATTCGTGGTCATCCGTTCGGGTGGATCTTCGCAGATCGTCGCTCAGGTCGCCCGATGAGTTCAAGGGGCGCGCCTTCGATCGCACCTGATCGCGGCCCCAAGACCAGGAACCCAATACGGAGGTTTCCATGAAACGCAACAGACAGCCCGTCTTCTGGCTGATCGCCATCGGCTTCGTCGTTTCTTCGTTGGCGTGCAATCTGCTGTCAGCGGCGACCCCGGCGCCGACCACATCGGAGCCGGCCGGCGAGGAACCGACACCGATATCAACGACCGTACCGGCAACGCCGCCGGCGGGCGTGTACGCTGCGGCTTTCGCCAGCTATCCGGCGATCGAGGTCGAGCTTCCGACCAGCTTCTCGGGCGGCTACACCCTTCCGGTCGATCTATCTCAAGTGGAGCCTCTCGAGGGAGTGGAATTCACTCCGGGCCAGAGTCAACTCCTTTCGCAGAACGGGTTCGTCGTGAGCCCGCCGGTCCCCGGTGAATATCGGGAGTTCTATCAAATCTATGAGTCCTTCCGCTACCAGGACCAACCTCTGTGCATTACGACTGACTCGGTCTTCCACATCTACCACCTGATCTTCGACAAGATGCTGCGCGACCTGGAGACGGCTCACTTTATCACCACGCTGGAATCGTTGACCAGCGCCATGCAGACCGCGAGCCAGGAGCAACTCCAGCAACTTCAGGGAACCTCTCTGGAGGAGCCGGCCCGTCGCAATCTGGCGTTTTTCACGGTGGCGGCCCAACTGCTTGAGCTGCCGGCGCCCGTGCCGCCGTCCGTCTCCGACCTGGTTTCGGCTGAGTTGGCTTTGATCAACGCTCACGCCGGCGCGTACGTGTCTCCGATCTGGGATCGGGAGGATCTCCCTGAGGATAAGAAGCTGATCGAGGACTACAGCCAGTACGTTCCGCGAGGCCACTACACTCGCAGCGAGGAGTTGAAGCGTTACTTCAAAGCGATGATGTGGTACGGTCGTCTGACGATGCGGGCGCGTGACGCGTTCGAGACACGCCGGGCGTTGCTTCTCGTCCAGGCCATGCGCCAGGCTGAGGGGGCCGATGGGACCCCGGCGATCACACTTTGGCAGCGCATCTACGAACCGACGGTGTTCATCGTCGGCAAGTCGGACGACCTCTCCTATCAGGAATATGGAGTGCTGTCGGATTCGATCTTCGGAGCCTCGCCGGACCTGACGGCCTTCGCCGACGATGCGAAGGTGCAGGCGTTCACGCAGGCCGTCTTCCAGTTGCCTCCGCCTCAGGTGAACTCGATGTGGGTCTGGATCACCGAAGACAAAACGGAGGCCACACAGGGTTTCCGCTTCATGGGCCAGCGCTTCACGCTCGATGCGTACGTCTTCGGCCAGATGATCTGGCGGAACGTCGGAACGCTCTCCGAACCGCGCGGTCTGCCCAAAGGGCTGGATTTCTTCGCCGCCATGGGATCGGATGAGGCGCTCTCGATCCTGGATGGGATGGGCGAGACGCACTACGAAAACTTCGACAGCCAGATGCAAAAGGTGCGGAGCGAGATCGCCGGGCTCGAGCTCGATTCGTGGACGCAGAATCTGTATTGGAGCTGGCTGTACGCGCTTCAGCCTGTGATCGCAACCAAGGATGAGCGTTTTCCGGCGTTCATGGGATCGCAAGCTTGGGTACGCAAAGATCTGCATACGGCTCTGGGGTCGTGGACTGAACTCAAGCACGACACAATTCTGTACGCCAAGCAGGTGATGGCCGAGATGGGCGGTGGTCCGGCCGAGGCCCCGCCGCACGGGTACGTCGAGCCGAATCCGGAGGCCTTCGCCCGATTGCTGGCTCTGGCACAGATGACACGCGACGGTCTGCAAAGTCGAGACCTTCTCACCGATCTCACGCGGGACAATCTCGAGAACCTGATGTCGGAGCTTGAATTCCTGAAGACAGCCGCAGAGGCCGAGTTGGCCGGACGCACCCTCAGCGACGACGACTACTATCACATCCAGTATTTCGGCGGCGTGCTCGAGCAACTCACTCTGGCGGCCGCCGATGCAACCGACCCGTCGGAGCGCAACCTGGAGGACCAGAAGGCGGCATTGATCGCCGACGTGGCGACCGGGCTCGATTCTGGCGGAGCCCTGATCGCCCTTGAGGAGGCGATCGGTGCACCGACCGAAATGTTCGTGGTCTTGCCCGACAATCCCTGGCGTGTGGCAGTCGGCGCGGTGTACACGTACTATGAATTCCCCGTCCCTGTCGCCGACCGGATGACGGACGAACAATGGCAGGCCAAAGTCGAAGCCGGGGATACGCCACCGTCGCCGGAATGGACCGGCATCTTCATGGCACCCTAGGGGCTCGTCGTGCTCAACCCGACTGCCAACATCCGCCTCGGCCGAAGGCTGGGGCGGATCGTCCTTATTGTCTGCCTGGCCTTCCTCGTTCAGCCGACGCACACGCCGGGCGTGACGCTTGCGTTGTTGGGGGACATCATGCTGGGGAGGGGGATCGCTGCGGCCGGCGCATCGCCGGCGGAGGTGATGGGCGCCCTCGCGCCGGGCCTGGCCTCGGCCGATCTTGTGTTGGCGAATCTCGAATCCCCACTCACAAACGCTCCCGTGCAAACATCATCGGACTACGTCCTGTGCGCGCCGCCCGCACAAGTACAGATTCTGGTGGCAGCCGGGCTGGACCTGCTTTCGCTGGCCAACAACCATCGCCTGGACTGTGGAGTGGCGGGTCTTGAAGACACCCGCGCTAGTCTGCTGGCGGCGCGCATCCAACCCCTCGGACCTGAGCCGGCCGTCGTCTATCGCGAGGTGAGATCGATTCAATTGGCGTTCATGGCATTGGATGATGTCTCGAGCCCGATCCCGCTGACTTCGGTCGCGCACGCCATCGCCGAGGCGCGCGCCCCGGCGACGCTGGTCGTCGTCTCCATCCACTGGGGCGGTGAATACCAATCGGTGCCCAACGCACGCCAGCATGCCATCGCCGATGCGCTGATCAAGGCCGGCGCAGCCCTTGTCTGGGGACACCATCCTCATGTTCTTCAGCCTGCGGAGAAAGCCGACTGTGATTTGCCCAGGGGATGCCTGGTTCTCTACAGTCTGGGGAATGCCGTTTTCGATCAGGTCGGGCTGGTGGACACGCGACGGAGCGCCGTGATTCTAGCGCGAGTGGACGAAAGTGGAGTGATCGAGCTGCGCGCAGTCCCATTCTCGATCGATGTCCGTCGAGGTCGGCTGGCGGAGGCGAGTCCTGCCGACACCAATGCGGTGATGCAGAGACTCGGGCCGGATGTTCAGGGCCTGCCCTGACCTCATTGATGTGAAAGGGATTTCAAGATGGCGTGGAGCCGCGCAGCGGCTCCACGCCATCTTGAAATCCCTTGGCTCGCTGGCGGCGATGCTCAGGGGGCGCTCCTTAGAGCAATGCCGGCGTACATCTCCCCAAGGAACGAAGACGGCACGCGCCCGGCGATATGACCTCCCTCGAGCCCGGCATTCGTCGCCAATGTGAGGAACTCATCGGGGTCGAGGGGGAATGGGACCGCAGGGGAGGGTCTGCGCGTGTTGTACTCGACGACGACGGCGCGCCCACCAGGCTTGAGATGCATCGCCAGCCCACCGAATACACTGCCCCGCAGGCTCGGCTCAACAAAGTGAAGCGCGTTGGCAATCACAAAGCCGTCGAGTTCCGGAAGCGCCAGGGATTCTCTGAAATCGGCTGCAACGGTCTCAACTTCGACTTGCGGATGATCTCGTCTGAATCTGTCCCTCAGTCGCTTGAGCGCTCTGGCTTCGATGTCCACCGCCACTACTCGGCCGCCAGGACCGATGATTTCCTGAAGGACAGTGGTGAACACACCGTCGCCGCAGCCGAAGTCGGCCCATACGCCGCCCGTTGACGAGATGCACTTTGGGAGAAGTGCATGAGGCTTCTCGAGGCGGCGCGAGTCAGACAGCATGGATGGCGCAGCTGGGGGAGGCTAGGGTTCGACGGGGTAGCCGGCCTGGATCCACGCCCGGAATCCGCCCAGGATGGGTGTCACCCGGGTGAACCCATCTTCCAGCAGAATCTGCGCCGCACGGGCGCTCGATTCCTCGGCCGGTCAAGTGCAGTAGGTGATGAGCCACGCATTCGGATCGAGCTCACCTTCGCGATCTGGGAGAGCATTCAGCGGGATCGACAACGCGCCGGGGATATGTCCGCTCTTGAAGGAGCTCTCATCCCGCACATCGACGAAGATCGCCGCCCCCGACTCGTAGGCCTGCCTCGCGTCCGGCAGATTGACCCGAGGGATATTCTCTATTGAAAGAAGCTGAAGCGACTCTTCGGTGGGGACGGGTTCCGCCGTTGGGCGAAGTAGCAGAGACGCCGCCCCGGCGAGGACAATCAAACCAAGGCCGACGACGGTCAGGGGCAGGAGTCCAGGGCGGGGATCAGCCGATCTTCTGGTCATGGGCGAGCCGGGGCCTATGATATCACGACAACACGAGCCATCTGCTGCGTGGGCGGGCTGCAACGGGACAAGGTTGCCGGCTGCACCAGGTCATCACTCGGTCGCGGGACAAGCCCCACAAACTTGAGGAAACTGTTGACACTTGCGCGTCACCGGAAGTAAACTCGGCCCGCCGGAGAGTGGCCACTCCTCTAGTGGCCCGACAGACCAGCAGCGCGTCTCAAACAAGCATCCATGCGCGCGGATCCCCGTGCGGGCGGCTCATGATTCTGACCCGACATTCTCAGCACATCCGTTTCCTCACCATGTTCCGACTCATGGCGGCAACAATCGTTCTTGCCGGGTGCGGTCCGAGAGGTGTGACGCGCGTCGCAAGCCCGACCGTGCCTCCGCCCATCCTACAGACGGTCACGCCCATCGCCTCCCCGACACCCAGCGAAATCCCGAGCGACACGTCGGAACCGCCGCCGACCTCAACGCCGGAGCCGCCGGCGACAGCGGCGATCCCCCCGACGGATGTCCCCAGCCCGACGGCCCTGCCAGAGGGTATGACCGTTGTGCCGGACGTCATGGGGATGCCGTACCGCGAGGCGCGCGAGGTGATGCTGGAGAAGGGGTTCAGCCTGATCTACCGTGACGTTCTCGATCTGGCCAGGCCGGCCGGGAGCGTGCTTGCCCAAGAGCCTTCTGCAGGTTTCGCATGGAAGACCGGTGGGATCGTCACTCTCTTCCGGGCTTTTGCTCCACCGCCGATGTGGATCAGCGACAAGTGCTATCCCCTCAAGATCATCTCCAGGAGTGGACGACTGCTGTTTTATGTCAGCCTCGAACAAGACCGCCCGTACGAGATCAGAACCGATTTCAGCTATGGTCGAACGGGCATCTATGATTACCAGATGAATGAACTCGAATCCTTCTCGAACCCAGATGCCGACAGCATGGTGTTTCAACCCGACACCTCCGGGGACTACGTCCTGGCGTTGGGTCCGTTCGAGGTCACCCAGACGGCTCTTGACAATCACCCAGGGGGGATCTCGGCTGGCTGCCTGTACGTGACCCTCCCCGAGGAATAACCGAAAGAATAGCCATACAGGGGATCCGCCTGGCACCCCCTACCTTCGAGTACGTCTCTCTCGCCTTTCACCCAGGGTCAGAGCGACTCGCGCTCCTGGCTGAGCCTGGAAGGCGCTCTGTAAGGCGACTGTAAGTCCGCCAGGCGCCGGCTGGGTCTACCATGGACACCGGGAGAGCCCCGCGCGTTCAACCGCCGGACACAAAGGTCCTCGGAACCGAACGTCGAAGTGGGCAATGGTCCAAGCCGCCGGAGGGTGCTCGAGCATCGATGTCCAGATGATGCAGACTGCCGATCTCCTTGCCGTCCTGCTCTACGTTCTCAACGGGCCCGTCGGATGGCTCCTGCTGCTGCTGGTCGCCGGCTACGTGACCGTCGATCTGCTGCGGCGCCGCAAGCTCAGGCGTGAAGGGAAAGCCTCTTCAGGCAGCCAAGCCAAGCCCGCCGTCAGTCATCGAGCCGGTCTGCACTACGATCTCTCGCAGTTTGCCCTTGGCCTTTCTGTTCTTTGGGCTCTGCTGGTCGGGTTTAGGCTATATCTCTTCTTGCTGCGTGATCTTCCGGAACCATTCTCCACCCTGACCGCCCTCGATCTCGTCCTCACGGTCGGTACCCTCGCGCTCTGGGTCGGCGTGTATCTTGCCTGGCGCAGGTACGAGCGTCGTAAGAGATCCTGATCGGCCGCTCCAGCCTCGTCTAGAACTCATCGCAGGGTTCGCGAACTCCAACCTCTCCGTCATTCCGTCACATGGCCATCTGTGACACGGTGAAGGGCAGAGGCGAACCATGGGTGTGCGGGATCACTCGCCTGCTCTGACCTGGTTTTCATGTGCTAGACTCGCATAAGGACGACGAGTTCACTCGACACGGGAGAAGCGATCATGGACTTCCTGAAACTCGTGGAAACACGTCGTAGTGTGCGCGCCTATCAATCGACACCGGTCGAGGAGGACAAACTGTCCCAGGTCCTTGAAGCGGCCAGGCTTGCTCCTACGGCGAGCAATCTGCAGCCGTTCCGGCTCATCGTGATCCGCACTCGCGGGAAGGAAGCCGATATCCGCCGCATGTATGACCGGGATTGGTTCATCCAGGCGCCGTTGCTCATCTGCGCGTGCGGAGTGCCTGCCGAGGCCTGGGTTCGGGAGGATGGGACCCGGTTGCATCAGGTTGACGTGGCGATCGTGATGGATCACCTGATTCTGGCTGCGACGGCTCTCGGGCTGGGGACCTGCTGGGTGGCCGCCTTTGACGTACAAGCAGTGCGGGAGATTCTTGGGATTCCGGCCATCGCTGAGCCCCTGGTGATGACCCCGCTGGGGTACCCGGCCGATGAGCCTCCGCCCAAGATGCGCCGGCCCACGGCCGATCTGGTGCGATACGAGCACTGGTAGTCCTGCACTGATTTCACCAGGTCCTACGTTCATGGCCACCGAAGGCGCGAGCAGCCTGACCCAGGCGGCGTTTGGTGATGAACGTCGTGCCGATTAAGCCGAAATCTAGCCTCTAGGCGCGCCCGGATCCCCTAGAATACGATGAGCACGGCGATGACCCTCCCTCGGGGATTCGCCGGCAAGCGCATGCCGACCAGCCCCGGCCGGCTGTCCCAGGAGGCTCCTTGATGCATCTCAAGCTCCAGATCCTGGAGAACGACGTCGTTGGCAAGGTGATTGACGAAGGCTTCCAGCTCCTCCTTGATCCGGGCGTGCGTGTCCACAATCAGGAGGCGCTGACCCTGCTGGCCGAGGCCGGAGCGGAGGTCGATCTCGAGTCGCAGATCGCCAGGATACCTGAAAGGATCGTGCGTCAGGCATTGAAGACCGCCCCGGCGGAGTTCCACCTCCACGATCTCGCCGGTTCCGAGGCTGTCCGCTATGGGGGCGACGCGGTCCAGTTCGATCCCGGATCGGCGGCGATCTCTGTCCTCGATAGCCAGACCCAGCGCCAGCGACCCCCGAAGACGCCCGACTTCGTTCGATTTGTGAAGCTGGTCGAAACGCTGCCTCAGCTCGACGCCCAGAGCACGGCCATGATCTGCTCTGATGTGGTTGAAGAGATCGGCGATCTGTACCGGCTGTACCTGGCTCTGAACTTCATGCGCAAGCCGATCGTCACCGGGGCCTTTCGAAAGGACACCTGGTGGACGATGAAGGAGATGCTGGTGGCGGTCGCCGGCAGCGAACAGGCGCTGGCCGAAAAGCCGATCGCTGTTTTCGACGTGTGTCCGTCGCCCCCGCTGTTGTGGAGCGACCTCACCTGTCAGAACATGATCGACTGTGCCCGGGCCGGTATCCCTTCCGAACTCGTCTCGATGCCGCTGGCCGGCGCCACAGCGCCGGTTACGCTGGCCGCGGCCGTCGTCCAGCACACCGCCGAGTGCCTCAGCGGGGTGACCATCTGCCAGCTCGCCCGGGAAGGGGCGCCGATCGTCTGGGGCGGTTCGCCGGCTGTGTTCGACATGCGCCACGGAACCACGCCGATGGGCGCCGTCGGGACTTGGCTAATCGATTGCGCGTATGTCCAGGTCGGGAAGACCCTCGGGCTGCCGACGCATGCCTATCTTGGGATGAGCGACTCCAAGGTCGTCGATGCGCAGGCCGGCCTCGAATCATCCGGAGGCGCGTTACTGGCCGCACTGGCCGGCGTGAACATGGTCTCCGGCGCCGGCATGCTGGATTTCGAAAGCTGCCAGAGCTTCGAGAAGCTCGTGATCGACGCCGAGATCATCGGCATGGCTCGCCGCCTCATCCAGGGCATCGAAGTTCGCGACGACCCGATTGCCCTCACGCTGATCCGCTCGCTCGGCCATCGGGCCGACTACCTGGCCACGGCCCACACGGTCGAGTGGTTCCAGCGAGAGTTCTACATCCCCTCGAACGTTATCGACCGCGGTTCGCTGGATGGGTGGGAGAAGGCCGGTTCGCCGACGGCGCTCGACCGCGCCCGATCGCGTGTCACAGAGCTGCTTGCGTCCTACGAGAGGCCGCCCATCTCCGATGAGCTGGCGTCCGAGCTGCGCAAGATCACCAAGAAGGCGGCCAATCAATTGGGATTGGTCGAGTTGCCTGATGTGCCCGAATTGTGACAGCTGTTGGTTGGACAATACGCCTTTGTGTGGTGGGCGGCGGAGCCGCCCACCTCACTCAGGGAGAATTCATCCCCCTCCCCCGGCCACGGTCCTCACAGAGACCATGAGCACCGCGCCGGCGGAGGGGGACAGGGGGTGGGGGATAGGGAGCCGTGCATATGTGGACAAACCAGAGAGAAGAACCCTGGTAGGGCTGGGGTTCGTCCGGATGCATATAGACAGAGGGATACTCGGATGGCCAGTGAGCTGCTTCTTCAGATCCGTGAATGCGTTGTCAAAGGTGATCAGGCCACGACCCTGCATTTCGTCCAGCAGGCACTCGACTCCGGTCTGGGACCGATGCAGATCATCGAAGAGGGATTGACACCGGGAATGCATGTCGTCGGCGACAAGTTCTCTTGCGGCGAGTATTTCATCCCCCATCTGGTCATGGCCGCCAGGGCAATGCAGGCTGGCATGAAGGCGGTCGAGCCCGAACTGAAGAAGCGGCAGCAGGCCGTAAAAGGCGCCGGCACGGCCGTCATCGGCACGGTTCACGGCGACATCCACGAGATAGGTAAGTCCCTTGTCGGCGTGATGCTGTCGGCCAATGGCTTCGAAGTCCACGATCTCGGTGTCAATGTCCCGGTGGAGTCCTTTGTGGCCAAGGTGCAGGAGACCGGGGCGGGGCTTGTCGGGCTTTCTTCCTTGCTGACGACGACGATGGTCGTGCAGCGACAGGTGATCCAGGCGTTCGAGGCTGCCGGCATTCGGGATCGGGTGAAGATCATGGTCGGGGGCGCACCGGTCAAGCAGGGCTGGGCGAACGAGATCGGCGCCGACGGGTACGCCGAAGACGCGACCGGCGCGGTCGAACTGGCCAAGACACTGGCGCAGGCCGGCTGAACCCGGATAGGACCCTCCCTGGCCTGATGACCGTCGGGTAAGATCCCCCAATCCCGAGGCGTCTTTCCTACGGGCTTTGAAATGGCACCGGCCCCGAGGATGGTGACGACCGTGCGAATGCAGGCCATCTGGAACGGGAAAGTACTGGCAGAGAGCGACGAGACCATCGTCGTCGAAGGGAATCACTATTTCCCGCCAGCTTCCATCGTTTCCTCCTACCTCAAGCCCAGCGACCATCACACGGTCTGCCACTGGAAAGGGGTAGCCAGCTACTACGACGTCGAAGTCGAGGGCCGGCGCAACCCCAATGCCGCCTGGTACTATCCCGAAACGAGCGAGGCAGCCGAGAGAATCAAGGGCTACGTCGGCTTCTGGCACGGCGTTCAAGTTGTCCCTGCGGCGGAGCAGGAGGTCCCTCGGCCACAAGCCTAGGACCTTCTCCATCGCTCGACCCCTCGTCTCACGGAAGCATCCACCCTGGATGCTTCCGATTTGTTTGGGCAGCGCTGGCTGACGGCCGGCCGAGATGTGGGACTATAATCGCCGCGATGCCCACGCGGATGCACACCGTCTACCGTCACATCCTGGGCGGCAGCCACAGCGCTAGGTGGGTCGGGGCGCTCATCTCGGTGGCGGCGCTTGCAGCCGCCTGTTCCGTGCCAATGCCGCAGGCGACGCTCACGGCCACTCTCACTGCAGCGCCAGCTGCGCAGACGCTCGCTCCGACGCGTCTCCCTCCGTCTCCCTCGCCCTCGCCGACAGCGACCCCGCTGACGCCGACGGTCACCCCAGTCACGACGCCCATCCCAACACTGACGGGAGGCACAACGCTCGAGATCCGATCCATCCACATGGTCGACCAGACCTCGGGCTGGGCTATTGGAGGCGAAGCGGCCGGGAACGATCACGTCCTGTACACCGGAGACAGTGGCGTTACCTGGGTCGATGTCTCGCCACCCGAGCCGCTGCCCTCGGATCCGAGCGCGACGAAGACGGCCATTGGTGCGTTCCTGGATGCCAACCGGGCCTGGGTCATCTACACGTCGGCCGATCCGACCGTGCAGATCGACTTGACGACGGTCTGGCGCACGGGCGACGGGGGGAGGACCTGGCAGGCCGGGTTGCCGTTGGACATCACCGGCCTGGACATCTTCTCCCCCATATTTATTGGTTTCTCCGGGCCGCAAGATGGTTGGCTCATGGTCTACCTTGGCGCCGGCATGATGCATGAATACATCGCACTGTTCACCACACATGACGGCGGCCGCGAGTGGACCCGCGTCCTGGACCCGTTTGGGACGGCGCCCGTCCAGAGTTGCGACAAGACCGGTGTGACCTTCTTCGACGCGAACGCGGGTTGGATGACGCGAGACTGTCATGGCGTCACGGTGGGGCTGACGCTCGAGAGTACCCTGGATGGCGGGTCGACCTGGATCTCGCTGCCTCTTCCGACGCCCGCCTCCAATCCCGGCGCTTTCGACTATCCAAATGTGTGCAGCGTGCACTCGCCGCGACTCTTCTCGGACTATATCGGCGCACTCGGGGTCAGTTGTGAGCAATACGATGAATCCAAAGCCGGCTCCGATGACCCATGGACGAACAAGCGGAGCTACATGTATTGGACTGAAGATGGTGGGGGCTCGTGGACGATCAGCAGCTACCCAGGCGGGGAGCTTGACTTTCTCAGTTCGGACGAGATCCTGGGCCTCGGGCGCACGATCTCCATTTCACAAGATGCCGGCGCGCACTGGCAGGCGGTGAAGTCCGTCAGCTGGGATGGACAGTTCTCTTTCGTGGATGACATGAATGGCTGGGCGGTCGCCCGATCTGCGGGTGCGATCGCTTTCGTCCGGACGACCAACGGGGGCAAGACTTGGCAGGAGCTTCATCCCGTCATCCAACCCTGACGAGACTGCCTCAGCAGCTGCTGGCAAATGCGGACTTCGTTCCGTCGGTCAGGCGCGGACTTCCTGACGCTGGAACAGGACGTATGCCAGGGCGAAGAGCAGGATCACCCCGGCGATCAGCCCCGTCAGCTCCGGCCAGACCAAGGCCAGGCTCTGAGACAGCGGGAGAGGAGTTCCGAAGAGCGCGCCCTGGTACTGCGACGGCAGCACAAAGCCGAGGGCGCGCACCGTCGGATTGAGCATTCCGAGGACGATCTCGGCGTATAACGTGTTCGGTGAGAGGCGTGACAAACCGATCGCCCATTGGGCCTGCGCGATAAGTTCATCCGGCAACCCGAGCCGTATCGGACTGATGAAGCGGGCCAACAATTGAGCGACGATCCCCCAGAAGACGGTGAAGAACAACCAGGTTGCGATCGCGGCCAGCGCCGCCGTGGCCGGCTGGCGAGAGACTACGGAGAAAACGATCGCCAATCCCATCCACACCCCGCCATAGGCGATCGTCGCCACCAGAAACACGATGGCGCGTGCAACTTCCTCGCCGCCCGGCGATACCCCGAGAAGGATCAGCCCCAGCCCGGCGACGAGCAATCAGATGGCCGTCAGCACGATCGCCAGCGTTGCCAATCCCGCCAGATACTTGCCCATCAACAGCGCGTCACGGTAGATCGGCTGGGCCAGGATTCGACTGAGCGTCCTTCGATTGAATTCTCCATTGATGGTGTCGAACCCCAGCGCGATCGCTACAAGCGGGGTCAGAAATGCCAGGAACCCAACGAAGGCCGGGAGCGGGTCCTGCGACGTCGTGAAGAGTTTGAGAAACAGAAACGGATCCTGACTCACCGTGGCCTTCAGGGTCGAGACCGCGGCGTAGACGGCTCCAATCGCTGCCAGGAAACCGAGTACTTCCAGGATTCGCATCCTGGCGCCGGTGAGGTAGTCGGCGGTTTCCTTCCCCATGACGGTCCACACACCCTGCCACGGTGAACCCTCACGCCGCAACATGGTCCGCCTCCTGGAAGTAGTGCGAATAGACCTCGTCGAGGCCGGGTTCCTCCAGACGCATCGACAATAGCCGACCTCCGCCGCGGACCACAGCCTCGGCGACCTCGGCTCTCAAGTCCTTGCGGCTTTCGACGACGTACCGTCCCCCGCTGCTGCCGTGCAGGTCAACGACGCCTTCGATGCCCTCGAGATCCCGACCGACATCACGGCCGCGCGCCTCGAGATGGATTCTGTAGGCACCACCGAGCACTTGCTGTGCCAGAGCGGCGACCGTACCCTGCAAGACCATCTTTCCCTTTCGAAACAATCCCACCCGTTCGCACACGGCCTGGACCTGGTGGAGCAGGTGAGAGGAAAGCAGGACGGTGAAGCCGTTTTCTTTCAACCCGTGTACAAGATCGAGGAACGAGCGTGCCGCCTCCGGGTCGAGCCCTAAGGTCGGCTCGTCCAGGATCACCACCTCGGGTTGTTTGATCAGCACGTCGGCCATCCCCAGACGCTGCCGCATCCCATGCGAGAAAGTCCCCACGCGGTGGGTCATTACGTCCGCCAGGCCCATCCGCTCCAGGGCGCTTCGCGCTCTTCGATCGGCCTCGGCCGAACTGAGGCGATTGAGTCGGGCGATGTAGCGCAGATTCTCGATGGCCGTCAGCTCGTCGTAGAAGCCGACCGAGTCGGGCAGGTAGCCTACCCGGGCCTTCACCTGCAGTGGATTCCGGGCCGGGTCATAGCCGAGCATGCGGACGTTGCCTGATGTTGGTTTGGTCAATCCGAGCAACATCAAGATCGTCGTCGTCTTTCCCGAGCCGTTGGGACCCAGCAGGCCAAATACCTCGCCTCGACGCAGGGACAAGTCCAGTCCGTCGACGGCTGTCACCGTTCCGTAGCGTTTCGTCAGCTTCGACGTTTCGATAACGGTCTCCATCTCAGCGTCGCCCGAAACGCGCCACAGCCAGGGCCACCACACCGAGCACGGCGGCAATCAGCACCAGGCCGACCACGCCCCATAACGTCGAGGTCAACAAGGTGATGCGAAAATCGGCCGAGGCCCGGCTTCCGCCATCCGGCACCGCGCTCAGCGTCACCATGTAGTCGCCGGCGACCGACTTGTCGGCCGGGGAGTAGTTGACGGTGACTTCCACCTGTTGCCCGGGGCCGATGACGGGGACCCCGACGGGGTCGAAGGTGATGTTCCAGCCTGAGGGCGCCGTGGACTCAAGGCGTACGTTCTGGGCCGGCGCCGACCCGTTGTTCGTGACCGTGATCTGCATCGGGGTCACTTTGCCGCTCGTCACGCGCCCGCTGAGACGTCCGTCGGCTGTTGAGATGGCCAGATCCGGCTGGCCCGTGATGGAGGCGATGAGATGCAGATCGGCGCTTGCCTGGTCGGAGAGGACCTGGGCGTCGATGGGGTAGTCGCCGGCGGTCGCGTCCGGCCCGGGCTTGACCTCAATCGTGATCGATTCAGTCTTGCCCGCCGCCACAGGAAGGCTGGTGAGCTCCTGGCCGCCGACGCCCTGCTTGAAAGTGATGGTGAAGCCAGGCGGGACCTGGCCCTGAAAGCTGACAAGCATGTCCTGGTCCGACTCGTTGGTGACGTTGCCTCGGAAGCTGAACGTCGTGGTGGGTGAGCCCTTTAGCTCTGGGAGATCAGCTTCGAGCTTGAGCTCCGGAGGGAACGCCTCGCCAACAGTCAGCGTGATCCCCAGCTCTGCCGAGCCGTCGGCGGATTGGGCGTCGAGCATGATCTGATAGTCACCCAGTGTGACGTCCGCCGGGGGCTCGACTCTCAGCGTCAACGATTGGCTGGCATCCGGGCCCAGGTAGACTTCGCTGACCACACGGCTGTTTCCGATGAAATGAACCTGCCAGTCAGCCGGCGCCTTGGCGATGCTGAGGTCAACCACCTCCGGGGGCAGACCGTAGCTATGTATCTCTATCGGCAGATTGACCGGATTTCCCGGAGGGACGACCTCCGCCGGATACGGCGTTGAGAGCGTCAGCCCATGGAACGCGGTTTGCTGGAAAGGGGATAGGACGGAGAAGGCGACGAAGACGGCAGAGAGAAGCCAGGACATGGCGCGACCTCCCAAAGCGATGTCCGCGTGAGCGGGTGAGAAATGTTTCCCCAATTCGAGGAGTATAAGGGAGCTTCCGCGCCGATGAGATTAGAGGTTGCTAATGGGATGTTCGCTATTCGCTCATCCTGCATTCATGAATCGCCGGAGGCGGGATGTGTCCGGTGGGTGACGTGATTGCTCGGTGGAGGACTCACGCGCGCGAATCTGTTGGTGGACGATATCGCTCGCCGGCTTCCACTCGTAGATCGAGGACATTCTGACGGGGTGGAAGATGGCAGGTGGCGAATTCGGTGAACGCGCCCGGTGGATTGTAGGCCCGGTTGAAATCGACCACGACTCGACCATGCACCGCGGCCGGGCAAACCAGAAACCGGCCGGTGGGATAGGTTTCTCCATGGTGGGTGATTTTTGTGGGTCGAACTTGCCAGGCATTATTCGTATCAACAGAACCCCGGATGTTAACCCGGCGCGGCTTCGCCGCACGGTGTACACTTCCGGTTCTCATCCCCCTCCCCCGGCTTGCCGGGGGAGGGGGCAAGGGGGTGGGGGATCCGAACCTCCTCAGCCCATCAGCCCGATGATCGCCCCCATGGCCAACAAGGTGAGCAGGTGGTTCCCGTTCTGAACGTACCACAGGCGAAATGTCCGGTCTCCGAACAGTGTATTCGCTGCGCTGGTTGTGGCGACAAACCCCAGCCAGACCATGAAGCCGGCTGCCAGTTCTGAGCCGACTCCCGCATTCCCCATGGCTCCGACCAGGCTTGACAGGAAGATGGCCTCGATGATTGCCAGGACAAAGCTGATGAGGTAGTTGGTCGGTGGGGTTGCAGCGGCTTCCTCGGCGGTCTTGCCGATTTCAGCCAGGTACGCTTTCTGGAACAGTGGCGGGGAGTACCATATGAATCCGACGACCATGCTCGCCACGGCCGATAAGACGACTGCGATCCAGTTCACATTTGACAATAGCATGAGCGCCTCCAGACACAAATTCGGAGCCGGATGCTCCAGTTTAGTGAACCATAGAACACCTGCCCGCACGGGAGGTCGCGCGGGACAGCCCGCGAAGAATGTGGGCTATGATTCGTGCAACTCAGCACAATACGTTCGAAGGAGATGCTTTCGACCGCCCAGGCCGTCGATATCCGACGTTGCCGTTCACCGCGGCACCGGGCATGCCTCACATTAGCCAATCTCAGAGGTGACATCATGCGTATCGGTCTGCAGATTCCTCGGTTCACCTGGCCGGGCGGCGCGCCGGCTGTTGGCGCGACTCTTTCGGATATAGGTCGCGCGGCTGACGAGGCCGGGTTCTACAGTGTGTGGGTGATGGACCACTTCTTCCAGATTCGCAACGTGGGCGAGGTGGATGAGCCGATGCTCGAGGGATACACCACGCTGTCCTACCTGGCCGGGCTGACGGAGCGGGTCAAGCTCGGGACGTTGGTGTCCGGCGTTGTCTACCGAAGGCCGGGCTTGATCGTCAAGGAAGCCACAACGCTTGACGTGCTGAGCGGTGGACGAGCCTACCTCGGGATCGGGGCGGCCTGGAACGAGAGAGAGGCATCCGGCCTGGGTTTCGAGTTTCCCCCGCTCAAGGTTCGATACGAATGGCTCGAAGAAACCCTGCAGATCGCACACTTGATGTGGTCGGGGCGTGTGACCACATTCGAAGGACGGCACTTCCAATTGCTGGAGTCCCTCAACAGTCCACAGCCTATCACCCAGCCGCACCCGCCGATCATGGTCGGCGGAGGCGGCGAGCGGAAGACCTTGCGTCTGGCAGCCGAATATGGGGACGCGTGCAATGTATTCTGGGGCCAGGGGATGGAGATGTTGCGGCACAAACTCGACGTCCTGAAGAGTCACTGTGACCACATCGGCCGGCCCTACGGCGAGATCGAGAAAACGGCCCTGGGCACGATTCATCTGGCTCCCGACAAGATGAATCCTTCGGAAGTGATCGACCTCTGTCGGGATCTGGCTGCGGAAGGGATCCAGCACGCCATCTTCAACATGCCCAATGTGCACGAGATCGATCCTCTGCGCACGTTTGGGCGCGTGATCATCCCCGAGGTCACCGGGATCTGAATCGGATAGGCCGGGTGCGTTCCATTTCGGGGGGCGCGTCCTCGTTGAAGAAAGGGAAAATGTATGTTGGACGGCGGCTGCGCCGCCGTCCAACATACAATTTCCCTCATTCCTCGCGAGGGCTTTGCCCCCCAGTTGGAGTGCACCCGACGGGCCGGGGCATACAGCGCATTTCGACGAGATGCACTACAATGACGCGCGTAGCGAATACGCCCGCACGAGTCCCGGACGCTCGATCAGAAGAAGGAGCATGAGATGGACCTTCGCAGGCAATTGACCCAGCTTTCCTACGTGGGGAAGGTGCAGGGACAACGCCAGACCTACCACGTCTTTGAGGGGGGCGATCGGTATCTTATCGCTTCCGCTTCGAGATCGAAGCCGAACGCCGGCTACTTCAATCTCGTCGAGAAAGGCACGGTGGATTACGTCTTGAAGCGGATAAGCGGAGAGCGAGGCGTGACGTCGCAGTTCATTGTGCGACAGGCGAGGCGGACCAAGCGCATCGTAGATTCGCTACATGCCCTGAACATCCTGTACGTGCTGGTCGCGCTCGGCAAGGCCAAGATCGACCGCAAGAAGGAAGGTCGCCAGCTGTATTTCAACATTCAGGCCTCATGAGTTCTGAGACCTAGTCAAGGATCGGACAGCCTAGTCCCCTGTTCGGAGTGACGCTCCTGTTTCCCCAGCCATCGACAAGTCAGGGAAAAGGGGGGACGGGCTCGGGCACGCCGAGCCCGTCCCCCCTTTTCCCTGCTGTTCCCACTCTCCGCCGGAAGAGTCCACCTTGGTTTGACGTGACCCGCGGACAGGAGCCGCCTATCCCGGAAGATCTAACCGACAGCAGGGGATCAGACGGATGACTCCCTCTCACGTCGGCCCGATCCGTCATCCGGACAGATCATTGCCGTAACAGGGCCGCGAACGCCGGACGAGTAGATCAAATCAGCCGCTGAAGATCCCCAACGGCATATAGGCCGACACGATCCAGTTCGGGGCATCCACAATCTCGCTGATCTGCAGATCCATCGCTGCGCTGCAGAGCACGTAGGCCTGGCTGCGCGTCACGCCGTACTTGTCCACGACCCATTCGATCATGTGGCGCACGGCGTTCTTGGCGTCCTCCATCAAATCGGGCCCGTGGGCAGTCGTGGCGTGGAAGCCCTTCGAGTCGCGCTTCGTCAACGGGCTGGTCGTCTCGAATTGAAACTCCTTGATAGAAAGGTCCTTGCGAGCCGTCAGGCGCAACGTTGCCAGCATAGGAGACTCGACGCCCGTCCCGCACACCTCTCCACTGCCCTGGGCGCTGTGACAATCGCCGCAGGCGAACAAAGCGCCCGGCTGGAATACCGGGAACCACACGGTTGATCCCGGATTGAGGTGGCAGACGTCGATGTTGCCGCCGTTCGCTCGCGGCGCAATTGTGTCAACCCTGGGTCCCTCGGCTGGCGCCACGCCCATCGTTCCGCAGAACGGCTCGAAGGGAACGCGGATGTCCTTCACGCCGAACCGGCAGTATTCGTCGTCGAGCTCCCAATGATGGATGTACGCGAAGTCGAAGTCATCGGCCAATAGGCCGAATCCTTTTAAGTGCCCCGACCAACCCCATTTCTTGTTTTCCATCTTCAAGACTTCGACCTGGAGCGAGTCGCCCGGCTTGGCATCCTTCAGGTAAACCGAGCCGACGAGCGCATGGATCGGGTCGAAGCTGATGTTGCCCAGGTCATCGTCGTCCCATTCCGGCGTGACCTGGCCGCAAGGTTCTGGGCAGTCGAAGGTGACCGTATCGCCGGAGGCGATTTCGAGCCGGGGCTCTACTTCGCTGTCCCAGAATGGTTGGGTCACGCTGCCATCGAGAAAGTGCTCTGCCATGGTCAACCTCCTCTTTGTTCATTGCGGGCACACAAGTCCCAGTCTTGCAGTCGGATGACTCCGACTGGTCTGGAGCGAATCACCATTTCGCGCCCCCGGCCCCGCCCGAATGAAACCTGGGGCTGCGATCAGAGCGCTCGACACTCGCCCTGGAAACCTTCACCGGCCGATCATGCGTAGGATGAAGTGTTCCGTTGGATTACCCAGACCGAATCGGCCCAACGCCATGTTTCCCAGGAGCAGCAGGACAATGATCGCCATCACGAAATAGTCCTGTCGATGGAACTTCAACTGCCGGCGATACGTCCGGGCACCGATATTGTAGTCGAAGGCGCGGGCCAGGATGGCGATGGCGATGTCCTGCGATCGCTCGAGTGTAGCCAAAAAGATCGGGATCAGGAGCGCTGTGAGCACCTGCACGCGTCGGATCAGGTTCTTGGGTTGGACGTCGTAGCCCCGCGCCTTCTGGGCGTCGGTGATCTTCTGCGACTGCTGGGACAGGATCCCGACCGTTGCGAATCCGATGCTGAGTGCCATCCCCATCTCCGGCGGCAGCCCATGAGTCGCCAGGCGGTAGATCACATACCCCAGCACGAGCACGCCCATGGCGACTGCGCCCATTCGCAAAGCGGGTGAGAGCGGCAGTCTTTGGATCTGATCGCTGAAGGACAGGTTGGCTGCCACAAACAGGATCGCCCCTAGTATGGCCGATGTGCCCAGCATCGGAAGGGTGGGGCGTTCGCGCTCGCGCCGGGTCAGACCGAGGACCAGGTCCACCGGCGGGGTCGTGTAGAGCATCAAGTGCACCGAAAGGACCACAATGAAAAAGCGGAAGAAGACCGCCACGCCCCTGACCAGGCCCTGGATCGTCACTGGAATCCAGTCAACCCCGGGAACGAGATAGAACAGGAAGACCGCATCTTTCGGAGTGAAGAACAGAATCTGAAACAGGGAGAAGGTCAGGAATATCACCACGAGGACGCGCAGGTTCCGATTGAGCATCTGGCGGTCGACCGCCATGGCGCCGAACATATACAAGATGGCGAACAGCGCGGCGATGAAGATCGGATCAATCACGACGACGGCGATCAGCGTCAGCCCGACGAAGAGCAATAGCTTTGTCCGGGCGTCCAGGTCGTGCAAGACCGACTCGCCCTTCTGATACTCAATGGGCACGCGAGACCTCCAACAACTGGTCGAGGGCCTTCTCCAGCGCGTCGAACGTCGCCAGCCACGGAGGAACACCATGCGTGCTCAGCAGCTTGGCGAGTTTGGTCGTGTCCGGGAGTTCGAGCGAGTTGGCTCGCATGAGCTCGAGATCGCCCAGGAGCTCGCGGAAGGGTCCGTCGAACGTCACCCGGCCGTAGCCCATCACCACCGCCCGCTGGGCATAGGCCGCGGCATAGTCGACCTTGTGGGTGATGATCAGGATCGTCGTGCCGGCCTCGTTCAAGCGCTTGATGATCTCGAAGATTTCCAGTGCCATCTGCGGATCCTGGCCGGTCGTTGGTTCGTCGATAATCAGAATCCGAGGCCGGAGGGTGAGGACGGAGGCCAGCGCCAGCCGCTGCTTCTGTCCCTTGCCCAGGTCGAACACCTCGGCACCGAGGCTGTCGAGCATGCCTACCGTCGCCAGGGCCTCGCGTATCCTCAGGTCGTGTTCCGCCGGATCGATGTTGTGGGCTTTGAGTCCGAATGCCATCTCGTCCTGAACGGTGAACGACACGATCTGGTGGTTCGGGTTCTGGAAGCAGAAGCCGACATCCTGGGCCAGTTCATGGGTTGGTGTGGTGGATACATCCTTCCCCAGGACA